>DATESB010000164.1:0-32060 GCA_035271065.1 Lachnospiraceae bacterium | reverse complement strand
CTCTGTTTGATTCATTATCATCTACAATCAGTATTTTTCTTGCCATTCATTACCTTTCTTCGAACGATTTACCCCATCTTCAAAATGCATACTATCATTATACAATATCTTTTTACAATATTCAACATAGGTGCAACCAACGTTTGTGTCAAGTAAACGTTGGCAACTACCTTACTTTTTTTCTTAAATGATATTTTCCTGTTTTTTCATTCACCTAATAGACCCATGATTAGCTTTTTTCTGTTTAGTATCCAAAGGCTCTTTTAAATGCTTTTCTTGATGCGGTCTGCATTGCCTCAAACAACGGCATATGATGATTAAATCTGTCTGCGTATGGATTTCCTTTTCCATCCTTCTTTGGTGCTTTTGTTGCGCTTAAGGTTTCTATTATTTCCTGCATCTGCATGGTGAACACAAGTCCGTCTGTATATCTGTCAATTGTTTCAATCAGTTCCTTGTTCTCTTTCCGGTAAAGTGCTTTTGCAAGATTATTTGCTCCACTAACTGACCAGCGCATTCGGCGATGCTTCATCCGTAGTGTTATGACGGTGCAGTTCTGCGTTTCCTGTATTCCCATTCCTTTATACAAAAGTCCTTCTTTTGGCTCTGGTATTGCTATTCCTCGTTTGTTGTATGGCAGTAATCCTTCTTTGTTATTGTTTAAATACTGGTACAGCTCCATTGCATTTTTACTGGAATTATCCTTTTCATCAGGGCTTGCAACACTTGTTGCATAGATTTGTATATACTCCAGCATTTCCTCTATTTTCTCTTCGTCAAAGAGTCGCCTGATTTCTTTCTGGGCTTCCTTATGACTGATTTTCCTTAAAATTTCCTGATAGATATGGTATCTGTCTAGTTGGAAGATTGTATCCGGATCATATGGTTCTTTTATCCAGCTTCCTCCATCTCCATTTAGGATACGCTGTCCGATTTCATCTGCATTATATTTCTTTCTGATACAGGCTTCCCGTTTCTCATGAAATTCTGTGCTTTTTTCCATTCCGGCAAGCATGGTTTTCCCCACCAGTGTGCTGCGTTTTTGTTTTTCTTTTTCTTCGTCCCACCCTTCATACATGGTGAAAACCTTCATTTCCTGTTTCTTCATCTTTTTGTGATGTGCATCCTGAAAATTGAGCCATACTCCGTCCATTTCTTCAAACAGTACCGGAATTTCTTTTTCACCTTCTGACTGGTCTGCATTCATCTGTTTCACTGCATGGAGCTCTTCTTCATCTATTCTTTCTCCAAGGCGCTGCATCATGTTCCAGACTCCACCTGCACTAATACTTTGACCACAGGTACTGCTGATCTGTTCTGCTGTCACCCGATATGGCGATTCGGTTACGGTCAGGGCTATTTTCTCTGCAAGGTTGGTTGAAATCAATCCTATTTTGTCCATGTGCATCGCTTCATCAAGAAGAAAAACGTGCGCTGTCTGTCCTTCTTCCGTTTCTGTACGGTAAACATTTCTGGAATAGGTTACCTCTCCATAAATGGTTTTAATCGTGGTGGCACGTTTTCCTTTTCCTCTGTATAGTTTCTTATCTCTGTTTTCTGCCAGTTCTTTATCGTAGGTTTCTAACATCTGTTGGGTTATCTCTCTACCTAGCTCACACACATAAGAATAAATTTTTTTCTCTAACTCCTTGAATGATACAAGTTCTTCGTTTACAATAGTAGTCATCGTACTGTTTCCTTTACATTAATCTTGACAATTAATATCATAAAGAAAAATGGTACGATTGGGAAGTAGGGATTTATCTCTGCTTCCTATTTTAGTTTACATAACTAAAATATCTTATTCTTTTTGCCAACTAATATTTTACACTAACTGAAAGAAGTAAATTTCGCTTATCTGAAAGTTCTGCAACACTAGATGTATGCTTCCATTTGTGATAAAATATTGTATATTCGTTACAAAAGGGAGGAATACACAAATGAAAAAGAGCGGACTGATTATGATATGTCTTGCCCTAATACTAACCTGTCTGACCGGTTGTGTGACAGAGGAGACCAGAGAGACAATTTTGTCGGAAATGCAGAAAGAGGATATTATCAAAGGAGATTGGGAGAATATTGGGCAAGATACAGGAGATGCCGGTCCTATTCCGGATATTAGCCTCTATAACTACTATTATGAGGATGCGGATGAAATTATATATGCGGTAACGATTTACAACTCGGTAGACAGCGAGGAAGAGGACGATGTATATTATCCGGTTACCATATATGACAATATGGAAGCCTATGAAGCGGAAGAGCTGTACACCAACGACGAGACGGAACAGAAAGAGACGCGTATGGTCACAAAATACAGACATACAGATGAAACTACCTATACCCAATATGAAGTCTATAAACAGGAAATCCTGTGGTTTGAGGTTTGGAAGGTAGAAGTGGTGGAGGAATAGTCGTAAAAAAAGTGTACATCTCATACACTTATTCGTACGAAAAAGTGTATGAAAACAACAAAAGTATTTGACGGAAAGCAGTACAGCGTTTATAATTACCCTATACAAAGGGGGCATGTGCTGTGAAACGTAAAATTCAGGATAAATTAGAAGAGTGGGCTAAATCGGAGTTAGAGAGACTTCCTATATTAATCTATGGCGCAAGACAAGTAGGCAAAACTTATGTCATGAAGGAATTGGGAAGGGAATACTTTAAGAATACAGTTTATGCAAATTTTGAAAATGATACAGCATTGGGCGAGATATTTGATGGGAATATATCGCCTGAAACGATAATCCCAAAACTGGAGAAGTATTTTAATACTCAGATTATTCCACGGGAAACATTAATTATTTTTGATGAAATACAAGCGTGTGAGCGGGCACTTACTGCAATGAAATATTTTGCCGAGGAAGCACCGGAATATCACCTGATTGCGGCGGGAAGTCTTTTAGGAGTGGCATTAAGCAGAGGTAAATATTCATTTCCGGTAGGAAAAGTACAGATACTCAACATGTATCCTTTGGATTTTGAGGAGTTTTTGTGGGCAAGAGGACAAAATTTCTTAGCGGAAAGCATACGAGAGCACTTTGACACGAATCAGGCTATGCCGGAAGCCACACACAGTACTGCGCTGCAATATTACTATGATTATTTAGTAATTGGCGGTATGCCTGCTGTTGTGCTTTCTTCCCTGGCGGATTATGTGGGGATTCCAACTGAAGATATGCAGGATTTGATATTGGCAGCCTATATGGGTGACATGACCAAGTATACGATCAATACAGAAACAATCAGAATCAGAGGAGCATATGAATCATTAACGTCCCAATTAGCAAAAGATAACAAGAAGTTTCAATATAAAATGATAAAGAGTGGTGCGCGGGCATCGCAGTATGGTGACTCTATTGATTGGTTGATACAATCCGGAATTGTACTTTCTTGTGTGAAAAGCGAACAAGGATATATGCCACCCAATGCATATAGAGACCTGTCAAGTTTCAAATTGTATTTTAGTGATATTGGTCTACTCACGCGAAAGGCAAATATAACATTGGGAACCATACAGGGAGCAGAGAGCAACATTTTCAAGGGCGCATTAATTGAAAATTATGTGGCGGCTATCCTAAAGAGCAATGGATATGAACTGCTCTATTGGACTTCAAATCAAGAAGCTGAATTGGACTTTTTAATTGTAAAGGATGGAAGCGTAATACCGATTGAGTGCAAAGCAGGAGATCATGTAAAGGCAAAGAGTTTGATGGTGTATCAAGAAAAGTACCATCCTTCATATTGCATACGCATTTCAGCCAGAAATTTCGGCTATATAAAAGAAATAAAGTCAGTTCCCTTGTATGCAGTTCACTGTATATAGAATTTTTACAATTTGTTAATCGAATTATCACACCCAACTACCATAAAAATACTAGCATTTTACATAACCCTATGCTATAATTCAAAAATGAGTATTATCATCGGGGGCATAATGGGCCTCCGACGATTAAGTATGGGAATTTATAGGTTCTTGTGCTAAATAGAAGGAGGAAATACAATATAATGAGTTTAAAGGTAGAGAAACTGGAGAAAAACATGGCGAAGCTTACAATCGAGGCTTCTGCAGAAGAATTGGAAAAGGCGATTGAAAAGGCTTACAACAAGAATAAAGGAAAGATGAGTGTACCGGGTTTCAGAAAAGGTAAAGTGCCTCGTCAGATGCTCGAAAAGATGTACGGCGCTGAGATATTTTATGAAGATGCCGCTAACGAGTTGATTCCTGATGCATATGAGAAAGAACTCACTGAAAATAAGGATTTGGAAGTTGTATCACAGCCTAAGATTGATGTTGTACAGCTTGAAAAGGGAAAACCCTTTATCTTTACAGCAGAAGTTGCAATTAAGCCGGAAGTAAAGCTCGGCAAGTATAAGGGTGTATCAGTACCCAAGGCAGACATTGATGTAACAGACGAAGAAGTGACTGCAGAGATTGATAAGGAAAGAGAAAGCAATGCCAGAACCATCAACGTTGAAGACAGAGCAGTAAAAGAAGGCGATATGACAGTCATTGACTTTGAAGGTTTTGTAGACGGTGTTGCATTTGACGGCGGTAAGGGTGAGAATTATCCTTTGACCATTGGCTCCAATGCATTTATTCCGGGATTTGAGAAGGAATTGATTGGCGCAAAGTTAAATGAAGAAACAGATGTTAACGTAACGTTCCCTGAGGATTATCAGGCGGAAGACCTTGCAGGTAAGCCGGCAGTCTTTAAGGTAACGGTTAAGGAAATCAAAGAGAAAGAACTTCCGGAACTTGATGATGAATTTGCAAGTGAAGTTTCCGAATTCGATACATTGGCTGAATATAAGGCAGATGTGAAGAAAAAGATTACCGAAAGAAAAGAAAGCGCAGCTAAGAACCAGAAGGAAGATGCAGTTATTGAAGCAATCATTGCAGATTCCAAGATGGATATTCCTGAGCCGATGTTACAGACACAGACAAGACAGATGGCAGAGGATTATGCACAGAGATTACAGCAGCAGGGCTTATCACTGGAGCAGTACTTCCAGTTTACAGGTCTTACAGGCGAGAAGTTCTTAGAGCAGATGAAACCGGCAGCAGAAAAGCGTATCCAGAGCAGATTGGTTCTGGAAGCTATTGTTGCGGCTGAAGATATTAAAGTGTCTGATGATGAGTTCAATGCTGAACTTGAGAAGATGGCAGGCATGTATCAGATGGAAGCTGACAAGCTGAAAGAAATGGTTGGAGATTATGAGAAAGAGCAGATATCAAAGGATATCGCGATTCAGAAAGCAGTTGAATTAATCGTTTCCGAAGCAAAAGAAGGCAAGGCAGCTCCGAAGAAGGCAGCAGAGAAGAAAGAAACTGCCAAGGAGAAGACTCCTGCAAAGGAAAAGGCACCTGCAGCTAAGAAAGAAACAGCAAAGAAGGAAACTACAGAAAAGAAACCTGCAGCCAAGAAAGAAACAGCAGACAAGCCTGCCAAAACAAAAAAAGCAGACAAAGAATAATAAGAATATATCAATAATATGACAATCAAGAATGACAGAACAGGAGGAATCACTATGAGTTTAGTACCTTATGTCATTGAGCAGACCTCTCGAGGCGAACGTTCCTATGATATTTACTCAAGACTTTTAAAAGAAAGAATTATCTTCCTCGGTGAGGAAGTAACAGATGTAACAGCCAGCCTTGTAATGGCGCAGATGATGTTTTTGGAGGCAGAGGATCCGGATAAGGATATTCACCTTTACATCAACAGCCCGGGCGGTTCGGTTACAGCAGGATTTGCAATTTATGATACAATGCATTTTATCAAATGTGATGTACAGACATACTGTATCGGTATGGCTGCCAGCATGGGCGCATTTTTATTGGCAGGCGGAACAAAGGGTAAGAGATTTGCCCTGCCAAATGCAGAGATTATGATACATCAGCCTCTTGGCGGTGCGCAGGGACAGGCAACCGAGATACAGATTGCAGCAGAACATATCCTGAAAACAAAAGCAACCATTAACAGAATATTAGCAGAGAATACAGGAAAGCCGATTGAAATCATCGCAGCAGATACAGAAAGAGACAACTGGAAATCTGCCCAAGAAGCGAAGGAATACGGCTTGATTGACAGCGTTATTACAAGCAGGGGAGCAGATAAGTAAAGTATGATGTCAAAAGGTAATGATGAAAAAATAAGATGTTCATTTTGTAATAAGACGCAGGACCAGGTCAGGAAACTGATTGCCGGTCCCAGCGGCGCTTATATCTGTGATGAATGTGTAGATATTTGCATGGATATTATCGAAGAAGAGTACGAGCAGGATGAGCATCCGGATAAAGAGATGGATATCAATCTGCTGAAGCCACAGGAAATCAAAGAGTTTCTGGATGATTATGTCATTGGGCAAGAGGAAGCAAAGAAGGTTCTGTCAGTAGCGGTTTATAATCACTACAAGCGCATTATGGCAGGTAAGGACTTAGATGTGGAACTACAAAAGAGTAACATTATCATGTTGGGTCCGACAGGCTGTGGTAAGACTCTTTTGGCACAGACACTTGCCAAGATTATCAACGTACCGTTTGCCATTGCAGATGCAACAGCCTTGACGGAAGCCGGCTATGTCGGTGAAGATGTTGAGAATATTCTGTTAAAGATTATTCAGGCGGCAGACTATGATATAGAACGTGCGCAGTATGGCATTATCTATATTGATGAGATTGATAAGATTACGAGAAAAGGTGAAAATGTATCAATTACCAGAGATGTATCCGGTGAAGGCGTACAACAGGCACTCCTTAAGATACTGGAAGGAACAGTTGCTTCCGTACCGCCGCAAGGTGGAAGAAAGCATCCGCATCAGGAATTGTTGCAGATTGATACAACTAACATTTTGTTTATCTGTGGTGGTGCATTCGAAGGTCTGGATAAGATTATTGAGACAAGGTTAGACAGAAAGTCAATCGGCTTCAATGCAGAGATTAAGGACAAGAAGGAGAGCGAACTTGGTGTGCTGCTTCAGAAGGTTATGCCGGAGGACTTGACGAAATTCGGATTGATTCCTGAGTTTGTTGGTCGTGTGCCGATTAATGTGTCATTAGAACCTCTTGATAAAGACGCTCTGGTGCGCATCCTGAAAGAACCGAAGAGCGCGATTATCAAGCAGTATAAGAAGTTGTTGGAACTTGACGATGTGAAGTTGAGTTTTGAGCCGGAGGCAATAGAGCTGATTGCCGAGAAGGCATTAAAGCGTAAGACCGGCGCGAGAGGGCTTCGCTCCATTATGGAGAAACTGATGATGAATATTATGTATGAGATTCCGTCAGATGAAACCATCGAAAGTTGTGTGATTACGAAGGAAGCGGTGGAAGGAACCAGCGAGCCGCTAATCGTTCATGAAGAAAGAATGAAAAAAGCAAAATAAATGGGTGCCTTAGGGCACCCGTTTGTGCACATGGGAGAAAATAATGAGAAGTATGAAGAAGACACTTCCGGCAATTGCCCTACGAGGATTGACTGTACTACCGGGAATGATTATACATTTTGATATCGACAGAGACAAATCCATTACTGCGGTTGAAAAGGCAATGGTTAAGGATCAGACGGTTTATTTGGTGATGCAGTTAGAGGCTGCAACGGTTGATCCCGTGCAGCAGGATCTTTGTCATGTCGGAACAATTGCGCAGATTAAGCAGGTCTTAAAGTTGCCCAGTGGTGTTGTCAGGGTGTTGGTAGAAGCAAAACAGCGTGCAGAACTTCTTAAAATCGCTGAGACAGAGGGTTGTCTCATAGCTGATGTGAAAACCTATAAGAGTAGCAATGAGCCACTTGATACAGCAGAAAATGCGGCAATGCTTCAGACACTGAAGGATTTAATGGGCGAGTATATTTCGTTTAATCCACGTATTGGTAAAACAATTGAGAGACAGTTTACGGAAGCACAGGAAATGGGTGAACTGGTTGATTATATTGCGGTCAATCTTCCGATGAATGTGCAAAACAGGCAGAAATTGCTTGAAACCATAGATGAAAAAGAACGTTGTCAGGAATTGATTCTTGTTTTAATGAATGACCTGCAAATTATGAATATTCGCAAGGAAATTCAAGAACAAATCAAGGAACGTGTGGATAAGAACCAAAAAGAATATTTATTGCGTGAGCAACTACAACTGATTCGTGAGGAATTGGGTGAGGATAAGTCGGTCTCGGATGCGGATAGTTTTGATGAAGCACTTCGAAAATTGAAAGCACCTGTTGAAGTCAAAGAAAAGCTGGCAAAGGAGATTGCACGTTTCAAGCAGATTTCTTCCAGTTCTTCTGAGAGTGCCGTGTCCAGAGGCTATATTGAGACGTTATTAGATATGCCGTGGAATAAGGCGTCCAAAGATAATAAAGATTTAAAAAATGCAGAACAGATTTTGAACGAGGACCATTATGGATTAGAGAAGGTCAAAGAAAGAATGCTGGAATTTCTGGCAGTGCGTAATTTGACAGCAAAGGGAAACAGCCCGATTATCTGTCTGATTGGACCGCCCGGAACCGGTAAGACTTCCATTGCAAAGTCTGTTGCAAGAGCATTGGGCAAGAAATATGTTCGTATTTCACTTGGTGGTGTACGTGATGAGGCAGAAATACGCGGACACAGAAAGACGTATGTCGGTGCAATGCCCGGAAGAATAGCAACCGGATTGAAGCATGCCGGTGTAAAGAACCCACTGATTTTATTAGATGAAATCGATAAGATTAGCAAGGATTACAAGGGAGATACAGCATCAGCACTGCTGGAGGTTCTTGATTCGGAGCAGAATTCCAAGTTCAGAGATCACTACTTGGAAGTTCCGATTGACCTGTCGGAGGTTCTGTTTATTGCAACCGCCAATTCAGCGGCAGACATTCCGAGACCGTTATTAGACCGTATGGAGATTATTGAGGTTACCAGTTATACAGAAAATGAAAAGGTACATATCGCCAAGGAGCATTTGATTAAGAAACAAATGGAGAAGAACGGTATTAAGCAGGGACAGTTGACCATTCAGGATGCAGCGATAGAAAAGATAGCAAGAAATTATACCAAAGAAGCAGGCGTGCGGCAGTTGGAGCGAAAGATTGGTGAGATATGCCGTAAGAGTGCCCGTGAGATATGGCAGAATCATAAGAAGTGTGTGCGTGTGACAGAAGCCAATTTGGAAAAGTATCTCGGTACTGAGCGCTATCGTTATGATATGGCAAATGAAACAGATGAGATTGGTATTGTAAGGGGACTTGCATGGACCAGCGTAGGCGGTGATACGTTACAGATAGAAGTGAATATCATGCCGGGTAAGGGTGAAGTTACGTTGACGGGACAGCTTGGCGATGTGATGAAGGAATCAGCACAGACCGGTATCAGTTATATTCGTTCCATTAGTACGGCGCATAAGATTGCAAGCGACTATTTTAAGAAACATGATTTTCATATTCATATTCCGCAGGGTTCGGTTCCAAAGGACGGACCAAGTGCAGGTATTACAATGGCAACAGCGCTGTTCTCCGCTATTACCGAGAAGCCTGTGAAAGCAGAGGTAGCAATGACAGGGGAAATTACGTTGCGTGGACGTGTATTGCCGATTGGCGGCTTGAAAGAAAAGATACTTGCGGCAAAGAATGCGAATATTAAGACAGTTCTTGTTCCAAAGAAAAATGAGCGCGATATTGAAGAAATTGCAGACGAAATCAAACAGGGACTTCGCATTGTTTTCGTAGAAACGATGGATGAAGTATTAAAGGAAGCATTATGAAAATAAAGAATGTAGAATTAGAAACAGTATGTGGCATAACAAGCAAATTACCGGATAATCAACTTGTGGAGGTTGCATTTGCGGGCAAAAGTAATGTAGGAAAATCTTCATTGATTAATGCGCTGATGAATCGTAAATCACTTGCCAGAACATCAGCACAACCGGGCAAGACACAAACGATTAATTTCTATCATATTACGGGGCTGGTGCCAGAACAGGATGAATCGACTGATTCGGTCAATAACGTTGCAAAGAAAGAAAAAGAAATACAACTATATTTTGTGGATTTACCCGGATATGGCTATGCAAAGGCTTCTATATCTGCCAAAGAGCAATGGGGTAAGATGATAGAGCGGTATCTGCATTCATCCAAGCAGCTTAAGGCAGTCTTTCTGTTGATTGATATCAGACATGAGCCTTCTGCAAATGACAGGAATATGTATGATTGGATATTGCATAACGGGTATAAACCGATTATTATTGCAACCAAACTAGATAAAATTAACAGGAGTCAAATTGCTAAGCAGGTCAAATTAATTAAGACTACGCTGAAGGCAGAACCGGAGACTATTATCATTCCTTTTTCAGCAACAAGCAAACAAGGGAGGGACGAAATCTATGACACCATTGGTAAAATACTGTAAGATTGCATTAAATATTATTACGATGACGCTAGCGGTGGTATTCTGCCTATTTATTCTTCCGAAGATTATTGTATACTTTATGCCGTTTGTGATTGGTGGAATCATTGCGATGATTGCCAATCCGCTGGTACGTTTTTTGGAGAAGAGGATTAAGATTGTCAGAAAGGCCGGATCAGCATTTGTCATCATAATGACCATAGCGGTCATTTTCTTTGTTATATATTTGGTTGTTTCCATGCTGATAGAGCAAATCGTTGGATTTGCGGGAAATCTGCCACAGGTATGGCAAAGCGTTTCAGATACCGTTGCTGATATTACCAGAAGTTATGACAGGTATCTGAGCAGAATGCCGGTGTCTATCAGGGAATGGCTGGTCGGTATATTTGCCAATGTAAATGAAGATACGACATCCATTATTCAATCAATGGGTGTGCCTATGGCAGAGGCAGCAGGCAATTTTGCCAAGAACCTGCCGCTTGTTATCATTGGTATTATTATGGCGGTACTATCTTCTTATTTCTTTATTGCAGAGCGTGATTATGTGGTTAAATTGGTTAAAAGTGTTGCATCCGATTCGGTACTTAGCAGGTGGGACGTTGTATACGGAACCATGAAAGATGCGGTTGGCGGATATTTTCGTGCTCAGTTCAAGATTATGGGAGTTGTATTTGCAATATTGTTAGCAGGTTTTGCAATATTAAATGTTGAGTATGCGATATTGCTGGCATTGTTAATTGCATTGTTGGATTTCTTACCGTTCTTCGGAACAGGGGCGGTGATGTGGCCGTGGGCGATTTATCAGTTGATAGAAGGAAATTATGTCATGGCAATCGGTTTGGTAGTGACTTGGGCAGTCAGCCAGTTGGTGCGTCAGTTGATACAGCCGAAATTAGTTGGAGATTCGATTGGTTTGGAACCCATTCCAACGCTGATTCTTCTCTATATAGGATTCCGAATCGGAGGAGCGTTTGGCTTAATTATTGCTGTGCCGATTGGAATGATTATCATCAATCTTTATCGGGCGGGCATGTTCAGTAATTTTGTGAAGAGTGTCAAAATTCTGACGAGAGAAGCCAATGCATTCCGCCGTATTGAGGACGAGGATGAGAAGACAGATGAGAATGAGGAGTAGATTAATGAGGAGTAGATTGTTATGGTAAGTTTATTAGCAAAGTGGTTCATTAAGGATCGTGAAAACACAACGGAACCCAAGGTGCGGCAGGCATATGGTATGCTTTGCGGTGCAGTTGGAATTGCATTTAATATATTCCTCTTTTTGTTGAAATTGTTTGCGGGGCTGATAAGTGGTTCGATTGCAATTATGGCTGATGCATTTAACAACCTGTCGGATGCAGGTTCTTCTATTGTGACATTAGTTGGTTTCAAAATGGCGGGGCAGGAGGCAGATAACGATCATCCGTTTGGACATGGCAGACTGGAGTATATCACAGGATTTATTGTCTCGGTTGTCATTGTTGTAATGGGATTTGAACTTGGCAAGTCAGCGATTGATAAAATTATTAATCCAAGTGCAATTACATTTGAGCCGATTACCATTGCAATACTGGTGATATCTGTGGGCGTAAAAATTTATATGTTCTACTATAACAGAGGCATTGCGAAGAAACTGAATTCGGCAAGTATTCAGGCAACTGCAACAGACAGTTTAAGTGACTCTGTTGCAACTACCTTTGTGTTGCTTGGTATTTTGATATCCGAATATAGCGGAATACAGTTAGACGGTTACCTTGGTATTCTTGTGGCGGCATTTATCTTTAAAGCGGGTATCGGTGCAGCAAGAGATACCCTAAATCCATTGCTTGGGCAGGCTCCGGAGAAGGAATTCGTGGATATGGTCGAGCAATTCGTGATGTCACATGAATATGTTGTCGGTGTTCATGATTTGGTGGTACATGATTATGGACCGGGACGCAGGATGATTTCATTACATACAGAGGTGCCGGCTTCCGGAGATATCTTGGAATTACACGATACGATTGATAATATAGAGCGCGAACTGCGGGAGAAAATGGGTTGTGAGGCTGTGATACATATGGATCCTGTGCAGACGGATGATGTGCAGGTCATGGAAATGAAGCAGAGAGTGGCACAACTTATGAAGAAAATGGGAGAAGAGGTTTCTATACATGATTTTCGTATGGTGACCGGACCGACACATACAAATCTGATTTTTGATATTGTGGTTCCGTTTTCCGTGAAAATGACGGAGATGCAGGTGCGGGACGAAATTGACCGATTGATTGCATCTCATTTGGGAAGCCAGTACTTTGCAGTTGTGGATGTGGATAAGGCTTACGTGGTGTAATTCAAAAATTACTTTATACAAAAAAGGAGACAGCCTCATTGATTCGTGAAACGGTCTCCTTTTTTGATGTTCAATTAATACCTTAACCCGTGATTGCTTTCAAAGTTCTTGCGTTTCCATTCCTCATAGTCTGCATCTTCTTGATGTTGCTCTATTTTCAACAGAACTAACAATGTTCCGAAGATAATTGCTGCAACCCAGCACAGAATATAAGATATTTCATTAAAACTGATGAGATAAAATACCAGAGCCACTACGAGTAGAATGCCGCACGCTTCACATATTCTGGTTCCCGGCTCAAATATATTGAGTTTCACCCGCGGATGTGTAATCCGATAATACAAATGCCGCATCGATTTCAATATGTTTTTCTTTAGCCTTCTGACCATTCTCTTACGTCTCTTCTTGCTCATCATAATTGCATGACTCCCTTCATCCCATTCGTACTATGCTTGTTCCATTGCATGATATGCCTTAACAAGCAACTCCCTTTGTTCTGTTTCGGAAAGTTCTACACCATTATTGGCTGTCATTGCTGCAAGTCCGTGTGTAAATATCCATTCCATTAAGAACAATTCTCTCTTTTTCTCCTGTGGGACTTTCCCCATTCCCGGCAGGTCTTCAAAAAGAGTGTACTCTGTCTGCGTTTCCGCAAAATCATATATACTTCCAACCCTTACCTCATCTGTTTCCACACCGGCACATAACAACCGAAACAAATACGTTTCCCTCTTCGCAAGTTCCAGATATGTCATCCCCATGCCCAAAAATACAGGATCCCTTTTATCCGTCTTTTTGATTTCTTGTGTGGATTTAGATATTACATCGCACATATTTTTTGCAAAAAACTCTAATGACCGTGCATATAAGTCTACTCTCAGAGATTCCATATTTTCGTATACACGAAAGATAGGCTGTGTTGAACAAGCCAATTCCTCTGCCAAACCTCTAGCAGTTACACTCTCAAATCCATTTTCTCTGGTCATGGCAAATGCCTTGTCCAGTATCATCTCTTTCGTAACCCTGACTTTTGGTGGCATATCAGTAACCCCTGGTTTCGTAAAACGTTGTTATGCATCATTGTTATACATCAAAGTTATGCATCTATGTTATGTAACAATGTTATTGTATAATATGTAACTGATTATGTCAACCCTAAAATGGAATATTATTCAATGATTTTCAATGAAAATATTTCTGTTTCATTCTTTTTTGTGCTTTTGCTTCTGTATCTGTCAGCATAAAAAAAGTTCCTACGAATGCTCGCAGGAACTTCTAATCATTATTTGTTTTTTTTACTATCTTTGCTTCACTATCTCTATTTCAAAATTTTAATGGAACCAATCAGCGGTAAATCCTTTGCCTGTCCCTGTGCTGCATATACGATTCCCATAATTGCAAATACTGCAACAGCAACATTTATAAGACCGATAAAGCCGATAAAGTTTGCAAGAACAAAAACAATAATCTCAATTAGGAATAATATTAATCCCTGATTTGCATGAAATCTTGCAAACTTGGAATCTTTGGCTGCCAAAATCGGAATCAATACAAGAATTCCGAAATAAGCCAAAATTGCATAAACCTTATTCTTGTCGATGTCTTCCTGTGAAAAATCATTGTTTGGTGTGTTGTTAAAATCTGCCATTGTAAATCCCCCTTTACATGTTGAGCTGTCCTCACAATGTTGAACGCCCTGTGTTTAATATTGTCTCAAGTATTATATCATAGTACCTATTACGACATCAATAGACAATATGAGAAGAATGCTTTTGAGTTACTAAATTCCGGTTTAACGGCTTTAGGTCAAGAGATAGCTTCCTCATTGCAGACGGTAGCTCTAGGCGACAAAGAAACTATCTTTTGCCCCTTATGCATTAAACCTACCAAAGGCACACTTGCGTTTCGCTAATGGGTATGTTTTCTTCTGCTTTACCCACTAATGACTTGATTTGTGCTTTCTAGTGGGTATGCAATCTCATATCTAACCCACCAATCACATGATTTTTATCTTTTAGTGGGTATACAATCTCATATCTAACCCACCAATCACATGATTTTTATCTTTTAGTGGGTATGCAATCTCATATCTAACCCACCAATCATATGATTTTTATCTTTTAGTAGGTATGAATTCTTATATCTGACCCACCAACTGAATGATTTATATCTTTTAGTAGATATGCAATCTCATATCCAACCCACCAATCGCATGATTTGTACCTTCTAATGGGTATGCAATCCTATATCTGACCCACTAACGACTTGATTGTGCTTCGCTAGTGGGTAAATTTCCCCAGAGACAAACTTCCTTGTCGCAGACGGTGGAATTAGGCGACAAAGAAATTATCTTCTGCCCTTAATGTGTTAAACCTGAATTTAACTGCTCTTTTAACTTCATAAAAAATCAGGCCACAACAATCATGGAGCATTTCTGTGGCCTGTTGATACTATATTCAAATATAATGAAGATTCCTGTTCAGTTTTTTTTGGTTCTATCTAGCGTTTTCGCCTTCTGGCCCAGACAACAATACCGAATATGATTAATCCGATAGGAAGTATCAGCATTGTTGCAAGTCCCCAAAGCAGAGCATCAACATAGGGAACAGTCAGATATTCAACCTCATAACTCTTTGCAGGGATAGATACGCTTGTTTCATGCTGTACCATTTTACTTGCGGCATTCATCAGCAGTTCGTAATTTCCACCGGCCACGGTTTCATTTGCGGATTCGGAAATGAAGTTTTCTGTAGTCAGGTAGAGGAGCTGTGTCTGTTTTTCACCGACTGCTTCTGTTGCATAGACGCCCAGTGCAAACGGACCGTCAATATCTCCGTCTTCCTTTTCAAACGTGGTCATGTTGGCTGGATCGATTTTGGCATATGCGGAATCAGTGGTCGTCAATATCTGCTCGACAGTCAGCGTATCTCGCAGGTTTTCATTGACGGTAATGCCTTGTGCATATGGCATGAATACATATCTGTCAGCACTCGTAAGTGTTGATGTAACAGTGCCGCCTGCAATATCCGGGAATAAGTAATAAGGATTTTGACTATAGTGTGATGCATCACCTTCTACTACAATTCCGTTTACAAGTTGAATGCCGTATTCTTCCCAGATTGCATTGAAGTTTGCCATGGATTTGTCACTCCAAGAAGAAATGACAATGGCACTTCCACCATTTTGGAGATAGGACAGTACTTTTTCAGCATCTTCGGCAGAATAGTCATCCGTCGGAGCAGACAGAAACAGACATGCTGCATCTTCGGGAACTGCATCATAATTCAGCAGATTAATGGTTTCAGTATTAATATTTTCTTTTGCAATCTGTGACTGTAAACTCTCAGGCAATTCCAATTCGTTGTGTCCGGATAGGATATACATTTTGGAGATAGTATCACTTGCTACATAATCAATGGCACTGGTCAACTGACCTTCTGCATCATAACCGGTAGTTGTCTCCTGATAGGTGTTGTAATCAATGGTGGTTTCATATAAATCGCTGTATGGAATTGCTTTATAGCGTTTTGCACTTTCTACAACGATACTGCTGTCAGCAAGCGCCTCTTCAGAATATTGTGTAGCAAAATTCGGATAGAGAGACGGATCTCTGTATTCGATTGTAATATGTTCTGACAAATCATCGTATTGATTCAGGGTTTTCAAAACCGTACCGTCTGCATTGCTTTCGGAAGCCAATACATAGACTGTAATATCTTCATCCAGCGCAGAAACGATATTTTTGGTTTGTTCAGAAATTCCGTAAAGGTCTGTATTTGTCACGTCAAATATCGTATATGCCTGCGGAATCTTACTCACACCATAGTTGACTGCTACGGTCAGTACAATTGCCAATACAATAGAACCAATGTTAAATACACCGCGTTTCAGACGCTTTTGAGACATGCTCCAGCGCTTCTTTTGAACAACCTGATAGGTGAAATAGAGAAATAGGGCAGTCATTGTAATAAAGTATAGAAGGCTGTTCAAATCAAATGTTCCGGAGAAAAAACTACTCAGTCTGCTATAAAAATTGTAGCCGTTTAAGATGTCGGAAAAAATATTTTCAGTCTGGAACAACAAACTTGTAATACCGTCCATCATATAACCGATATAGAGGACAACAAGTGTCAGTATAGCGGCAACAATCTGATTTTCCGTTATGGAGGAGATGAACATGCCGATTGCAAGACAAAGTGCACCATAAACGATAAAGCCAATGATTGCGCTGTACGTTTCCAAGTAAGCAACGTTTCCGTATGCTGATAAAATTAACGGATAGAGTGAAATAACTGCCATGGGAATTAGGAAAGTGGTCAGTAAGGACACATACTTTCCAATGATAATTCTGGGCAGTGAGACCGGTGATGTATAGAGTAACTGGTCTGTGTTCTGTTTCTTGTCTTCCGTCATAATACGCATAGTAAGTACAGGTGTCATCAACAGCGTGACAAAGACAACGGAGGATAGTGTATAGGCAAAATAGGGATAGCCGTTTGTGAGATTAAAAGCCATAAAATAAAGGCCGGTAAAGAATAGAATAACCGCCATAAATACATATCCGATGACGGAATGGAAAATTGCATGTAGTTCTCTCTTATATACTGCTATCATCTGATGTCACCTCCAGGAATACGTCTTCTAATGAAGCATGTACGACCTTCATCTCAGAAACTTCAAGTTTTGCATCCTCTATCGTTTGGCGTACTTTTTCAAGCTGCTCAGGTGTTCCTTTGATGTGCAGTTCGCTTGAATGATTTTCGGATAAAAGATTGGCCAAATTGTCGGGCGTATCGTTAGCAACAAGTTGCCCATGGCTCATAATCATAATCTGGTCACATACTGCACTGACTTCAGACAGAATATGAGAACTAAGTATTACAGTGTGTTTCTCACCTAACTTTTTGATGAGATCACGAATTTCAATAATCTGCTTCGGGTCAAGTCCGACTGTGGGTTCATCCAATATAATGACTTCCGGATAACCGAGAATAGCCTGTGCCAGACCAACACGTTGTTTGTAACCCTTTGAGAGATTTTTGATGAGACGACTGCTGACATCGGTAATACCGGTCAGTTCCATAGCTTCGTCAATCATTGTTTTACGTTCGGATTTGGCGATTTTCTTGAGTTTAGCCACGAACTTTAAGTATTCTGTAACGGTCATATCCGGATAGAGTGGTGGCAATTCCGGCAGATAACCAATCTGTGCTTTTGCCTTTTCAGGTTCTTTAAAGGTATCATAACCATTGACGGTTACCGTACCTTCGGTTGCACACAGATAACCTGTGATCACATTCATCGTTGTAGATTTACCGGCCCCGTTTGGACCTAAAAAGCCGTATATTTGTCCTTTTTCCACATGGAAACTTAAGTCCTTGACGGCTTCGTGTTTGCCGTATTTTTTAGTAAGATTACTTACTTCAATCAACTTCTTCACCCTTTCTTTTCATAATACATATTGACTTTTCTATGTTAAACGGTATTTGTGTCGAGAATTATAATAAAATGTGAAAAGTGTGTGAAAAAAGAATACCTGATACCCAAAAGAGATACGTTGACAAAAGACCGTGACTAAAATATACTAAAAACAGACTAAAAAATACTTAAATTGCACACGTTAAGTTTGGAGGAAAAGTTCATGATACATCAAACATTGAACGGCAACTGGGTGATGAATGAGAAGGGCACAGAGAAATACCTTGATGCGGTAATTCCCGGCTCAGTCATGTCTACCCTTTTATTACAGAGAAGAATTGAGGATCCGTTCTATCGTCTGAACGAATACAAGGCACGCGAACTTTTCCGTAAGGACTATTTTTTTTATCGGGAGTTTGAGGTACTGCCTGAACTGGTTGAGCAGGAGAGAATACGTCTTGTATGCGAAGGAATTGATACAATGGCAAAGATTTATATCAATGATATGTACGTTGGCAGAACAACGAATATGCATCGTACATGGATATTTGATGTGAAGAATTTCCTACGTCCGGGTATCAATTTTATTAATATTGAATTTACAGCACCCATTACTTATATAGAGTCTTACCGTACCGCAGTGGGTAAGAATATTTCTTATGTGCCGACAGGCTGCATGAAGGGCAATCAGTTTATGCGTAAGGCACACTGTATGTTTGGCTGGGATTGGGGTGCACAGATTCCGGACCTTGGAATTTGGCGTAATATCAGTTTGATTGGCTATTCACTTGTTCGCCTGAAGGATGTTGAAATATTGCAGCATCATGAACCGAATAAAGTGATGTTGGAAGTGAATGTTGAGGCAGAAGTCTTTCGTAAAAACGAATACATTATCCATGCGGAACTGGAAACGCCGGACGGTAAAATCCTTGCATTTTCACAGGAACTGGACAAGACAGAAGCACATATTCTCATAGAAATCGATAGCCCGCAACTTTGGTGGCCGAATGGTCTCGGAAGTCAGCCACTCTATACGCTGACAGTATTTGCGCTGGATGAAATGGGTAATCAGTGGGATGCCAAATCCTACCGACTTGGACTGCGTACACTGACAGTCAGCATGGAAAAGGATGAATGGGGCAATGAGTTCTGCTTTATGTGTAATGGCGTTAAGTTCTTTGCCATGGGCGGAAATTATATACCGGAAGACACGATTTATTCCTTCATTACAAAGAAGAAGATTGATTATCTGCTCAAAGCCTGTGTTCGTTCGAATTTCAACACCATCAGGGTGTGGGGCGGTGGCTATTATCCGTCTGATGATTTCTATGATTTGTGCGATGAATACGGATTGGTTGTATGGCAGGATTTGATGTTTGCATGTAACGTTTATGAAGTTACGGATGATTTTGCGAAGAATATTGCAGCAGAGGCAACCGATAATGTAAAGCGGTTGCGTCATCATGCGTCTTTGGGACTTTGGTGTGGAAACAACGAAAATGAGAGTGCTTGGGTTGGCTGGCCGGATGTAGCAGAGCATTCAGATGCACTGCGAAAGGATTATATCAAACAGTTTGAGGAGATACTTCCAAAGGCAGTTTTGGAAGCAGACAAGCAAAGAATTTACTGGCCGTCTTCTCCGTCATCAGGTGGCGGTTTTGACAATCCAAGTGATGAAAATCGCGGAGATTGCCATTATTGGGATGTATGGCATGGCTCGAAACCATTTACGGACTATCGAAATCACTATTTCAGATTCTGTTCAGAGTTTGGTTTTCAGTCATTTCCGTCCATTAAGACGATTAAGACATTTACAGAAGAGAGCGACAGAAATATCTTTTCAAAGGTAATGGATAGTCATCAAAAGAATGAGGCAGCAAACGGAAAACTGCTTTATTATTTATCGGAGAACTTTTTGTATCCGCAGAATTTTGAAGACCTGCTCTATGTGACACAGATATTGCAGGGTATGGCGGTGAAATACGGTGTAGAGCACTGGAGAAGAAACCGCGGACGTTGTATGGGTGCGCTTTACTGGCAGATCAATGACAGTTGGCCTGTAGCATCTTGGGCAAGTATTGATTATTTTGGAAGATGGAAGCCACTGCAATACATGGCAAAGAATTTCTTTGCGCCGGTTGCAGGTTCTTTGATGAGAACGGGTACAATTGTGGCAGCCTATATTCAAAATGAAACAATGAAACCTGCAAAGCGTAAGGTGGCTGTCAGATTACAGACCATGACCTTTGGCGTGTTGTTCGAAGAAACCTATGAGGTAGAAGTTGCTCCATTTTCGGTTGAATGCGTCTGTGAAGTGGACTTTGAAGAGTTGGTATTGGGAAGAGAAGACAGTGTATTTGTAGAAGCAACATTTGAAGATGAGGATGAAAATCTGACCTCTGAAATAGAAACCTTTGTACCATATAAACATTTGCAATTAGAGAAGACTTCAATTGCTTATTCGATTATTGATGTGTCGGATGAATATGTCATCCGTATGATGAGCAGTTCGCTTGTGGCATTTGTGGAACTGGATTTGAAACAGGCTGATGCAGTGTTTAGTGAGAACTATTTTCATATGTCAAGCAAACGTGAAAAAGCGATTATATTAAAGAAATCTGAAATCAGATATCCGTCGCTTGATGCGCTGCCGATACAGAGTGGCTGGGATTTGGAACAGCAGCTGGTGATACGGTCCTTAAGTGATACGTATTAGGAGGAAAAGAAAATGGCTAAAGCGGTAAAACTGGCAGATATTGCGCGAGTGGTGGGTGTCAGTACGGTTTCTGTATCAAAAGCATTGGCAGGAAAAGGCGGAGTCAGTGAAGAAGTACAAGAAAAGATAGAAGCAGTTGCAAATGAACTGGGCTATATTTCGCCCTCTGCTGCAAAACAGAACAGAGCAGGAGGTACCGGTAATTTAGGGGTGCTTCTGCCACAACGATTTGCCGGAAGTAATACATTTTACTGGGGCATGTATGAGCATTTGCTGAATGTGATGTCAGGTAAAGGTTATTATGGAATTCTGGAATTGATATCTGAAGCGGATGAAAACAATTGTGTGGTACCAAATATGATCAAAGATAAGAAAGTAGACGGCGTGATTGTATTGGGGCAGGCTAAGAATGAATATACAGAAATGATTTCGCAAAGTGCCAATGTGAAAACGATGTTCTTAGACTATTATATGGGACAATCTGATTGTGATACGGTTATTTCGGATGGATTTCACGGAATGTACCGTTTGACCAATTATTTGATTGAAATGGGACATACTAAGATTGCATTTGTTGGAACTATTTTGGCAACAAGCAGTATTACAGACCGCTATCTTGGATATATGAAGGCATTAATGGAAGTTGGAATTACACCGAACCCGAAATGGGTGATTCCGGATCGTGAACAGAATAACGGAAAGTTATTGGAAATCGAATTACCGGAGGATATGCCGACTGCATTTGCATGTAACTGTGATGTCATTGCGTATCGTGTCATCAACAAACTGAAGGGCATGGGGCTTACAGTGCCTGACGATGTTTCAGTTGTAGGCTATGATAATTATGCACGTGAGGATTCTGTGCAGGATATGGTAACGACCTATGAAGTAGGCATGCACCGTATGGCTGAGACTTGTGTGAAAACCTTAATCAAGAAGATACACAGTGAGAAGTATTATAAAGGAGTACAGGTGGTTACCGGCCATATTGTATATCATGACAGTGTGCGGAGGTTGGCAATATGATACCAAATGACCCTATGATGTTACTTAGTTTTCTGAATTTGAAACTGCGGGATTATTATGGCAGTTTGGAGGAGTTGTGTGAGGACATGGATGTAAATCAGGAAGAAATCATCGAAAAACTTCGTACAATTCAATACGAATATAGTGTAAAGGACAATCAATTTGTCTGAGATGATAATTATAAGAGAGAGTGGCGAGAACGTAGCGACACTCTCTGTTTTGCATGGAGAAACGATTCTTGGTGTCTTGCAGCGAGAAGGGCTTGAAATGCCGGATATTTGTGGTATCCACGGTGTATGCGGTAAATGCAGAATCAGGATGCTGGACGGAGCTGTCATGCCGTCTATGATTGATACGCAGTTATTTACTGCAGAGGAAATAGAGTCAGGAGTCAGACTGGCATGTATGGCCAGACCTATGGAAGATTGTGTGGTGCAATTAACGTTCATAGATGATGAATTGAAACGTCAACAAGCAGAGTCTATGGAAAATGCCGGAGAAACCCGAACAGAAAAGACATCCATGATTACAAATGAAAATGTTCAACGCGGGGAAAAAAACTATGCGGTAGCAATTGATCTCGGTACAACAACAATCGGAATGCAGTTGATTGATACCAATCAGGGAAAGGTACTTCATTCATGCGGAGCACTTAATCCGCAGCGTAAATACGGTGCAGATGTTATTTCTCGTATTAAGGCTGATGCAAATGGCTTAGGCGATGAATTGAAACATTCTGTTAAAGAGGTGATACGAGAGAATTTAGTGAAGCTGGCAGAAGCAGAAAGTATTAGTCCCGGAGAATTGCGGGGTATCTATCTTGCGGGAAACACAACCATGCTTCACATATTGTTGGGCTATGCTTGCGACTCGCTTGGTCAATATCCGTTTAAGCCGGTTACGTTGTCACGACAACGCTTTATTTCTAAAGAGTTATTCTATTTACCAATAGTCATACTGCCGGGTATTTCTGCATTTGTGGGTGCAGACATTGTAGCCGGATTGTATGAAATGGGATTTGGTGAAGAGGATGAAATCAACATGTTAATCGACCTTGGCACAAACGGTGAGCTTGCCCTTGGAAACAGAGAGCGAATTTTATGTACGGCAACGGCAGCAGGACCTGCGTTTGAAGGCAAATTTGGACTAGATATGAAAGGTTCTGATTTGATTTCGGTGGTTGCGGATTTGTTGGATGAAGGCATCATTGACCATACCGGTCTGCTACAAGAACCTTATTTTGAAAAGGGTTATGAAGTAAACGGAGAATTACTGCGTCAGGCAGATATTCGCGATTTGCAGGTGGCAAAGGCGGCAACCTGTGTAGGAATTCAATCGTTGGTGAAGGAATATAGGATATCCTATGACGATATCAGTCATATTTATTTAGCTGGTGGGTTTGGACATTATTTGAATGTTGAAAAAGCGATTAGAATCGGTTTGTTCCCGAAGGAGTTAAATGACAGAATTGTTGCAGTTGGAAATACATCTCTGCAAGGAACAGTTCGGTATGCGTGTCATGACGAGGAACCGATTAAAGAACTTGAGATGATACGGAATGTCACAAAAGAGTTCAATCTTGCATTACAAAAGGATTTTGGGGACGACTATGTGGCGGCCCTAACATTTCCGAAGCCGAAAGAACCCTAATATTTTGATTTGTGAGGGCATAGAATGAACAGAGTACTTCATGGAGAGGTAAATTGCTTTGTTAAAGAAGTGCTGCATTTTACTGTGTATTCTGAATCTTCTTGCAGGAGCCTGTGTATATCGTATTTATCAATCACGAGGGGAAGCAGTTTCGGTATTTTCTCATTTACAGGAGCCAAATGAATGTGCACCCAGAGTTGCGCTTACGTTTGATGACGGACCTCATCCCAAATATACAGAGGAAATATTGGATATATTGCTGGAGCATGATGTGAAGGCATCTTTTTTTGTTATGGGGAAGAATATTGAGGGCAGAGAAGATATCATCAAGAGGATTGATGCAGAGGGACATATGATTGGCAATCATACTTACAGTCATGTGGATTTGAGTACGCTGCGCGGTGATGATGCCTGTGAGGAACTAGAGAAGACAAACAATGAAATCCGGCGTGTGCTTGGCTGGGAGCCGGATTTCTTCAGACCGCCATTTGGAGAGTGGAAGAAAAGTCTTGATAACTGTACCGACTTGTTACCGGTTTTATGGACGCTTGATACGTTAGATTGGCTAGAGCAGGATACACAGAAAGCATATTATAAAGTAGTGGATAATGTGAAGGAAAATGATATAATACTATTGCATGATTATTACGAAGAAACTGTGGATGCAACGCGATGTATCGTGGAATACCTGCTAAATGAAGGCTACGATTTCGTCACAGTGGATGAACTGATATTGAATTAGTCACGCGATGTTTATATGCAGCACGTGGCAATGCCGAATCGTGGCAGAGGTGGAATATGGATTTATTTGAATATGTAAGAGAAAATAATATGGAAAAGGATTCGCCGCTTGCAGCAAGACTGCGCCCGACTACATTAGACGAGGTTGTGGGACAGAAGCATATCTTAGGTGAGGACAAGTTGCTTTATCGTGCCATTAAGGCAGATAAGATTAGTTCTGTTATTTTTTATGGACCTCCCGGAACAGGTAAAACTACCATTGCAAAGGTGATTGCCAATACAACCAGTTCTGTATTTAAGCAGATTAACGCAACGGTGTCCGGCAAGAAGGACATGGAAGAAGTGGTTGAGGAAGCAAAGAAAACGCTTGGAATGTACAGCAAAAAGACCATATTATTCGTGGATGAGATACATCGGTTTAATAAGGCGCAACAGGATTATCTGCTCCCGTTTGTGGAAGACGGAACCATAGTGTTGATTGGAGCAACAACAGAAAATCCTTATTTTGAAGTAAACGGGGCTTTGATTTCACGTTCCAATATCTTTGAATTGAAACCACTCAGCAGTGACGAGGTGCGTGAGATATTAACGCGGGCTGTGTATGATAAAGAAAAGGGAATGGGTGCATATAATGCTGTGATTGAAGAGGATGCACTGGAATTCCTGTCTGATATTGCAAACGGTGATGCAAGAAATGCACTGAATGCCATTGAACTTGGAATATTGACAACAGAACGATCAGAGGACGGTAAGATACATGTGACATTGGATGTGGCATCGGAGTGTATTCAGAGACGTGTCATACGTTATGATAAGAGTGGAGACAATCATTATGACACCATATCTGCGTTTATCAAAAGCATGCGTGGCTCAGATCCGGATGCGGCAGTTTATTACCTGGCCAAGATGTTATATGCGGGCGAGAGCGTGACATTCATTGCGCGACGCATTATGATCTGTGCATCTGAGGATGTAGGAAATGCAGATCCGCAGGCATTGACCGTAGCAGTCAGTGCTGCGCAGGCAGTAGAACGTATCGGCATGCCGGAAGCACAACTGATTTTAGCGCAGGCAGTTACCTATATTGCAACAGCACCAAAGAGTAACGCGGCAAGTAATGCGATTTGGGAGGCGTCTCAGGCGGTTGCGGAGACACAGAATGCTGCCGTTCCGGCACATTTGCAAGATGCGCATTATAAGGGATCAGCAAAACTTGGACATGGTGTGGGATACAAATATGCACATAACTATCCAAACAATTATGTAAACCAACAATATTTACCTTATGAGTTGTCGGGAAGAGAATTTTATCATCCGTCAGGAAACGGATATGAGAATAAGATTAAAGAACATATGAAACGAATTAAAGCAGAAGCAGCAGATTCGAAAGAATAAAAATGGGTTCACGTTTTGGGAATACTTTGACTATAACAAGTGGTCCATAAGATAGGAGTAAATCTCCTGACTTTTCTTCTGCCAATTCTCACAAACCTGTACAGCAGACTCCTCAGTGGGAACCGTAATAGTGATATCGACCAAATCTTCTTTCTTTTCTTTGGCTACAAGGTGCGCGGCATAGTCATTGCCGGTGGTTTTGTAAAAGGTGGATTGCACGGAAATCTCATTGCGCAGTTCCAGTTCTTTATCTTTGAAATAATCGTTTACATCTGCCTTGATAGAATCGGAGATGCGGTTGCTGAAATAAGAGAGCGTGTTGCGACCCTCTTCTGTAATGGATAAGTGCGAACTGTTGCGGACGGATTTGGAACTGATTAAATCAGATTCAATTAGTTCAAACACAACTTTTTGCAACGTGAAATAATTCGTGTATTCTTTTTCAAGGACAAAGTCAAATATCTGTGCCTTTGTCAGAGAAAAGTCTACACGATCGAGCATATACAGTACAATTAACTTGTATTGTGTCAATGGATCCGTCATTTTTATTCACCTCTATGTTCCTATTTTATATTAAATGCATTGTTTTATCAAGAATTATCACATTATTCCTTGCTTTTCCCAAATGTATCATGTATAATTTGGAAATAAGATGTTCACGGGTTCAGATAACTCGACATTCAAACCTTTTCAGGTTAATTATCCCATGAAGCACTGATTATATGTTCATTTAAGTACAGGAGGGTCAATGATGTCCCTGCGTGTTGCTATAGAATAGAGAGGGTAAAATTTTATGATGAGAGAAAAGTATGAGTCCTTATCGCTTGGAGTCCTGAAGGATCTTGCAAAAGCAAGAGACATCAAGGGCACTTCAACGATGAAGAAAGCAGAGCTGGTGGAAGCAATGCTGAAAAAGGACGAAGAGGAAGCAGTTGCATCATCAACGACACCTGCAAGAACGAAATCCTCTGAAAAGACTGTAAAGTCAAAGAACAGCGCTGCGGACGAGAAGGGCTCTGTGAAGGACAAAAAAGTCTCTGCGAAGGGCGAGGAAGCCGAAGAGAAGAGTGCAGAGAAGGTAACAGAAGAAAAGAAACCAGACGACAATGGTATCGAGGAATTTTCTAAAGATAAGGAGAGCTTGGACAGTGGCGTTCAGGCACGAGGAATTTTGGAGGTCATGTCAGACGGATACGGATTTATTCGTTGTGCCAATTATCTGCCGGGTGAAAATGATGTATATGTTGCGCCGAGTCAAATTCGCAGATTTGGATTAAAGACAGGTGACATTATCTGTGGTAATACGAGAATTAAGGGTCAAAATGATAAATTTGCCGCACTTTTATATGTAAAATCTATTAACGGATATACACCTTCTGATGCGGCAAAGAGAAGAAACTTTGAAGACCTTACACCGGTATTTCCGGATGAAAGACTACGTCTTGAGAGACCGGGCGGCTCCATTGCAATGAGAATTATGGACCTGATGTCACCGGTAGGTAAGGGACAGCGTGGAATGATTGTTTCACAGCCAAAGGCAGGTAAGACTACCTTATTAAAGGATGTGGCAAAGTCACTCACAATGAACAATCCGGAGATGTATCTGATTATTCTGTTGATTGATGAACGTCCTGAAGAGGTAACGGATATTAAGGAAGCCATTGAAGGTGAGAATGTTGAAGTCATTTATTCTACCTTTGATGAATTGCCGGAACATCATAAAAGAGTATCAGAAATGGTAATCGAGCGTGCAAAGCGCCTCGTGGAACATAAGAAAGATGTTACGATATTATTAGACTCTATTACAAGACTGACAAGGGCATATAACCTGACCGTTCCACCCAGTGGCAGAACACTTTCCGGTGGTCTGGATCCGGCAGCACTGCATATGCCGAAGCGTTTCTTTGGTGCAGCAAGAAAAATGAGAGAGGGCGGAAGTCTTACCATTCTTGCAACAGCACTTGTTGAGACAGGCTCCAAAATGGATGATGTAGTATATGAAGAATTTAAGGGTACCGGTAATATGGAATTGGTACTGGACAGAAAACTTTCCGAAAAACGTGTATTCCCGGCAATTGATATTCCAAAGTCAGGTACCAGAAGAGATGATTTACTACTTGATCCGGAAGAACTGGAAGCAATCAATATGATGCGCAGAGCATTTAATAGTTCTAAAGGTGATGAAGCAGTTGAAAAGATATTGGATATGTTCACAAGAACGCGGAATAATCGTGAATTTGTCGATATGGTCAAAAAAATAAGGTTTATGTAGTTTTAGTACTTGATTTCGCAAAAAACCTGTGTTACAATAACTAGGCTGTTTATCTTGCGGTAGACATGCAGACATTATCATAAGTAAAAATGAATCTTTATATAGAGAGGTGAAAGAAATGAGAGAAGGAATCCATCCTGAATACCATCAGGCAACCGTAACCTGTAACTGCGGAAATACATTTGTGACCGGTTCAACAAAAAAAGACATTCACGTTGAAATTTGTTCTAAATGTCATTCATTCTATACAGGCCAGCAGAAGGCTGCACAGGCTCGCGGACGTATTGATTTGTTCAACAAGAAGTATGGCGTAGAAAGCAAATAGCGAAGTTCCATAAAGGTTGAGGTTTGAAAATCTCAACCTTTATTTTAGTTCATTCAGAAAAGAGGATATCATGGCAAGGAAAAGAAAAAAGAAGGAACGTTCCTGTGGCATCGGTGGTCAAGCTGTCATTGAAGGCATCATGATGAAGAATAAAGAACGCTATGCGGTAGCGGTCAGAACACAGGAAAATGAAATTGAGGTGGCTGTTGAGGAATATCATTCTTTTGCTCCAAGCAAAAAGTTAACTGAAATTCCGTTTGTCAGAGGTATTTTCAATTTTGTTGATTCTTTGATATTGGGAACGCGGACATTAACTTATTCAGCGACCTTTTATGAGGAAGTTGACGAAAAGGAAAGCGGCAAGGAAAAAGAAAAGTTGTTTGACCGCATTTTGGGTAAAAATGCCGAGAAAATCTTAATGGGATTGACTGTATGTTTCTCAATTATCATTGCGGTAGGCATCTTTATGATTTTGCCATATTTCCTGTCACAATTTTTGAGACAATGGATTATTTCTTCAACAGTAATTGCAATATTGGAAGGCGTGATTCGTATTGTCATTTTTGTCGGATATGTAACGATTATTTCGCTGATGAAAGATATCAAGCGTGTATATATGTATCACGGAGCGGAGCATAAGTGTATTAACTGCATTGAAAAGGCATATCCGCTTACGGTTGAGAATGTGAAAAAGTGCTCCAGACAGCACAAACGTTGTGGTACGAGTTTTATGCTGTTTGTTATGTTTGTCAGTATTTTGTTTTTCATTTTCATCAGAGTGGATGATCCGGTGATGCGTGTGGTAATCAGACTTTTGCTGATACCGGTGATTGCAGGTGTTTCTTATGAGATTATTCGAATTGCAGGTAATAATTCTTCTAATATTATTGTTAAGATTATATCTGCACCGGGTATGTGGCTGCAGAGACTGACAACCAAAGAGCCGGATGACGGTATGATTGAGGTTGCGATTGCAGCAGTAGAGGCGGTATTTGACTGGCAGGCTTATTTTAAGGAAACCTATGATTATGACATTAACGGTGGCGAGGCAGATATCGAACTTTAATTTGAATCGTAGGAAATAGATTGGAAAATAGGACAGGTAAGAAATTTGACGTATAGAGAGTTATATGATGAGGGTGTAAAGAAATTGACGGCAGCAGGCGTGGCTGAGGCGGAATTGGACGCAAGATTACTATTGGAATTTGTGTGCCATACTGACCGGAACTATATGCTGACCTATGGTGATGAACGTATTACAAATGACTTTGAAGAGAGTTATGTAAACTTACTGCAAGAACGTTGCAAGCGTATTCCGTTACAATATATTATCGAAGAAACAGAATTCATGGGATTGAAGTTTTATGTAAACCAAGATGTGCTGATACCGCGACAGGATACAGAATGTCTGGTTGAAGAAGCCATGAAGGAATTGCATGACGGGATGTCTGTGCTGGATATGTGTGCCGGTTCCGGTTGCATTGCGATTAGTCTGATTAAATACAAAAATGATATTCGCGGAGTGGCGGTTGATATTTCCGACAAAGCACTGGGTGTTGCAAGACATAACAGTTTGACACATGGTGTGACGGAACAGTTGCGATTGGTGGAAAGTGATTTATTTGAAAATAAAGAAGAGATTCGCAGAGCTTTGAATTTTCTAACCGATGCATGTTCGACAGGTTCAGAAGACAAATTTGACTGTATTATTTCCAATCCTCCCTATATTCGGAGTGCTGTGATAGAAGAATTGGCACCGGAGGTGAAGGACAATGAACCGCGTATTGCACTTGACGGGACTGCTGACGGATTGCATTTCTATCGGGAAATTGCAAAAGGAGCTTTGGACTTTTTGGTTCCGGGTGGGATGATTTTCTTTGAAATCGGATTTGATCAGGGTGCGGATGTTTCGGATATCCTGATTGAAAATGGATATGAGGATGTGCGGGTAACAAAGGATTTGGCAGGAAATGAGCGTGTTGTGAGCGCAAGATTGTCGAACAGGTAGAGACAAAGAAGTTTAGCACAGATAGTGTGATGTATGTTAATAGAAGTTAATTAGGAGAATTGAGATGTTTGACAAATTAGAAGACTTATTAATCAGATATGAGGAAATCATGGGTGCGCTTGGTGAACCAGGTGTGGCTGACGACCAGAGGCGATATCGCTCTTTGATGAAGGAACAGAGCGACCTTACGCCAATCGTTGAGGCATATTCTGAATATAAGAAATGCAAGCAGGCAGTTGAAGACTCACTGACTATGCTGGGTGAAGAGTCTGACGAAGAAATGCGTGAAATGTTAAAAGAGGAGTTGAATTCTTCAAAGAAGCGTATTGAAGAGTTGGAGCAGGAGTTGAAGATATTATTGCTGCCGAAAGATCCGAATGATGACAAGAGTGTTGTTGTGGAAATTCGTGCAGGCGCAGGCGGCGATGAGGCAGCTTTATTTGCTGCTGAGATGTATCGCTTGTATGTTCATTATGCTGAGGGTCAGCGTTGGAAGGTTGAGACGGTCAATGTGGACGAAATCGGCATTGGCGGTATGAAGGAAGTTAGTTTCATGATTGACGGACAGGGCGCCTATTCGAAACTGAAATATGAGAGTGGTGTGCATCGTGTACAGCGTGTTCCGGAGACAGAATCAGGCGGCAGAATTCATACTTCTACCATTACAGTTGCTGTGATGCCGGAAGTAGAAGAAGTTGATGTGGAAATTAATGATAATGATATCAGAATAGATGTTATGAGAGCTTCAGGAAGTGGTGGTCAGTGCGTCAATACAACTGACTCGGCGGTACGATTGACACATATTCCGACCGGAATTGTAATCTACAGCCAGACTGAAAAGTCTCAGATACAGAATAAAGCAAAAGCGTTTACCTTACTTCGTTCCAAACTCTATGATTTGGAGCAGCAGAAAGCGCATGATGCAGAAGCGGAACTGCGCCGCTCTCAAGTAGGAACCGGTGACCGCTCGGAGAAGATACGTACCTACAACTTCCCACAGGGGCGTGTGACGGACCACAGAATTAACTTGACGCTGTATAAACTAGATAAGATTATGAACGGAGATATTCAGGAGATTATTGATGCTTGCACGGCTGCAGATCAGGCAGCGAAGTTGAGTAAATTGAATGAACAGGGCGGGTACTAAACGTAGAAGAACGAGGAATAGAGAAAGGTGAGACACTCTTTGCGCAATTGGCAGACAGGTTATTTGAGGATAATCGCGATGATGATTTTCGGAAGGCAGTAAGAGATAAAACATTCCGTGATGAATTGTATCAAGAGTATGGAATTCAAAAATAGTGCGAAAGAAAAAGCAGGGCTGAGCCTTGCTTTTTTATGTGAGTGAAGATAAGTAGTAGGAAAGTAGTATTGAAATAAGTGGCAGAATACGCTATGTTTATGTTGTAACCGGTACAGGTACCGTACCAATGAAGTTCAGTGAAAATATAAAATGATAATATGAAAATTGGAGGAATACTTATGTATATTTTAGCGATTTTGGCAGTTCTGATTGCAGTAGTTTTAAATGCGACATTTAGTGGGGGACTTGGAGGTGTAATGGCATACTTTGATGTGTTTAGTTTGATATTAGTTTTGATTTTGGTAATTCCGCTGATGATTTCAGCAGGACTCATGAAAGACTTCGGACGTGCGTTTTCATTTGCAATCGGAAAAAAGCAGGCCACGAATCTAAATGAAATTAATCGTTCTATTGTAGCAGTAAAAATGGCAATGAACGCATCGCTAGCAGGTGGCGGTTTTCTGTTTCTGTGTTCTGTGATTCAAATATTGCAT
>DATESB010000163.1:0-2285 GCA_035271065.1 Lachnospiraceae bacterium | reverse complement strand
GAATTATATACCTCTTTTTTTTACTTGTCAATGCTTTTTTACAGTCCTTGATGCTGATGCATCTGATGCTCCAAAACAGGAGAATATTACAGACCCGACAATGATAAATAAATCCGCAATGTTAAAAACAACGCGTCTTAGTTTCTTCCACTTTACATTAAAACTGAAGTAATCCACTACATAGCCACGAAATACGCGGTCATAAGTATTGCTGAGTGCGCCGCCAAGTAGCCACGCCAGACCAAGTTTTTTTCCCTTTGATGTTGGTGCGGAATCCTTCTTAAAAAGCAGATACAACGCCACAATTGCCATCAAAGCCGTCATACCAACAGAAATCCCCCTCACAAGCAACGGATGTCGGTCCAATGCATTCAGCGCAATTCCTTTATTGTGACTTTTTCTAACCAGAATGGCATCACCAAGAATTCTATCTTCCTGCTGATGCGTTCTGTGATGTTCCACATAGTATTTAATCCCAAGGTCTATTGCCAAAATGGCAACCGTAATTCCAATATAAATCATATGATTCCTCCTGCTTGTCATTTCATATTTATGTTCTCATGTTCCCCTCATTGCGTCAAATGCTTCTCGAATGTTCATGCGACCGTATCCCCATTGTCGGTTTGGATACGTCAGACGGTTATCTCGTACTGCACCTCTGATCATATAATACTTAATATCCTGTGCCCTGATTCTTGGCATATTGCCTTGTGTCACCGCCCACTCTAAAAATTGTGCCACAGCACCGGACGTAATCCCTGCTGCCATGCTGGAACCTGTTACACGAATACGATTGGTTAATCCTGCAGTCAGTACATCCACCCCTGGTGCTGCCATATCCGGCTTAATATTGCCCTTCCGGCTGTAACCGCGCCCGGAATCAATATAGAAACTCGTATTATCTGCTTGATAGGTACTAAGGCTGATTGCCTTTTCGGTGTAAGCAGGCTCAGTGAGTGTTACATCCGGATTGGGAAGCAAGAAAAAAGTCTCATCCGAAACAAATCCGCGTATCGGCAGCCATATATGATAGGTTCCGAAGATATACGACATATCTCCCAGATAGGGATTTGCGTCACCATACACGCTGATTGTCCAGATACCCGGTGTTGGATTCAGAAACCGTATCATAATTAATTCATCCCCGGCACTGCGCTCCGTCAAAATGTAATCAATGTTCACTCTTGTTCGTTCAAATACAAATCCATACTCACCTGAAAATCTTTTCTGCGGTATCACACGCGGTATCACTTCTCCACCGGGTGACTTTACGGAGACACTGAGCACATCCGGACTTCTTCCCCACAATTCCAGCATAAAACCATTCTCATCATTACCAACTTTGACATCTACCTGTTCAGGACTACTTTTCAGTTCCCCATAGAAATGATGTCCTGCATTTCCTTCATTACCGCCTGCTATGACAATGACTCGCCCTTCTTTGTCAGATATCTGGTTCATATAAGAAGAAGATACCGATGTTCCGGAATGATCACCTGTATTGGTGCCAAGTCCGATACAAATCACAAGTGGCATATCAAGACTTGTTGCCAAAGCATCCAAATATTTAATTGCAGTCAATAAGTCTGTTTCCTGATAGGCAACTGCATCTGCACGAATGCGGTAAAATTCTCTGAGATACTCCTTAGCTGGCTTTAACTTGACCATTGCAATGGATGCATTCGGTGCCGCAAGTGTTCCGGCAACTGTTGTGCCGTGTCCTATCTCATCACGGCTTGGAACAACAGAATACGGTTCATCGCTGTTAAGCGCCTCATTGATATCCTCAGCCGTATATTCACTGCCGTAGAGAAATCCCTCCGGTGCTGTACCGCTCTGTATGCTTTGATCCCATATTGCCATAATTCTCGTTGAGCCGTCGCTATAGCGAAACGCATCATTCAGATAATCAATTCCTGTATCAATATATCCAACCAATACACCACGCCCCGTAAGCGATAGTGGTGGCCCCTGCATGGAAAGTATTCCGCTTTCCTCCAACGAACGTTCATACTCTTTCGTCAAACGATTTCCTGACATGGTATCCTGTACCGGCGTATAAAGCACCGGCATCAGTGTGTAAGAATAACTGACATAATCCAATAACGGCAAGCCTGTACGTGCCACATGAATAATTCCAAAATCTCTTGTAATTGTTTCAATACAATAATCGCTAGCCTCTGTTTCTACCGGTTCTGCTATAAAATCTCTAATAATATCATAATAATCATTTGATAATATTCTGTTGCGACAGGACTCTCTTTCCTGTTCATTTAATACTATAT
>DATESB010000162.1:0-7951 GCA_035271065.1 Lachnospiraceae bacterium | reverse complement strand
GTGGAATTGGGCGGTACTTCTTCAAGCACGACGGAGCCTGCTCCTATTTTAGAATTAGCACCAATGGTAAATGAACCGAGTACTTTTGCACCTGCACTAATCATAACATTATCTTCTATCGTTGGGTGACGCTTGCCGGTTTCCTTGCCGGTACCGCCGAGTGTTACGCCCTGATACAGTGTTACATTGTTGCCGATTATGGTTGTCTCGCCTATTATAACACCATTTCCGTGATCGATAAAGAAGCCTTCGCCAATTTGTGCTCCGGGATGAATTTCTATTCCGGTCTTTCTGACTGCGCGCTGTGATATCCAACGTGCACGGAAATAATGTCCTTTTTCATATTGTTTATGGGCAGCACGATAATACAGCATTGCCTTGAAACTTGGATACAGAAATACTTCCATGGCACTGTGGATAGCGGGGTCGCGCTCTCTTATGACTTTAATTTCGTCTCTGACTCGTTTGATGAAACCCATAATTTCTCCTTTTGGATTTGCCGTTAACTTATGGTTGCTTCGCAACTGCGAGCAAGAAGTTCGTCTTGCTCTGAACGCAACGTGTTGCGTTCCATATGTTATTATACTAACTCGCGACTTATTATTCAACGGAAATTGATTTTTATTTTGGAGTTGCTTTTGGGCATATTTGAATTATATATCGTAAATACGCCCAAATCATGGTAAATTAATGTCAATTGATTTGGCTTTTCTTTGCGTTATGTAAACTATTTGGGCATATGGGCATATTTCAATACTTTTTCTGTATATGCCCATATCCTCCTTTCACAAACTATTTTTTTCTTGACTTTAACCTTTACATTTGATATCATTGCGTTAAAGCGTTGTGCTTCAGCGCGTTAAAGCGTCTAAGTGAAAAAGTTTGCATTCTCCATGTCTGCTTAAACTGTTTAAAATTAAAAAGTTTCACCGTGATACTTTTTATGATATATATTACAACACTACTTATCTTAAGAGAGGGACTAAAAAAATGATACTCAAACTAATTTTGCTCATTGTTTTCTTTGCCATTATGATTGGTGTCGGCTTCTATTCGAGGAGACATGCCACCAACGTGAATGATTTTGTACTCGGAGGGCGTACCGTTGGTCCGTGGTTGACTGCATTTGCATATGGCACTTCTTACTTTTCATCGGTTGTATTTGTTGGTTATGCCGGACAATTTGGTTGGAAATACGGCTTGTCGGCTACCTGGATTGGTATCGGCAATGCTATCATCGGAAGTTTGCTTGCATGGATTGTTCTCGGTAGAAGAACTCGTGTTATGACCAATCATTTGTCATCCGCAACGATGCCTGAATTTTTCAGTAAGCGGTTTGAAAGTCATTCCTTGAAGATTTCGGCTTCCGTGATTATCTTTGTTTTTCTGATACCGTATACGGCTTCTGTTTATAACGGACTTTCACGATTGTTTAGCATGGCTTTTGATGTTCCATATAAAGTATGTATTGTTGTTATGGCTCTTTTGACCGCTGTTTACGTTATCGCGGGCGGCTATATGGCAACTGCAATTAATGATTTCATTCAGGGTATCATCATGATTTTGGGAATTATCGCTGTTATCGCTGCCGTGCTGAATGGACAGGGTGGATTTATCGAAGCAGTTGGGAAACTTGCTCAGTTTGAAAGTGATATTGATGTAACACTCGGACAGCCCGGTGCATTTACTTCATTCTTCGGACCGGATCCTGTGAACTTGTTGAGTGTCGTGATTCTGACTTCCCTCGGAACTTGGGGACTTCCGCAAATGGTACATAAATTCTATGCAATTAAGGATGAGCAGTCAATCAAGACGGGAACGATTATTTCAACCGCATTTGCTGTTATCGTTGCCGGCGGCTCTTATTTTCTCGGTAGTTTCGTTAGATTGTTTGATGATGCATCCTTACATAATGAATCAGGCGGTATGATTTTTGATGCAATTAAGCCTCACATGCTTTCTACATTACCTGATATTTTGGTTGGTATTGTAGTTGTACTCGTATTATCTGCATCTATGTCTACGCTATCTTCACTTGTTTTAACTTCCAGTTCAACAATGACACTGGATTTGATTAAAGATACTCTTGTGAAAAACATGAGCGAAAAGAAGCAGCTCGTTACCATGCGTGTGCTGATTGCTTTCTTCATCATCGTTTCAGTTATACTGGCACTAAACCCGCCTACTTTCATTGCACAGCTCATGGGTATTTCATGGGGGGCATTGGCTGGCGCTTTCCTCGGGCCTTTCATTTATGGACTCTACTGGAAGAAAACAACGAAGATTTCTGTATGGGCAAGTTTTATTGTAGGTATCGGCATCACACTTGCAAATATGTTCTTAAACTTTACTTCACCAATTACCGCAGGTGCGCTCGCAATGCTTTCTTCACTAGTTGTTGTTCCGCTTGTAAGTTTGTTTACACCGAAATTAACAGAGGAATCAACAGATGCTATCTTCGAATGTTATACGGAAACTGTAATTGTATCTAAGAAGAAATCGTTGGAGCCGTAGATGTATCTAAGAAGAAATCGTTGGAACCGTAGACGTATCTAAGAAGATATTACTGATCTATAGACGACATCATATATGACAGAAAAACAGCAGTTTCCGTACAAATCAGAGACTGCTGTTTTTCTGTGCTGTTTTTCTATGCTGCTATCGCGCTACTACGCCGATGTCACGATGTTACTGCCGGTCTGCCATTGCCAACTACTCCTTACGCTGACACTTCCAACCCGGTATACAACTGATAATACTTGCCCTTTTCTTCAAGCAGTTCATCATGTGTACCGCGCTCGATGATGTGACCTTGCTCCAGTACCATAATACAATCGCTGTTCTTAACAGTAGAAAGTCTATGCGCAATGACAAATGTAGTTCTGCCATGCATCAGTTTATCCATACCTTCCTGCACAATTTTCTCAGTACGTGTATCAATTGAACTTGTTGCCTCATCCAATATCAGTACCGGCGGATCCGCGATTGCCGCACGCGCAATTGCAAGGAGCTGGCGCTGTCCCTGACTCAGGTTTGCGCCGTCACCGGTCAGTTTGGTTTGATAACCTTCCGATAACTTACGAATAAAACTGTCTGCATTTGCAAGTTTTGCTGCTGCAATGACCTCTTCATCCGTGGCATCCAGCTTGCCGTAGCGGATATTTTCCATAACGGTACCCGTAAATAAATGCGTATCCTGCAATACAATTCCGAGCGAATGACGCAAATCATCCTTCTTGATCTTATTGATATTAATTCCGTCATACCGTATCTTGCCGTCCTGAATATCATAGAAACGGTTAATCAGATTGGTAATCGTTGTCTTGCCTGCACCGGTAGAACCAACAAAGGCAATCTTCTGTCCCGGCGTTGCAAACATTTCTATATTATGAAGCACCATTTTCTCATCGTTATATCCAAAGTCAACATCATCAAATTCCACGTCGCCCTTTACTTCTACATAGGTTGTTGTATCGTCTTCTTTGTGATAATGCTTCCATGCCCAAATACCGGTACGTTCAGCCGTTTCCATAAGCTCACCGTTTTCACGCTTTGCATTTACCAGTGTCACGTAACCGGCATCTGTCTCAGGCGTTTCGTCGAGCAACTTGAATACACGGTCTGCTCCTGCGAGTGCCATGACAATACTGTTGAGCTGCATGCTGACCTGATTAATCGGCATATTGAAACTCTTATTATAGGTCAAAAAGCTGGCCAGTTTTCCTAATGTGAAACCGCCGAAACCACCGAGTGCCAGCGCGCCACCCACAATTGCACAGAGCACGTAACTGATGTTACCGATTTGTGCATTGACCGGCATCAGGATATTGGCGAATTTGTTTGCATTATCCGCACTATTAAATAATTGATTGTTCAGCGCGTCAAATTGCTCAATGCTCTCTTCTTCATGGCAGAATACCTTGACCACCTTCTGGCCTTCCATCATTTCCTCGATATAACCGTTCAGCGCTCCGATATCCTTCTGCTGTGCAGCAAAGAACTTACCCGACTGCCCCGCAAGTTTGGCTGTTGCAAACAATGTTGCCCCCACCATTAACAATGTCAATGCGGTCAGCGGAATGGACAGCATCACCATGCTCACAAACACGCTGACAATGGTAATTGCACTGGAAAATAACTGCGGAATACTCTGCGAAATCATCTGACGCAATGTATCAATATCGTTTGTATAAATTGACATGATATCGCCGTGAGCATGTGTGTCAAAATACTTAATCGGCAGGCTCTCCATATGTGAAAACATATTGTCACGCAGGCGTTTTAGTGTACCCTGACTCACATAAATCATCAGTTTTGTCTGTACAAATGCGGCAAGTGCGCCGCACAAATAAAAGATTGCAACCTTGAATATAGCAGCTGCCAATCCCGAAAAATCAGGATTATCTACCTTTAATAACGGCGTGATGTAGCCGTCAATCAGTGTCTGCATAAACCATGTACCTCGTACATTGGCAAGCACATTAACAAAAATGGAAACAACAACGATAATACAATGTGGTGCGTAATATTTGAATACATATCCAAATAGTCTTTTCAGCACGGCTCCCGGATTTTCAATCGTAGGCTTCATGCCTCGCATGCCACGCGGTCCCATCGGACCTCTTGGTCCTCTCATCGGTCTTCCCGCTCCGCCGATTCCGCCCGCTGAGCCTGTTGTTGCGCCGTTTATCCTCTCTTCTGCCATTAACGCTCACCTCCGTTCGCATCAAAGTCACCGGCTCCACCGGTTTGCGATTCGTAAACATCTCTGTAAATTTCGTTATTTGCAAGTAATTCTTCATGCGTTCCAAACCCATGCACACAGCCATCTTCCATTACAATAATATGATCAGCATCCTGCACGGAACTGATACGCTGCGCAATAATCAACTTGGTCGTACCCGGTATCTTCTTCGCAAATGCCTCTCGAATCTTTGCATCTGTAGCAGTATCCACCGCACTGGTGCTGTCATCCAATATCAAAATCTTCGGATTTTTCAGCAATGCCCGCGCAATACTCAATCGCTGCTTCTGACCGCCGGACACGTTGGTACCGCCCTGCTCAATACGTGTATCGTAACCGTCCGGCATTTTATCAATAAATTCATCCGCACATGCCAAATGACACGCTTCCTTACATTCTTCCAACGTTGCGTCTTTATTTCCCCAACGGAGATTCTCTAAAATAGTGCCCGAAAATAAAACATTCTTCTGCAGCACAACCGCCACCTGATTACGAAGCGTCTCCAAATCATAATCCCTGACATCTTTGCCACCAACCAAAACACGCCCACCGGTCACATCGTGAAGGCGACTAATCAGATTGACAAGCGAAGACTTCGCACTACCGGTACCACCGATAATTCCGATTGTTTCACCTGCTTTAATTTGCAGATTAATATCATTCAGTACCGGTTTCTCACTATCTTTATAATAACGGAACATCACATGGTCAAACTCAATGCTGCCGTCTGCCACATGAAATTCAGGATTGACCGGATTAGTCAAATCAGCTTTTTCATTAATAACTTCTGTAATACGTTCTGCACTAGCCGTACTCATTGTAATCATGACAAAAATCATAGACAGCATCATCAAACTCATCAAAATATTCATGCAGTAGGCCAACAGAGACATCATTTGTCCTGTCGTCAGTGAACCGCCCACAATCATCTTCGCGCCCAGCCAGCTAATCGCAAGAATACAGCCATACACCGTAATCTGCATAATTGGGTTATTGATTGCAATTACGCCCTCGGCTTTGACAAACATTTTATAGATATTCTCGCTGGCTTTTTTGAATTTAATCTTTTCATGATCTTCTCTGACATAAGCCTTTACCACGCGAATGCCGGATACATTTTCCTGTACAGAGGCATTCAATTCATCATATTTCTTAAACACAACGCTGAAATATTTCGTCACCTTTCTTAATAAGAAGAACATGAAAATTCCCAAGAAAACAACCGCAATGACATACACACTAGCCAACTTTGCATTGATGATAAACGCCATTGTCATCGCAATAATCAAACTAAAAGGAGCCCTCGTACACATACGTAAAATCATCTGGTATGCATTTTGCAGGTTCGTCACATCCGTCGTCAATCTCGTTACCAAGCCGGAGGTGGAATATTTATCAATATTGGAAAATGAAAACGTCTGTATGTTGTCATACATCGCCTTTCTCAAATTGCGGGCGAATCCTGTTGATGCCTTTGCTCCGAATTTGCCGCCCAGCACACCAAATGCCAGCCCCAAAACCGCTGCAACCACCATACATGCACCCACAGCATAAATGTGTCCCATATTTCCTGCCTCTACGCCATCATCAATAATCGATGCCATCATTAACGGAATAATCATTTCCATAATGACCTCGCCAATCATGCACAACGGCGTTAAGAGGGATACCTTCTTAAATTCCTTAATTTGTGCTCCTAATGTTTTTAACATGTTCTGTCATCCTCTCAAATTTTACACCTAAATAATCATGCGCCGAACAAATTTTAATGTCAAGACGATATTGTAAAGTTTATGGATTTTAGAAACTTTTAATACTTATCTGTTTCCATTACCCTACCACAATCGGCTCTCTACTTCACTCTTCAAAAACATTCTGTTCTTTGCAGCCGTCTTAATCGGATGAAGTTTATCACGTTTTACCAAATCATCCGCATTTTGACGTGTACATTCCATGCACTCACATACTTCAGCCGTATTCAAAACATTTTGAGTTGCAAAATGGCAAAAATCCTCATGCGTGAGTGGTAGTTCTATCCCCCGTTTTCCCAATTCAACAGCAGAGCAGTCTATCACCTTGTTCCATTCAATTCCATAACCACCGGCTTCAATACGTACATGTTCAAAATTCTTTTTAACATAATCTATTGCATCGTGATCAATTGGCAAATCATTCATTTGGTATAGTTTTGTCACATGATTATGGAAGAAAATAATCAACCGTTCATTCACCACGAGAACATCCTTGATATTTGATTGCATTCGTTCTTGCACCAGCATCGGCAAATCATCCTCCGGCAATTCCTCCACATAAAAATCATCCTGGCTGCAAATCCCTCGACTAAGCAGAAGCAACCGATAAGAATCATAATTCTTCAGGTGATTTTCCCGCAAAATTTGTCCGAGATTTTGGCGTTCCCGTGGTACAATCCTACTTTCAACCCAGCGCTCACTCCATATGGAATCAACCGTATCATGTCCCTTTTTTGCAAGCAATTCCAACATCAGGGGCAAATCATCCGGCTCAGTATCAGCCGAAATTTCAATATAATACTTTCCGGCTTGCTCAAAATACAGCAAATATGCCTTTGCCACTGGCTGTGTCTCATTCTGATTGTATTGACTATAAATTGCGCAAACTTTCAAATTGTTTCCACCTCTTCCATATCATTTCCCAAATTCGTTCTATATGCTGCTGTGCCAAAACCTCTTCAAGTCCTGCAAAGAGATATATTCTGTCGCTTTCCTCCAACTTTCTGTCATTATTAAATGCATTGCTCGGAATTAATTTCAGATTTTCAAAAGCCGAATTTCCACCTACAAAGCACTGTACTCGTTTCTCTTCCAGCACATGATATTGCTCAACTTCTTCTTTTGTATGGCAATTGAATAATAGTGACAAGCCCTGATCAAATAGCGGAGCCAGTTTAATACTACCCTTTGCATCTTTGATAATCTCAATATTGGCTCCATGCCGATCTCTGTTCAAAATCAAATAATCAATTAGCAGCATGTCATAAATTTCCTGTTCCCAGCCCTTTCTGACGCAAAAATCCAAAGGGCTTTCTCCCTCCGTACGCTCTATCTGATAATAATCTTCCAAAGTCATCTTTTTCTCACCAAATCGACGAAAACTCTTAGACACACAAAGATACGTGTCATATTTCTGTTTTTCAATTTTAACATCTGCATGTATCAGTTGATATTG
>DATESB010000161.1:0-4993 GCA_035271065.1 Lachnospiraceae bacterium | reverse complement strand
GCTTTGAAAACACCAGTGACATCGGCTATACCACCGAGAAAATCATGGAAGCCTTTGCCGGAGATACTATCCCGATTTATTGGGGCAATCCTGAAATTGCAAAGGAATTTAATCCTGCTGCCTTCATCAATTGCCACGATTATGCTGATTTCCATGCAGTTTTAGAGGAAGTCAAAAAAATAGACCACGATGAGAAGCTATTTCTCTCCATGGTCAAATCACCGATTATGACAGATGCATCCCTTGCAAATGATTATCTGAAGGAAAACTATGTCTCTGATTTTCTGCGTCATATCATAGAACAACCTCTGGACAAAGCTACACGTCGCAACACCATCTATCTTGGTGCCCGGTACGAGCATCGCGCAAAAGTCCACTGGAAACTTGACAAACTGCTCTATTATCCGCGCAGACTCTCTTATTATCTACACAATAAGATACGTATCGCAAAGAATAAGTAAAATTAGAACATATAATACAGTACCGTAAATGCTTTCAGTAAATGTGTACGGCAAAGCACTGTAAACAGCCAAACACCTGCTCTTTGTGAAAGGACCAAGTCTTTATGTTTGAAGATGCCGACATGTGGGTTTTTCCAATATCGTGGAAAATACTGCCGCATGATGCGTTCTGTATAGGTACAGATTTCCTTCATCATCTTCATGTCGCTCTTTCTGCCCTGAATTTTAACGTCTGAATAGATGTGTCTCTTATTTGCCTGAAAGATAAAATAAGTCAGGAAACTCATCACTGTAAATTCAAATATCGTTCTGTCATTTAATAATTCTTCATGTCCCAGCGTATATTGAATCGCTTCTTCTATTGCTTCATACGGAATCTTATTCGGATCCATGCGCTTCGTCATAGTACTGCCTTCGTGAATCACCTGGTTATGTCCGTTGTATGGCAGTATCACCATATTCTTTGCCAAAAACATTGCCATAAAGTTAAATGGATTATCCTCATATAATTTGCCTTCTGCAAATCTGATATGGTGACGCTCCAAAAAATCTCTTCGATACATCTTACCGTGCGGATTTAATCTTCTGAGCACAAAATCAGGGTTCTTATCCACCGGATAATTGATATTTGCAATCGTATTTCCGTTCTTGTCTACCTTGCGCTGACCGCTGAGTATCATCTCGCTGTCATTTGCCACCCCTGCCGTATAAAGTGTTTCCAGGTAATCGACATCAATATAATCATCACTGTCCAAAAAGACAATGTATTCTCCCACTGCATGATCCAACCCAATATTTCTGGCTTTTGACTGGCCTTCATTTTCCTTCGCATAAGCCTGCACTCTGTCGGGATATTTTGCGGCATATTCATCTATAATATCCTGTGTTTTATCTGTGCTTCCGTCATTGATGAAAATGACTTCAAAATCCTGCATGGTTTGACCAAACAGAGAACTTACACTTTTTCGTATATACTTTTCAACGTTATAGCACGGCATAATCACCGATATTGCCGGTACTCTCCGATTATCTGTATCCATTCTCCTATTTCCTTTCAGCAAAGTTCAATAGAATACTGCTTCATCTCAATGCTTTAAAAGTCTGTAACCACGATAAAACATACATAACAGCCACATTTGCCGTCTGCGTAATAATATGACAGGAATTCTGCGCATGACACTCATTGCTCTACAATCAATGTCTGATATTGCCTTGCAATACGGATACGTTTCCGCCGCCTGCTTCATCTCTGCCAATCTGGTGCGCATCGATTTTCTGTTCTGTCGATTCAGATAATCCATATCCATACTCTCCAAAAAGAAAAAAATGCAGCGCATGTAATATATCTGCCAAAAAATCTCCGGCTTCTCTGCTTGTTTGATAAATTCTTCTAATGCCAGCAAAGCCGCTGTGAATACTGTTATTCCGTTTTCCCGATAGGTATAAGTTGCAGAAGAACTCAACTGTCTGTAATAGTAGAAATGTTGATTTAGATATCCAATCCTCTGTGCTGCTTCAAAAACCCTGATGTTAAAATTGACATCTTCTGCTCTTTTTAAGCCTTCTTGATACAGCAGGTGATGTTCTGTTAAGAAATCTTTTCGATACAATTTAGAACATGCCGAGCCCGAACCGTATTGACTGCACGGATATTCATAGAATGGCAGAGTTCCCACCATTGTTTTCATTTGCAACTGTTCCTTTTGTTTAGCCGTAAACAGTGTAATATCATCAACATACGGCATATAAGGAACTTCTTTTTTCTCATAACACTTATAGGAACCCCACAATAACAGTTCCAAATCATCTTGTTCCGCCCGCTCAATAACCTTCTTGCCGTTCTCCGGCGCAATATAATCATCAGAATCCACAAATGTAATCCATTTTCCGCGGCTTAACTCTATTCCTTTGTTTCTTGCCACAGAAACGCCTTGATTTTCCTGTCTGAAAACCACCACACGACTATCCTTTGCCGCATACTCATCTAGGATATTCGCACTATTACCTGTGGAACCATCATCAATCAGGATTAGTTCCAACTCAGTCAGGGTTTGTCCCAGAATGCTTTCGATGCATTGTCTGAGATATGATTCCTCTACTTGATACACAGGTACAATCACCGATAGTTCAATCTTCGTCTTCATCCGTTTTACTATATTCCATTCTCTTGATGTGATATTGGATATCCTCCAATATCTTACGATTACTTGCAATAACATCAGCCTGCAAACCGACAATAAAAGTCATAAAGCCTAAGAGCATTAATGTACTTGCAAAAATCAACGACTGCATGTGTCCGTTTCCTAAACCTTGAAAGAAGTAAATCAGGAACCTAACTCCGATTCCCAGTCCGGTCACAAACGGAATTAATCCAAGTACACTGAAAAATGTCAAGGGTCTGTACATCATGTATGCTCTGCCAATGGTCAGCATCGAACGCTTCACATATCCAAACATGCTGTGAAACAAGCGAGACTCTCGTAACTGTCCATTTGTCCTAATCGGAACAGACGTAATTGCCATGCTGGTTCTACCCGCCTGTACAATCGTCTCCAGGGTATACGTATAGTTATTCATAACATTTAAGTGCATTGCCGCATCTCTGGAATATGCCCGAAATCCGCTTGGTGCATCCGGTATATCTGTCTTTGATGCCTTACGCACTACGTAACTTCCCAAACGCTGCAGTTTCTTTTTTAAGAAAGAAAAATCTTTTGTACTGTCAATCGGTCTTTCACCAATCACAATATCTGCTTTTTTGTCAAGAATCGGGCGCACCAATTTCTCAATGTCAGCACCGCAGTATTGATTATCAGCATCCGTATTCACAATAATGTCAGCACCGTTTCTGAGACATGCATCGATACCTGCCATGAAGCCCTTTGCCAGCCCTTTATTCTTTCTGAAATTCACCACATATTGAACGCCCCAGTTCTTTGCAATCTCCACAGTATTGTCCACACTTCCGTCATTGATAATCAAATATTCAATCGTATCAATTCCGTCTATCTGTTTCGGCAAATCATTTAATGCTATTTCAAGTGTCTCTGCCTCATTCAGGCAAGGAATCTGAATAATTAATTTCATTCCCTATTAATCCTCTCTTTCTTGCATTACATTACTCTTCCTCTTTTGATATGTAAATCGGACGATTCTTTGTCTCCAAATATGTCTTTGATAAATATTGACCCATGATACCAATACAGAATAGTTGAATACCACCAAGTAACGTTATGATACAAACCATAGACGGCCAGCCACTGGTTGGGTCTCCAAATAGAATCGTACGTACAATAATTACAATAATCAAAACAAATGCCGCAAAGCAAAACAAAAATCCCAAGCCCATAGCAAGCGCAAGCGGTGCTGTTGTAAATGCAACAATACCTTCTAACGAATAGGCAAACAATTTCCAGAATGACCATTTGGTTTCTCCTGCCACTCGTTCCACATTCTCATATTCCATCCACTTGGTTTTAAAGCCAACCCAGCCATAAATGCCTTTTGTAAATCTGTTGTACTCCTTCATCTGTAGTATCGCATCTGCCATTTTTCTAGTCATAATGCGATAATCTCTGGCACCATCAACAATTTCTGTCTTAGATAACTTATTAATCAATTTATAGAAACATCTTGCAAAGAAAGATCTGATAACCGGTTCGCCCTTACGGGTTGTCCTACGAGTCGCTACAGAATCATAACCCTCTTCCACAATTGCAGCATACATCTCAGGTAATAATGCGGGGGGATCCTGCAAATCAGCATCCATCAACACAATATAATCTCCCTTGGCCTTCTCAATTCCCGCGTAGATAGCAGCTTCCTTTCCAAAGTTTCTGGAAAAAGAAACATAACGAACACGCTTGTCTGTTTCGCGCAGTTTCTTAACCACCTGTAGCGTTTCATCCACAGAACCATCATCCACAAATAAAAGTTCAAATTCCACTTCCGGATATTTGACACTGAATGTCTCGATTGTTTTTTGCATTTCTGCATAGAAAAACGGAATTGCCTGCTCCTCATTGTAACAGGGTATAATTGCCGTAAGCAGTTTCATATTTAACCTCCCGTTCATAGCCGTATTCGTTTTTGGAAAATCAACTCTTTTGTCTCAGAATATCATAACGTTCAGGTTTCACACTTAACCTTACAAAAAGTTGCTGCTTAGGGTGTGGTGCACTTTCCTGTTCCTGTCTCTGTTCATCCTGTATGGAAAGCACCTGTGCCTCTATATTATCTCCGTTCGGCTTCATGATTTCTATCATCTCGCCTACAGAGAACTTATTCTTTTGCTCTAATGAAAAATAATCCTGTTCCGTCTCGTCTCCCACAATGCCAAGATACGTATATTCCTTAATGTACGTGTTGTTATCATAAATCTGTGTATTCTCATCCGGTTTCCCAAAATAAAAACCCGTTGTAAACTGTCGATAGGTACATTTCGATATCTCTTCCCTATACCATTCCATATTCTTATGATATAACTCTTCCGACTCAAAGAAGTCATCCAATGCCTTACGATACGTTCTTGC
>DATESB010000160.1:0-2911 GCA_035271065.1 Lachnospiraceae bacterium | reverse complement strand
TCACTTGACCTTTAACATACTCATCTTTTGAGAGAACCTGCTCACAGAAAAACTTCTGAATCTTCTCCGCGCATTCGCGCTCCCATTCATCCGCGCCAAACCATGCATAATCAAGTCCGATGTTCAATGCCACTCGATAAGCATCACTGTAATATTTGTCATGCTCACCGAAAACATCTTTGTAATCACTGAACGGACTGCCGTCATATGCGGCATACTCCGCACAGAGCCCCGTCTTAGGATGTGCTGCCTTTTTCAAATAATCTCTGGATGCCGCTGCTGCCGCTTTCCAGAAGTCTCTGTCTTCTTCATTTGCCCACAAAGCAAACAATTCATAAAAATGTGGTAAATGGTAGGACGGATCGCTCCAGTCACATTCCGGGATAAACTTAATTAATTTATTCGACGGCTCCCACATCGGAAAACCAATCTCATCATTCCTACACAGGCCCTCACCGATGCAACTGTTGCCATTTCCTTTATGTACGCAAGCGTGCAGAATATCTCTGGCTTCTTTGGCATAATCAAAGATACCCTCTCCGTTGCCCCAGCGATTAGCAGCAAAGAAAAGTGCCATTGCAAAGAACTCTTCTCCATCAGGCGCCGGACCATTGGAATTCCTGCTACCGTCCAGACCGCATGACCATGCAAAATATCCGCAGTTCTTGCCGTCTGACATCCACATATAAGTCTTAACCCATTTCCATATGCGGTCGAATTCTTCCTTCTTATCAAGCTGCACACACATCATCATGCCGTAAGACATGCCTTCTGTTCGCACGTCATGATTGCCGGTGTCTGTCATATACCCCATATCGTCGCCGACCGGGTAATAGACGCGTTCTTCCTCGCTCCCATAGAACATCGTCTGGAATATCTGCTCTAATCGAGTTTTGATTTCCTGCTCATCATAGCCTAACTCCGCAAATAAGTTGCGGTATTTTCCGGAATAAAATGCACCCTGCATCATGAACCCTCCAAATCATCATGTTATCCTACAAATCAGACATACACCATGACATAATCTACAAACCCATGTGTCTACTCTACACATCTCCGATATTCACGTCTTAATCTTTATTTCTACTCTACTCCTTCACACCGCCAATGGTCAAGCCTGTTACAAAATACCGTTGCAAAAACGGATACAAACAGCAAATCGGAAGCATGGTAAGTATGGTTGCTGCGGCACGAATTGATACCGGTGTAACTGAAGTCATGGAATTTCTCATGGCATCTGCGCTACCGCTCTGGTTCATAACAGTCGAGAGCAGTTTCATCAACTCATATTGCAGCGTTGTATACTCATCCTTCATACGGTTATAGAGCATAGCATCAAACCATGAATTCCATTGAAATACCGCTACAAACAATGCAACGGTTGCATAAACCGGTTTACATAACGGTGATATAATCTTTATAAAGATGGTTGCATATCCCGCTCCGTCAAGTTGCGCGGACTCTTCCAATGAATCCGGAAGCCCCAGCATATAAGTTCTGAGCACCAGCATATTAAATGCACTGACTGCACCCGGAATGACATATACCCAGAAGGTACCGGTTAATCCAATCCCTTTGTAAAGCAGGAAAATCGGTATCAAGCCACCGTTTACATACATAGTAATTACCCAAAATAACGAAAGCTGTGACTTAAATAAAAATCTCTTTCGACTGACGATATATGCCAGGATTGCATTCATCAATAGTGATAATAATGTTCCTACTACTGTTCGTAAAACTGTAATCCAAGCTCCTGTCAACAGGTTCTGTTTCTTTAACACAGTTCCGTAATTTTCAAATGTAAATACTCTCGGTATTAAATGAATACCGCCTTTCACGGCGTCCAGTCCCTTATTCAGAGAGATTGCCAATGTATTCAATACCGGATACAGCGTGACAACTACGAACAAAATCATGAATATCGTATTGCATATGACAAATATCTTGTCACCTAATTTTTTCTTTTTCCATTCTTTCATTTGATTTCTCCTCCTAAAACAGCCTTTCTTCACCGGCTCTTTTTGCCATAGCGTTCGCAATCACAATCAGAATAATGCTGACAAGACTCTTAAAGATACCTGCAGCTGTACCAAGTGAAAAATCAAACTGACTGATACCCCATTTTAGGATGTAGATATCAATCGTATCAGAAACACTCTTCACAAGACCGTTTCCTAACAAATATTGAATTTCAAATCCGACATTCAATACATTTCCTACATTAATCAAAAGCAAAATCATAATGGTTGCCTTGATACCCGGAAGCGTAATGTGTTTGATTTTAGCCCAACGTCCGGCACCGTCTATAGATGCCGCCTCGTATAAACAAGGATCAATTGCCGTAATTGCTGCTAGATAGATAATTGCATTCCATCCTGTTTCTTTCCACAAGTTTGCAAAGGCAACAATCGGCCAGAACAATTGTGGATGGGCAAAATAGTTAATCGGTTGATTTATGATATTCAAGTTCATCAGTATTTCATTGATGATACCGGTGCTTGACAATGCATCATGCAGAATACCGGTAACAATAATCCACGAAAGAAAGTGGGGTAAATATGACACTGTCTGAACAAATTTTTTCCCTCTTCTGTTTTTTACTTCATTTAATAAGATTGCAAATAGAATTGCCATGACAAACGACGTCACTAAATTAATGACACCCATGGCAAGTGTATTTCTCACAACTCTGATAAAGGTTGCATCCGTAAACAAAAACTTAAACTTCTCCAACCCGATAAACTCTGAACCAAATAGACCATCCTTCGACTTATAGTTCTGAAAAGCCATCACCCAGCCGCCAAGTGGCAGATAGTAAAATATAATTCCGTATATCACGAAGAGTGCTGCCCAGATCATCAGGACCTTCTGTCGTTTGATTTCTTTCCATGAAACTTTAATGGCGGGAGCC
>DATESB010000159.1:0-8421 GCA_035271065.1 Lachnospiraceae bacterium | reverse complement strand
CTCCTTTACTATTTAATATCTATGTAAACTCTATTTGAGAGCTAAAAAACAAAGGCAAATTCAAATTCATGCGTGCTTTCAATCTCTCAGTAAGACTGAAATTTATCTTTCTCTTTCTGTTTTCGCAATTTGATGAACAATTTCAGAAAAACCTTCGGCATCAGATTCTAATAAACCATGTGTCATATTTTCCATCATAAACAACTGTTTATATGGCGCATTTACTTCTTCAAAATATTCCTGTGCCAATTTGTAATTCGTTTGATAATCCTTATCCCCGTTTATATTATAAAATGGCACTTCATAATCCGTTCTGCCCAACAAAGAAAAAGAAGCAAATTCTTCGGATGCAAAAAAATCCAAATACACATCCATATTGCTTTTCAAGTAATTGAACCAATCAATCATTGAATAGTTTGGATTAAATATCAGAGTTGTAACCAGATTGTAATCGGAACCGTTTACCATCATATCATAGCCATATTTTTGCATAATTGTATTTCTGGCAATGATATGTTCCATCGTCATAAGATTAGGCGTTAATTGGTTCACTAATTTCAAACTCTCTTCATCGCCATCTGCCCAGAGCGTTGCTTCCTGTTTTAAGGCCTCTTCATTTTTGACCATATCAACAACCTGCCCTGTTCCGATAAAACATTCATAATATTCTGGATACTCCAATACTAAATTCGCTCCGTAAAAAGACCCCCATGAGTGTCCCAGAAGTGTGATTTTTTCTTTTGAAAGGTAATCAAGCAAAAACTCAGTTAGTTCTTTTCCGTCTGTCATAAATAATTCCCGTGTCAACACGATGTCATTTTGTTCTGCATCATAGCTTTTTCCGCAATTACGCTGATCCCAGGTTACCACAGTATATACATCCGCCCATTTTCTCGTAATTACATAGTCTATATGACTTGTTGCAGAGCCCGGTCCACCATGCAAATATAACAAAACAGGGTTATCTACATCCTCTCCATAAATATTAATCCACTGTTTCGTGCCATTAATATCAACATACATGGATTCATTGATACCGCCTTCAGGAGTCTGATTGTAAATTCCTCTTCCGATTGCCCTGACTAAAAAGAATGCAATTAATAAAACAAATACTGCAATGGCTATTCTTTTCGTAATTTTAATAATCTTCTTTTTCATTAGTCGTTCTCCACAAACTTCCGATTTGTCGCTTTCTCTCTTTCTAAAACGATATGATAATTTTACCACTTTACTCTGACTATATCAACGTAAATATGACGATCTGTTTTTATACAAACCGTCATACTACCATTTAACTATATATCAATTCCTTCAACACAATTTCTTCCGCACAGGATTTCAGATTATTCATCAGCCCAACCCATTTCATCTGATCGGTTGCCTTCAACTTTTCTGTAACTCCTGCTCCTGCTTTCATCTGCTCCACAAGAAGCTCCAACCTCTGATAGCATTCTTCATCTACTCCATGCAGATATTCGTTCCATTTTCCTGTAAATAGCAGTTCCAGATACATGGAATGATGATGCTTTTTGATATAATCAGCCCTCATTCTCCCATATCTGCCTATCCGGTAATCTGTCCCTTTCGGGAGCACGAGGTCTGGATAATAAAGACCATCCGCTCCCAATGTGTAGCTTATTCCGTTTTCTCCTACAATGTGTTTTTCCATCATCTGCTCCTTATCTGCCACCTCTGTCCTTTGGTCTGACAGGTGTGTTTTGTTTACTGTTTTCTCGTTCCTTAACCTCTTTGTCATATCGTTCCAACCTTTCCTTGATACTCTCTGCTGGCTTTCCATAAACACCTTTCTCATATTTCGCTAACGCCTGCTGATAGGCTTCATACTCTGATTTAGAAGCATTGAAGTCTTTCATAAACTCCTGTACATTCTTATATCCATAAGGTTTCACAATGGCTGACCTGCTCTGTTCCATGTTGGCAAGCTGTACCTCTGCTTTTTCAATCTTTCCTTCTTCCTCTTTCCGCTTTCTGCCTTGCAGAATACCTTTCAGCTTTGACTTTTCTTCTTCCAGTTCTTCAATATCAATCTTCTTGCTTTGAATGACTTTGGACTGTTTTACAAGCTTCTCATGGACTTCTTGCAGTCTTAGATACTTGGATGCCAAAACTGATTGTTTTTGTCGCTCTGGGGCTTGTATTACCACCTTTTTATCTGCCCTATGCTCTGGGTTGACATTTTCCTTTTTGCCTTCTGGAACTGTCGGTTCTGCCACTTCCTTAGTTGCCTTTTCCCCAACACTTGCTCCTTCTTTTGGAAGTAGATTTTCCTTTGCAGAAACTATATCCAGTATTCTTCGGATAAGCATTTCCAACGTGCTGACTGCCAGCTTTATCAACTGCGAAAACAGTTTTGGGTTTCTACCATTCTGCTTTATGGATTTACTCGCTGGCTGTGAAATCTGTGTTCTTTTAACCTCCATGATCTGTGTCTCTGGAACACCAACCACCAATGCACTGTCTACGGTCAGATTCCATTTGGTTCGTATCTGATTGTCTGCTACTATCTGCTCTGCTTTTGGGTTGTTCTTTCCAATCTTTTTCATTGGCAGATACACACCATTTCTATCGAATACCTTTAGCTTCTGCTTATCATCTTTGACATACAAATTGATTAGGTCTGTGTATGACCGCTTCACTTCGTCCAGAAAACCCTCATTCTTAAAACGTGCATTCTTTGTTGTGAATAGATTACGTTCATAGGCCTCGCCCTTGGCAATAACCTTACAGCCTGCCCTTATCTGTCCATCTTCTCCCAATATCTCTTTCTTGGTTCTGACGTGCTTACCAGTTTCATCATAGAACATATTTCTGGTAGCAATCTTTTCTATCGGTTCTTCTAATAACTTCCGTTCAGAAAAGATAAGATGGATATGATAATTGGTCTTGCGTTTGTTATGGTGCAATGCTGCGATGCACTCCGTTCCATAATTCTGTTTCATGTGTTCTGTGAAAAGTTTCAGCAATGCCTTTGGCTCATAATCCACGAAGTTCTCTGGTAAGGCAATAATCAATTCTCGTGCTTCAATGCACTTTCCCTCTGTACCACTTTTCACAAATTCTGCTTGATTGCATTTCGCCAATTCCGTCCAAAATTTTCTGTCGGTAGTTTCATAAACTGCATATAAGTTTTCCTGTCGGACAGGACTGGATATATAATAAATTCTGCCTTTCACGTCTGGCAGTTTTGTCATTTTCACAAATGAATTTCTCTGCAATAGGCACGTCCTCCTTCTTTTGTTTTTTGTGAGTGGATACCATAGGGTATCCGTTTACAAACTCATGCCCGTTGTCGGGCTGTCAGCTCCCAGCAGGGCGAAATACCCTGAGTACAAACACAGTTTGTGCGATGGGTGTATTTCGCTCTCATACGCCGAGGGCTTATAGAGTGCTTCCCCTGCAGGAACTGACAAAGCTCTGATTGCTACCGTTTTTTCATACCATTTTGAAGAATGTCTTACATCTTTCATACCAATCTTCAATTTGTATCACATTTTTCATACCAAATCTTCGGCTCGTTTCCGAGCCACCTTTTCAATCACTGACACCAGATGATCTACGGTGCTTTCTTCCCATCCAGCTAACCATATCAATGTTTTTTCTTCTGCTTTGGTCAGTTCAACATCTCCCATGACGGCATTCATTTTTTCTATCATTCTTGCTTCAAATTTGTAATACGAATCGTTCACATTCCGACTTCCATATGCTGGCTGTTTAATCATAAGAGTTCCCTTCTGCCGACACACTATCGGCTTCGCAATCAACATTTCTCCTTGGCTGCATAGACAGGGGCGTGCCACGCTCCTGTTAATATCACGAAGGAAAATTACCACTGAAAGCTTTCTGGCACTCCTCGTCTATCAAGATATTCCTGTCTTGCTTTCTGCTTTTCTTCCTCGGTTGGTGTGGTCTTATATTTTGAGTAGAGCTGTCTCATGGAAATCGAATCCATCTTATCCTCTAATCCTTTTTTTATCTCTGGTTCAACTTCCTGTATATCAAGGAAATGGTATTTCATCAGTGCAATAAATAGTTCCTCTGGTATCTGTATCTGCTTCATTTTCAATCCCTTTCTGTGTATCTGCGTGACGGTTGCGTCGATTGCGACGGTTATTTCCCTATATAGAAAATACCGTCACAACCGTCACCAATCGTCACGCACTTATTGTTTTTGTGCTTCGCTTCTTGGTTATTCGTTGATTATTCCTGTCGTATAGACCAGTGTATAATCTTCCAAAACTCTGCTGATAACACATTCCACATCTATCTGTAAATTTGTGATGTCGTATGCGTCAGCTTCGTTTAGCAGTTCTTCATCTAATAATGCCTTAAATACCTTTGTACACACTTCCTGTTTTGTCATAATCTGCTCCTATTCCTCTGACTTTTGTTGCAAAGTCAGCGTTATCATTCTGCCATCATGCCCTCTGGAACTTTCATAGCGGATACCATATTCCAGAAGTAGATTTTCCACGCTGATATTCAATTTTCTGGTCAGAATATTGGGTGCAATATCAAGTTCTGGTAGCAGGAGCAGTAACTCCGATGCTGTGCCTTTCCATTGTGGCTGTTCCTCTGTAACTACTTTGGCTATGGAGTCCAGCATAGGATCTGCTGGCTCTTTCCACAATTCTGTTTCTGCCTTGATAAGTTCCCATACACATAACTCCCGATTGAAGTTCAGTTCCAGTCTCTGGTCTTGCTGGTCACGTCCTGCAACTTCCAGAATAGCCTTGTTCTCGGTTCGCTTTTCTTTCTGCATGATGAACGCTCCGTCCGAAGCCCCCAGCAGACCATTTGTCCCCGAAATCATATCGAAGCTGTCAGAGGATTCCATCTTCCTTGTGTGATGCACTACCAGCAGACAGATACCATGCTCGTCACTGAACTTTTTCAGCTTGGTTACAATGTCATAATCGTTGGCATAGCTGAACTTATCTCCACCAATTTCTCTGACCTTTTGCAAGGTGTCTATGATGATAAGCCTTGCGTCTTTATGCTCTCTGACGAACTGGTTCAGTTCTTCTTCCAATCCCTCATTTAAGTTCTTGGACTTGGTAGCAAAGTAGAAATTATCTGTGCTGTCCATGCCGAACATTCTTGATAAACGCTTTTGAAGCCTTGCATAATCATCTTCCAACGCCAGATACAAAACTGTGCCTTTCTGCACTGGGAAATTCCACAATGGAAGCCCTTTGCTGACGTGATAGCCTAACTGTGCCATGAAGAACGATTTGCCTACTTTGGGTGCTCCTACAAAGAGATACGTTCCGTTATATATCAATCCATCTACAATCGGTATCTTGGGTGGATAAACTGCATCATACAGTTCCTCCATTGAGATAGTTTCCAGACCACTCTGCCCAGAATTATCTGGGCTTTTTGTGGCTTGCAGATTGTTTTGTGTAGTGAAATTTGTTATAATTTGATTGTCTTTTTTGATAAGTGGCTGTTCCACATCTACGCCAATAGATGGTTCTGGAGCAGTCGCTTTTTTAGTTACTCCCATTCGCTTTCCTCCTTTAGTCCGTTCAGTGTTTCCACTACAAGCTGGAGAGTATATTGAAACTCATCGCTCATTTCGCTTTCCTGTCCAATTCTCTGTAGTTCTGCATAAATACCAGCCATCTGATTTCTAAGTGCCTTATAAACCCTCGGATTGCCCTGCACCACCACTTCTCTGTGAAGCAGTCTGCGGATGATATAATCCTGCTTGGTAAGCCCCGATAAGCTGACACAATCATCTAAGAGCTTTGCTTCTTCCTCTGATACCCGAAAGGCTACGGTTCTGTTTCTCCAACGTCCTTTATTGTCTAAGTTCTTGTCCATTGTTTTCTTCTTCCTTTCCCATTCGTTCAATCTCCAACTTGTCAGCCATCTCCGTCTGCTTTGTTGGGAATAAGTGTGCATAGCGGTATGTGATATCAATACTTTCATGTCCCACACGCTCTGCGATTGCCAAAGCAGAAAATCCCATCTCAATTAATAACGAAATATGCGAATGGCGCAGGTCGTGAACTCGAATTCTTTTCACACCGCTTTCCTTAGCTCCACGATCCATTTCATGATGCAGATAAGACTTCGTTATCTGGAACAGCCTGTCCTTCGGATTGACTCCGTAAAGCATTCCGATGAACTCCTTCATTTCATCACACAGGAACTTTGGCATCTTGATGGTTCGATTGCTCTTTGGTGTCTTTGGAGAGGTAATCACGTCCTTTCCCTTTAACCGCTGGTATGACTTGTTAATCGTCAATGTGCATTTGTCAAAATCAAAGTCTTCTGCGGTAAGTGCCAGCAGTTCCCCCATTCGGATACCGCACCAGTAAAGTATTTCAAATGCGTAATAGGATTGTGGTTTATCCATCATGGCATCTGCAAATTTCAGATATTCTTCCTTTGTCCAGAACAGCATTTCCTTATGTTCCTCTGAACCCATTGTGCCTGCTTTCTGTGCTGGATTGCCTGTAAGGTGATAGAACCTTACCGCATGGTTAAATATGGCACTAAGCTGTGCATGAATGGTTTTCAGATAGGTGGGAGCGTATGGATTGCCCGATGCGTCCCGATATGCAAGAAGTTCATTCTGCCATGCGATAATGTCCTTTGGCTCGATTTCTTCCATCTTGCGTTTTCCAAAGTAGGGAACTATCTTGGTTCGTATCACATGACCTTTGGATTCCCATGTATTTTCCTTTACACGTTTCTTCTTATCTGTCTCATAGATTTCAAAAAAGCTCTCAAAAGTCATATCCAGTTTAGAACCTTTCTTTAGCAATTCCTCTCGTTCCCACATCTGGGCTTCCCTTTTGGTGGTAAAACCACGCTTCTGTGTCTGTTTGCGTTCGCCCTGCCAGTCAGTGTAGCGGAATACGACACGCCATTTGTCTCCATCTTTATATACAGCCATCTAATCACTTCCTCTCTGTTTACTCGCTGTAACATAGTTTCTTTTGAAAATACTTGGTGTTTACTCTGCCATTTACGGTGAGATACCCTAACTGTCGCATTTCCTCATTGAGCTGCTTCACAACCTTGTAGGCATAGGACTTTGAAACGCCCAATTCGTCAGCTACTTCCTGAACCGTCATAAATGTTTTGTTCTCCATGTGTATCCTCCTTTCTCACTGTTACTAAACTAATTTGTTTAAGTCCTTGTGTTGGTATCATACTAAACATTTTAAGTTAAGTCAATAGGCTTGCAAGAAAATAATTAACTTTTTTTGTTTAAGTTCTCGTTGCTATCTATATTCTCCTGTGTTATACTAGCTATAGCAAATAAGTTTAGTATGTAAAGGAGAATGATTATGGCAATCGGTCAACGCATTCGCTTTTTTCGTAACAGAAAAGGAATGACACAAAAACAGTTAGGCGAAATACTCGGTTTTCTTGGAAAGACTTCTGACGTCCGCATGGCACAGTATGAATCAGAAGCCCGAACACCGAAACAAGACCTTTTAAAGGAAATGGCTGGTATTCTTGGTGTCAGTCCTTATGCACTCAACGTACCAGATATTGATACCTACTTTGGTCTGATACACACCCTTTTTGCCTTAGAAGATATGTACGGTATGAAAATTGATAAGATTGATGGAGAACTCTGTCTGCATCTTGATAAATCCGTTGTTTCCTCTGGTTCTACGCTTTACGATATGCTTGAATCATGGCAGAAGCAGTCTGCTAAACTGGAAGCAGGAGAAATCACAAAGGAAGAATATGACGAATGGCGGTACAAGTACCCAGAGTTTGAAACTTCCCATCATTTTGCAAAGGTTATTCCGCAAGGGCTGAGTGATATGCTCATGGATGCATTGAAGAAAGAAGAAGCAAAAGAGAAAAAAGAAACAAATAAAAGAAAGAAGAAATGAGCATAAAAATAACCTTACCGATTTTCATTGTTGTTGAAAATCAGTAAGGTTTTCTTATGTCTATTTAAGATAAAATTATTCTTTGAATGAGAGCCAAATGTTGCCAAATTGTTGCCATAGCTTAAACAAATTTGTTTGGAAGCCGCATAAACACTAGGTTCTTCGAAGTGTCTAAATCACTCAAACTCAATCGTAGCCGGTGGTTTGCCGGTACAATCATAAAGTACTCTGTTAACTCCCTTAACTTCGTTTACGATTCTGGTTGTTACGGTGCCGAGGATTTCCCATGGCATGTCGGCGGATTCGGCGGTCATGAAGTCGCTTGTGGTGACTGCACGAAGTGCTATGGCGTAGTCGTAGGTACGTTCATCGCCCATGACTCCAACAGAGCGCATGTTGGTGAGTGCTGCGAAGTATTGGTTGATGTTTTTGTCGTAGCCGGCTTTGACGATTTCTTCGCGGTAGATGTAGTCTGCCTCCTGAACGATACTGACTTTTTCAGGCGTAACATCGCCGATGATACGGATTCCAAGGC
>DATESB010000158.1:0-5646 GCA_035271065.1 Lachnospiraceae bacterium | reverse complement strand
AGATTACCATCAAAAATTCAATCGAAAGATATAACAGGGCAAATAAGGACGTACCCTATGCCATCAGTGTTTCCATCGGGCACGGTACAAAGGAAACAGAGACCCAGCAAATTCAAGATGTGATGAAAGCCGCAGAGGAATATCTGAGCAGCCGCAAATTGCTTAACCAAAACAGCTCGCACTCCGCCATTGTATCTTCCATTATGGCGACACTGTATGCGAAAAGCCAGGAAACCGAAGCGCATGGCCAAAGAATTGGAAGGTTCTGTCGGATGATGGGAGAACAGCTTGGGCTATCTCCAAAAGAACTCGACGATTTGCAGCTGTTGTCTAAGCTTCACGACATCGGTAAAATTGGCATTGATGACAGTATCCTCAACAAGCCCGGTAAACTGAGCGAAGAAGAATGGGAAATTATGAAACAGCACCCCGAAATCGGGCACAACATTGCCATGTCTACACTACAGCTGGAGCATATTGCAGGCTACATTCTGCATCATCATGAGCGTTGGGATGGGGCAGGCTACCCCATAGGGATAAAGGGCGAAGAAACGCCCGTTCTTTCACGTATTCTCTCCATAGCGGATGCCTTTGATGCCATGACAGAAGATCGGGTATATCGCAAGGCCATGACCTATGAAGCGGCAATACGAGAAATTGAACGGAATGCCGGCACACAGTTTGACCCAGAAATCACAAGGCTGTTTGTAGCGCAAATGGCAACGTATCACACAGTGTGAAAAAGCTAATGGGGGATCGCAAGTCATCATGAAGAAGAAAGCAGAAGTATTTTACAAAAGGGCATTCATGCTTGTCCTTGCAGTCTACCTTTTTGTGGCCTTTGCCATGCCTGCAAAGGCGGGGGGTATTGCTTTCTCCCAGGAAGAAAAAGAGTACTTGGCTGAAGCAAAGATTCTAAAGGCAGTTTCCATTGACGGTGCGGCGCCACTTCACTACCTGTGCATAGCATTCCTTCAGAAAAAAGAACCGAAGGCTATCATTACTTTTTACCCTGCGGAGATGCACGCATTTACCCTATGCCCTTCGGATAAACATTCAGTCAACCCCTGCCTTTTTTAGATTGACAATTTACTTAAACTGGTTCCAAAGTCAAGGACAGTTTTCTGACAGTTATTTCAAGGCAAAATCATATTTATTTGCTAAAAAAGCGCAAACACAGCATGGCCGCCGCATATGCGCCGACCGTGCTGTGTTTATAGGTGGGGTGTTCTTGATGTTAGTAAATTTACCGCAATTAAATCTGCAAAGCAGTCGGCGGGTTCACACATTCCTTTACCGACGGGCACCTGTCAGCAGATTACTTTTGTTAGAAAAGCTCTCGCATATCATAAATATAGGCAAGCTCCGGATATCTGATCCAGCTTTGTCCACAGCTTAGTTCTGCGATAAGATTAGCCGATGCCGACAGTAGGTAGCTTTGTGCTCGTTTTGCCTTTTCAAGCACTTCTTTCAAATGAGTAACTTGTAACATGGCAGTTTTCTTGGAGCGTGTCCACTTTGATATTTCACGCTGCAAAATACGCTGATCCCTTGCTACAACCATCGTGGGATTTTTTATGATTTTCTGTGCTACTTCCCGTTTCCGTGCATTAGCAGCTCTTGCTTTGCTGCTTTTCTCCGCTGCCGCATTGAGCCGTGCCGTTACTAAGGTCCCAATCGGCATAAGCTCTGTCGCTTTGATGCCGTAGTAGTTGTCCATAGGGTAAATCCCGGTGGTAATGTATGTATAGTATTCAGACGGTGTCAGTCCCGCAAGGGCATATTGATAGTGCTCATCATTGTAAGCGCCTATGTAGCCGGTAACCATGCGTTTGGCAGTCTCCGCATCCGGGCAGAGTGCTATTAAATCGAGCATCTCGCATTTCATTCGACCGAAGAATGATTCCATGGGTGCGTTGTCCTGCGAATTTCCCCTGCCGGAAACAGATTGAACAAACCCATCGTCTGTTAGCAGTGTCTGAAAGGTTGTGGAAAGATATTGAGACCCCTGGTCGCTGTGGATCACGCATTGGGCGTCATGCAATTCTTTGACATGCTTCTCCATCATGGCGTTGTAAGCATTTTTCACAAGCTCTACTGTCATACGGGTGTCAATATCGTGCCCAAGAATTTCTTTCGTGTAAGCATCTCTAAAGGCGCAAAGATAGATGGGTGTGCGAGCAAAACCATAGTAGAGATAGGTAATATCGGTCAAGATGACTTTTCGAGGGCCAATGTAGAAGTTTTGATTTACCCTATTTTCCGGGGAGGCACACTCGTGATCATGGGTTGCCTGATGCTTGTAGGCATCCTTTTTTGGTTTGTTTGCCGCAAGGTTCATTTCTTTCATGAGCGTCCGGCAACGCTTCACGCTGATGCTGATATTGAAATCCCGCCACATATAGGTCTGAAAAGTCCGCTTTCCCGGGACAAAGCCCAATTTTCTCACGATTTGCCGAAACTTCTCTTTTAATTCATTCCGGCTTCCCTGTTTTGCCACGCGGGAACCCTTCGTATCTTTCTGACGTTCAATCCATGAATAGTAGCCGGAACGTGACACGCCAAACATACACAGGCACTGCGTAGTGGACAAGCCGTCCTTTTTCCCAGCTTGCCGACCAATAAAAGCGTCTGCCATTTGAAATCTGTCTGCATTTACTTTTTCGGATTCGATGATATAGTCATGTCCGCCAATGCGGATTGGAGTTTTTTTTGAGCAGAAACCAGCTCCTCTAAATAGAAGTTTCTTGCCTTTAAGTAAGCCAATTCTTCCAATGGAGACATAGCTCCCATGGCCTCTCTGGGTACGGAGCCATCGTAGCTGGAAGGGTTTACGGTAAACAGCCGTTCCTCACGAGCCATCTGCATCGCACGTTTTCCCGCTGAATTGGCTCGATCCTCTCCAAAGACAGCGGTGGAAAAGCCGAGACTGTTATATGCCGCCACGTAGGTCATGTGTTCCTCGGATATTTTTTTATACATGGCCACGTAAAAATCCTTTGTGTAGATCATATCGCGGCCTCTAAAGTCCTTCAAGAATGGATTGTCCAGAAATGGTCTAATCTCATCTGAAGGCTGTTTTCTTATCTGATTTTGTTTCATAACAGCAGCCTCCCATCGCTTTTCTCATACGCCTAAGCTCTTTGCTCGTTCAATCGCCAGTTTTGCGGCTTTCACTTTCATCCGCTGATATTTTTCTTCCTCACACAACAGATATTCACCAAAGTCATTCTCTGTCATATTCAGGAGATACTGCTCATATTCGACCGGTGTCATGCGATTTCTATCCCACATACGCCTCTCGTAGTTATAGTAATCTGCATACCCGGCAACCAATGCTTTCAGTTCATCAAGATCCCTGCACCTTGAGTAATTGCACTCATCTTTGAAATGCCCGAAAAACGACTCTTGCGGAGCGTTGTCCTGACAGTTTCCACGCTTAGACATGGACTGCTCAAACCCTTGATCGCTGACCTCTTGCTGGAAGGTGCCGGATAGATATACCACACCTTGATCGGAATGATAGATGCCTCCGTTGCAGCATGGATGTGAATCCGATTGCCGGAGTGTTTCAAGGGCAAGCTGCAAATCATTGTGTTCGCTAACAAGAAAAGCAATCAGCCTGCCGGTAACGGGGTCAAGCAGTGCAGATCCGTATGCTCTGCATCCGTCACCGTAAGTCAGATAGGTGACGTCTGTCAACCTCACCTCGTTCGGTCTGTGGAGGCGAAATCTACGTCCAAGAAGATTTGGTTTTACATTTTTTCGGAGTGCTGCTCCACCCATACGATTTGAGGAATCCGATTTCCGAATGGATGATGTAATCCCATATTCCTTCATGATGCGGCGTATCTTTTTTAGTCCCAAGTGCTGCCCCGTGAGAGTGGGCAGCATCATATAAATCTGTCTTGATCCCTTGGCGAAGCCTTTGTATTCCATCACCCTTCGAATAAGCTGGGCATCTTGCGCATCCTTTTCATTTCGTTTGATGACCGCTTGACCATAGTTCCCATTTTTCAAGATCGCATAGTATGATGCGCGAGAAATGCCAAGCAATGACAGAATATATTTCACCGTATATTTTCGCCCGGGATCTGCCATAAGTTCTTGAAGCCACAAGCAAAGAGCCTTTCTTTGAAACACATTCAAAGCAGGGACGATGTCGCCAATTCGAAGAAATCCTTTTTCCGCAATACCATCCAGTGCATTTATTCTGCTGCGGAGAATCTCTCGTGTAGGAATCACCTCCGGGACATCAGCACCGTCTGTCTTAACCCATTGGCTTAAAATTCGGCTGATACGGTATCGCTCCGTCGCAGAAAATATGCTTGGCTCAATGTCAAATACACGGAAAATATCGTCAATCGGCAGAGAGGAAATCGGCGCTGCCGCCTCAAAAAACGCAGCCTGCAGCGTTATCTTCTCACGAGTAGCCGTTTGAATATAGGGGTGATTTGTGTACTGCTTCACGGTTGCGGCATCGTAACCCGAATTGCGGCCTTTTTTCATGCTGCGGCCAGTATCTCTACCTGAGGAACGCTCAAATTTTTCCTTTAGACAATAAATTTTGTGGTAGCCTACATCCGCCGGAGCTATTCCATGTGCAAGCAAACCATCCTCTATGGACTGTTTTGGATAGTTTCGATATAGCTCCGCCTCAAAGTCCGGGTGCAGGATTAGCCGATTGACATCCCAAATGAATTTCCCGCTTTCAAGCAGTTCCTCCGAGGTTTTCGTGGGCATATTCATTGTTTTAGACCAATTTGCCTGTGTTTCGGGCGATGCCTTGGAATACTTCGGGCGTCCTCCTCGCTTAAAAACAGACCCTACCGATTGGGTAAAATTCTGCCCGAGCTGCTGCGTGTCAAAACCGTTAATTTCCAGCATTCTTCGGACGGTTGACCTTTCAGGCTTTAAAACCCATTCCTCATAGACCTGCTGCCTAAACTCAATTGTCAGCGATAGACGGTTTTCCAAAACCTCTAACACATTCGGATTTTTGCGCAGTGCTTCCATTTCTTCTTCTGAATATTTTTTGGCACCACATTTTTTTGCCATGTTCTTCACCCATAGGCTCTGCTCATATTTTGCATGATTCTTTTGGCATTTGTCAACCCTGTGTCCATTGCTTTTGCATCGTTGGCAGAATAATGTCTATTTTTCCTGCTTCGCTGTCAACCAGCAGTCTATTTCTCATGCCTTTTTGTCAGAGCATTGTCCTTTCTATGGGTACCATTTTAGTTCTTTCTCTGTAATAATATCTTTTAGAGTGAGAGGTTCTGGGTGGTTCCCCATGAACCAGGGGTGGGTTCAGCTAAAGCACACAGTTACCCCTTGGCGGAAACTATGTGCTTTTTTCTTACAAATATCTAATCTTATTTCAAAATTAATCTATTGCTGGTGTGGCTTCCATTCTCCCGATATCGAGCCTCCTTTTCTACCAATCCGGCTTTGGTTAGATCATGGAGTGCCCTCTTAATAGTACTGCGTGATAAATCCAAGTCAGAGGCAATGGTTTTTACTGCCGGCCAGCAGTCCTGCCCCTTACCTGCACGGTCTTTCAAGTACATATAAACAACCCTCGCCCGATGTGGAAGTTCATCGGGCGAGGCCTTATACAAATGATCAAAATATCCCATGTTCTAT
>DATESB010000157.1:0-2275 GCA_035271065.1 Lachnospiraceae bacterium | reverse complement strand
AAGCATTAATTGTAGAGATATATCCGCAACGAGGAAGTTATATTGCCTTAATTGACGGTGATTTGGTCGAGGAATCCCGCTTCATGCGTAAGGTTTTGGATACGGCGGTGATTGAGCTTGCGTGTGCTATGGCAACCGAGGAGGATATTTCACTATTAGAGGATAATGTGAAGTTACAGGAATACTATTTGCAGAATGTTGCGGCAGATAAGATACTGGAACTGGATAATGAGTTTCACAAGATGATTTTCAGCATCACCAAGAAGGAACGTATTTATGCCATGAAGAGTACTCTGATGATTCACTATGACCGCGTCAGAACACTTTCAATGGTTGCAGTAAAGGATATGAAGATTGTAAATGATCATCGTATGATGCTGGAGGCAATCAGAAATAACGATCCGGTGCAGGCAAGCCAATTGGTGGAAAAACATTTAAATCGATATCAGATTGATGAGACAGAGATTCGCAAGAAGTATCCTGAGTATTTTAAGAATTAATTGTAACTTATTGAATGAAATCGAGTAGTATTTGCAATACTTTTGTGCAAAACAGCCAAAATAGTAAAAATATTTTGGCTGTTTTTACGTTTAGACAAATGCATATTTGTGTGCTAATATACTTGTATACCAGTTGAGAACGAATATGAATTGGTTGAGATTAGTTTGATAAGTTATTTGAAATTATAATTTGGAGGTGGCTGTATGAAAGCCGTGGCAGCAACTATGACTGCAGATGCAAAGAAGAGGAAAAAGGAAAACGGGAAGGCCTACATAAAAAGATACTGGCAATTATATGCCTTGCTTCTTCTGCCGATGATTTTCTTCTTTGTATTCAAATATGAACCGATGTGGTTTGTTCAGATTGCATTCAAAGATTTTAAGATTGGAAAGAGTGTTCTTGAGATGCCTTGGGCGGACAATTTTGGTATGGAGTATTTTATCAAAGCATTTTCAAACAGAGATTTCCTCTATGCATTGAGAAACACTTTATTGCTTAATATATTGGATTTGATTGTTGGATTTCCGGTTCCGATTATATTTGCTCTTATTTTAAATGAACTTCGTTTCAAGAGATTCAAAAAATGCGTTCAGACCATTGCTTATATGCCGCACTTCCTTTCATGGGTTATCATTTACGGATTGGCATTACAGTTATTTGCACCAACCGATGGTTTGGTTAATATGGTTCTGACTTCAATCGGACTTGATAAGATTCCTTTTTTGGATGACCCGACCCATTGGGTTTTCACCTATATTTTCTTGGGTGTTTGGCAGAGTTTCGGATGGAACTCTATCGTATATCTGGCAGCAATGGCAGGCATCAGTCCGGAACTATACGAAGCAGCATCTGTGGATGGAGCCGGCAGATTCAAGAAAATGTGGCATATTACCTTGCCGGGAATCAAGCCAACAATTGTCGTTCTCTTGATTATGCAGCTTGGTAATATCCTTGGAAGTAACTTTGACAGACCGTTTGCATTGCAGAACAATTTGGTTATGAGTACGGCAAATGTTATTTCGACTTTCGTTTATAAAAATGGTATCAGAGGCTCGCAATTTGAGTTGACGACTGCGGTAGGATTGTTCCAGTCTGTAATATGCGTTTTCTTCCTTCTTTTTGCCAACTGGTTATCTCGTAAGTTTGGCGAACGGGGAATTTGGTAAAAATGGGAGGATATGAAGATGATTAAGTCTAAGAAAATGAAATTCGGAGATTGGGTGTTTGTATTTATTTGTGTCATTATTTGCGCAATTTGTTTACTTCCGATGTTAAATCTCCTTGCAAGATCACTGAGTTCAACAGAATATTTGATTCGACACGAGGTGTACTTACTGCCGAAGGGCTTCAATTTGGATGCATACGTGAATATTTTCAAAGATTTAAAGTATGTAAAATCCTTCTTCTGGACGGTACTGTTAACAGCAATTTGTACGGTAGTGTCATTGGTTATGACAACATTGTGTGCATATCCCCTTATTTTCGGTAATTTGAAGGGAAAAGGTATCATTAATATTATCATCACCATTACCATGTTCTTCAATGCAGGTACGATTCCGAATTATTTGTTGATGAGAGACTTGAACCTGTTAGACAATCCGTTGGTACTTATTTTACCGGGCTGTATCAGTGTTTATAACATGATTATTATGAGAAGTTTCTTCTATGGGATTCCCGATAGTATCAGAGAATCGGCGGAGATTGACGGAGCTAGTTTCTTTAGGATTTTAGTTAGTATCTACATACCATTATCAAAGCCGGTTATGGCGACGCT
>DATESB010000156.1:0-23934 GCA_035271065.1 Lachnospiraceae bacterium | reverse complement strand
TCCGGGTGAAATAGCCGCTGTTTCAATCGAAGTATCCAAATCACCGAATACCTTTACTTTGTCAATATGGAAACACCGCTTTACATGTTCAGCGCACTCACGCAATGTCATAATCGACGGTAACTTTCCATACCTGCCGATACCTTCCTTTGCAATATCATCCTCATAGGTAATATCCAAAACCTGTGCTTTGCGTAACCCGATTTCATCTGCTGCAGCATCTGCCATTCCCATAATATCGAAGTTTGTATGCATCGCATAATACGCAATATCATGCCTTGCCAATCTGAGTACGCGCCTTCCGACAAAATCCTCCGAAGACAGGTTCTTAATCGGCGAAAAGATTAACGGATGATGCGTCAGCAACATATCTGCCTGTGCAAGCACCGCTTCTTCAATCACCTCGTCTGTTGCATCAAGTGCTATGTATATCTTACGCACCTCTTTTTCGCGTCTGCCCACCAAAAGACCTACATTATCCCAATCTTCGGCATACATTTTCGGTGATAATTCTTCCAGCCGTTCCATAACCTCATAACATTTCATACGCAGTTTCTCCTATTACATGACACATCAGCATGTCAGCCTACATCAGAAGATAATCTTCGGAAAATCCATCCGCACCGTACTTATAATATTTCAATGCTTCATTTACCAAATTTAACTCCGCTTGCAATTCCTGCTTGCGCTCAGCAATTCGTTCTGTTTCCTCTGTCTCTTCAAGTTCTTCCAACAGGTTTACATAAAGTTTCTTTTCCCAAGACAAATACTGAAATAAAATCGGATTTTCTTCATGGAGCAAGATGCGTCCGTACCGAAAATCAACTTCATTTTCATAGGACATCTCCCCGTGCTTTGCTTTCATCATCGGATAATATTTCTCATCCTCGTACACCATGGACTCTGAAACAATATGATAGCCGTTGTCTTGCAGAAAATGTCTGAATTCTGCAATCTCAGATTGTGGCTGCAAAATGAATTCTTTCATTTCAGACAGTACCGCAGCACCCTCTGTCATGATTTTCTGCATGAGTCTTCCACCCATGCCCGCCAAAATCAGGCAGTCTGCTTCTCCCGCCTTTAACATCTGTACACCGTCTGATAATCTGGTCTCTATGTAATCCGAAAGCCCGGCTTCTGCAATATGCACCTTTGCTTGTTGCAACGGTCCCTCACCGACATCCATAGCAATGACACGTGGCGCAATTTCCTGTTCTATCAGAGAAATGGCTACATAGGCATGGTCACACCCAACATCGGCAACCACATAACCCGGTGTCACCAATTCAATTATATTAACAAGTCTGTCTGACAATTCCATGTTGCCGCCTCTTAGTCAAGATAGTCTTTTAATTTACGACTTCTGCTTGGATGTCTCAATTTTCTGAGCGCCTTCGCCTCAATCTGACGAATTCTCTCACGGGTCACATTGAATTCCTTACCGACCTCTTCCAAGGTACGTGCTCTCCCGTCGTCAAGTCCAAAACGAAGTCTCAACACCTTCTGCTCTCTCTCTGTCAATGTTCCAAGGACTTCTACCAACTGTTCTTTTAATAGGGTAAATGCTGCTGCATCTGCCGGTACCGGTACATTATCATCCCGAATAAAGTCACCAAGATGGCTGTCTTCTTCCTCACCAATCGGAGTTTCCAAAGATACCGGTTCCTGAGAAATCTTCAGAATTTCCCTGACACGTTCAACCGGAAGCCCCATTTCAACCGCAATTTCCTCCGGAACCGGCTCACGACCAAGTTCCTGTAATAACTGACGGCTGACACGGATTAATTTATTAATCGTTTCTACCATATGAACCGGAATACGAATGGTTCTTGCCTGATCTGCAATGGCACGCGTAATTGCCTGGCGTATCCACCAGGTTGCATACGTACTGAATTTATAGCCCTTGCGATAATCAAATTTTTCTACAGCCTTAATCAGACCCAAGTTACCTTCCTGAATCAAATCTAAAAACAGCATACCTCTGCCCACATAACGCTTCGCAATGCTGACAACCAGACGCAGATTGGCTTCCGCAAGTCTCTTCTTTGCTTCAATGTCGCCTTCTTCCATCAGTTTTGCCAACTCAATTTCCTCATCCGCAGAAAGCAGGGGAACCTTTCCGATTTCCTTCAAATACATCCTGACAGGATCTTCAATGCTGACTCCGTCCGGAACTGGCAAATCGATGGTTTCAACATCCACCTCGTCTTCTTCCGCCAGGATAATCTCTTCATCCTCTTCATCATCATCAACAATGCGCAATACATCAACGCCGTTTTGCTCAAGCACCTCCAGTATTTTGTCAAAGTGCTCTTCCAACAGCTCCATATCCGCAAAATATTCGGTGATTTCATGAGACTCCAGAACATTCTTTTTCTTCTTGGCAATTTCAAGGAGCTCTCTTAATTTCTCCTCAAACCTCACCTGTGTAGCTTCATCCATTTTTTGTCCATCCTTCCTGATATTGTTCATCTTTCCCTTTAATCTAAAGAAATATGCAATTTAGCCAGTTCTTCGATTGCCCGCTTATCCGCAATTACTTGCTTGAGCGCGTCCATGTCCTCCGGCAGCGCACCTTGATTGCGACGCTCGAGACTGCTCTTTTTTACCTTAATAATGATATCCTTTAGTGCTTTTTCCCGCTCCTGCTTCGACTCAATTTCGTCTAACTTTGTATTAAATAAAGCCGCAACTTCTCGTTGTTCTTCCTCATTTGTAAAACAACTGACAATCTGTGCGGGATTAAGCGTTCCTTCTTCCAACTGCTTGAATAGTATCTGTGCAACCTGCCTGTATAGCCCCTCGGCAAAATCTTCTGCCGAAATATGTGCCTTGATAACGTGATAAACCTGCGTTTCCTCAGTCAGCCATGTAATCAACAGCCGTTCCGCCTTACGAATACCCTCGTTCGGATCTTTTTTCGATTGAATGCCTGATTTTGGTCTGGTAATCTGCGGCATCATCTCATCCTTTGTCGCATACTTGATAACCAGCTTTCGCATATTATCAAATCCAAGGTTATATTTATCAGCAACTGCCTCTATATAATTATCCCGCTCCAGTTCTTCTGTGAAACGCAATAATTTCTTGGCTATTTCCGTACAGAAGCGCGTCTTGCTTTCAGGATCCTTTAAGTCATAATCCGCTTCTAATATTCTAATTTCATAATAGAAACTGTTCTCTGCATTTGCAATGCGTTCCTCAAATGCCTCTGCGCCCATATTCTGTATGAATTCATCCGGGTCCTTATAAGGCCGCATATCAATTACCTTGGCGGTAAGTCCTGCTTCCTTCAAAATCGGAATTGCCCGTAGCGCTGCTTTTGTACCTGCAGCATCAGAATCATAAGTCAGCAATACTTCTTCCGTATAACGCCGCAGCAGATTGGCCTGTCCCGATGTAAACGCAGTTCCAAGGGAAGCAACTGCTTGGCTAAACCCTGCCTGATGCAATGCAATCACATCCATATACCCTTCACAGATAATCATATTCTTCTTCCGCGAAGTCCTTGCATGATTCAGTCCGTATAGATTTCTTCCTTTATCAAATATCGGTGTCTCCGGTGAATTCAGATACTTAGGCGTTCCATCCCCCATAACACGTCCACCGAACCCAATAACACGGTGATTGACATCCATAATAGGAAAAATAACCCTGCTCCAGAACTTGTCCGACATTCCATGCTTCTCATCAATGTTAAATAACCCACACTGTCGTAACAGATCATCCTGAAACCCTTTTCCTCGTAAATAACGATAAACATTGTCTCTGCCTGTCACAGCATAACCAAGTCCGAATTTCTGTATCGTATCATCCGAAAGACCTCGCCCCTTCAAATACTTCAGTGCATTCGTTCCCTGTTCACTCTTTAATCCGTAATAATAGAACTTTGCAGTTTCCTTATTGACCTCTAAAATACGAGCCTTCAAGTCATCCTGTTTTCTTGCTTCCGCAGAATATTCAATCTCCGGTAAAGCAACTCCTGCTCTGTCAGCCAAGAATTTCAGTGCTTCGGCAAATGTGTAATTCTCATATTCCATAATAAACGTAATAACATTTCCGCCTGCCCCGCATCCAAAACAATAATACATCTGCTTGGCTCCGCTCACGGAAAACGAAGGTGACTTTTCATTATGAAAGGGACACAATCCAAAATGATTGCTACCCTTTTTTTGTAATCGCACATAGCCCGATATCACATCTACAATATCGTTGCGCATGCGGACTTCTTCTACTAAATCATCCGGATAGTACACACTATTCCCTCCAAGAATCAGGCAGATATATCTCGCTGAACTTGCCAATGGCAAATCGGTCAGACATTGCAGATACGTAATCACAGACCACTCGTTCTTTACTCTCGCCACGCTCTTCCATTAACTTGAACAATTCCGTTGGCAGTAGTTCCACATGCTCCAGATAGTACTCATACAATGCAGTAACCAGTCGTTCTGCCTTATTTTCTTCCCCTTTTGCTTTGGGGTTTTTATAAACATGCTCAAACATAAACTTCCGCAAATCCGTAAATGCCTGTCCTATTTCCGCCGACATATGAATATCATCACAATCTGCACTGTTTGTAATAATATCATGAATAAACCGATCCAATCGTTCCGTGGTTGTTTTCCCAAGTGTATTCCGCAGTTCCTTTGGAATATCATCCTCTGACAGAATTTTACCGCGAATTGCATCATCCATATCATGATGAATATAGGCTATTTTATCGGAAAGTCTTACAATACGTCCTTCCAGTGTACACGGCATTGACGATGTCTGGTGATTGCGGATACCGTCTCTAACTTCATATGTCAAGTTCAAACCTCTGCTTTCCTTCTCTAACACCTCAACAACACGAACACTCTGCTCGTTATGCGCAAATCCCAACGGGCACACAGAATCAAGCGCTCGCTCCCCTGCATGACCAAACGGCGTATGTCCGAGATCATGTCCGAGTGCAATTGCCTCTACCAAATCCTCGTTCATGCGTAATGCTTTCGCGATAGTTCTGGCATTTTGTGATACCTCAAGGGTATGTGTCAATCTGGTACGGTAATGATCGCCTTCCGGTGTCAAAAACACTTGTGTCTTATCCTTCAAACGGCGAAATGACTTGCTATGTAATATGCGATCTCTGTCCCTTTGATAGACAGGTCTGATGTCGCACTGTTCTTCTTCTGTTTCGCGGCCTCTCGAATTCATCGAAAGTGATGCGTGTGGACTCAGATATTCTTTTTCCCGCTGTTCCAATTTTTCTCTGATTGTCATGCAGCATTCCTTTCAGAAAGTAATACTTTCCAATGAAAAAAAACGTGTCTATCTTATATATTCTACGTCCGACACGTTTTTCCTTTTTATTTTTTATTTTTTCTTGAAAATTTTTGAACACTTCTGAAACTGAATGGAATGTCTGGAATTATGTCAACCAATTAACCACTACAGGTACCATGATAACCGTCATAATTCCTGTTACTACAATAGCAAGTGAGCTCATAGCTGCCTGTATCTCTCCTAGTTCTACTGCCTTTGAAGTTCCGACAGCATGAGAAGCCGTTCCCAATCCCAACCCTTGTGCAATTGGTTCTTCGACTTTGATTAGTTTATATAGAAGCGGTGCAATAATTGCTCCCAGCATTCCGGCAATCACAACACCAATAACCGTGACAGCTGCAATTCCATCCATTTCCTGTGTAATGCCGAGTGCAATTGGAGTTGTCACTGATTTGGGCAATATTGATGTGATTAACTGCATATCAACATGCAACAAGGCTCCAAGTCCGACTACCACCACGATATGCGTCACACATCCCGAGAAAATGGCAATTAAAATTGCTGCTATATTCTGCTTCAACACCTGCACCTGTTTATAAAGTGGTATTGCCAGACAAACCGTTGCAGGTTGCATCAAATACGTTATATATTTTGCTCCATTATCATAATCCTTAAATTCAATGTCAAATACCTTCAAGATAATAATAACCAGTATCATAGCAATCAGAAGGGGATTGCAAAGTTCATATTTGAATTTCGTCTTAAGGTTCAAACCGATTGCAAAGCATACTAAACTGAGCGTAGCACCAAAATAGACTGAATTGGCAATGAGTTCCTTCATCGTTCAGCCTCCTTTTCTGTCACAGCAGTACTTTTTGACTTGCGCTTTAATCTCACAAAACTCTGTGCAACGAGACTTGTCACCGTCATGACTGACACTGTGGATAGCAATGCAATAACAGCAAGTGACCACACCTGCCCCTTCATCACATCAAAAGAATCTATAATTCCAACGCTTGGTGCAAGAAACATAATCGGCAAAATTGCCAACAAAAATCTCGCCACATCCTCCACCTGTTCAAGTTTAATAATCCCTGTCAGCAAGCATAAAAACATGATGACAAGTCCATATACGCTAGCCGGAACCGGAAGCGGAATGAAATGGTTCAGTACTTCTCCAATGAAGTTAATCGTAACAATCACTGCCAACTGCTTTAAATACTTCACAATAATACCTTCTTTGCTTACTATTTATATACTTTTATATCCTTCAATTATTTACATATTTCATAAATAAAATCCGCTGCTTCCTTCACTGCTTCAAAGGATTTCTTAAACGGAGCCATCTGGAATACATGCCACATTCCATCGTAAATGGTAATACGGGTAAGTACATTGTATTTCAGTAATGTCTCATACAATCTGGTAGAATCGTCAAGCAGCATTTCATTATCCCCTACCTGAATATAGGTTGGCGGAAATCCTGTCAAATCCGCAAATAATGGTGAAATCGTAGGATCCTTCAAATCATGGTCGCCTGCATAATATTGAATTGCACTCTCCAAATAGTCCTTTTCTATGACCGGATCAATCTGTGCACGCGTTACCTGTGACTCTCCCGATGAAGTCAAATCAGTCCACGGAGATAACAACACAAGGGCTTTCGGCATCATACGTCCCTTTTCCTTGATACGCAACAACAATTCCAACGCCAGATTGCCGCCGGCACTGTCTCCAACTACAATAACATCTTCAGCACCATAGCCTTGATGCATCAAGTAATCCCATATCTTAACCGCATCATCAATTGCTGCCGGATAAGGATGTTCCGGCGCAAGCCTATAATTAAATGCCACGGCTGACATAGAAGTTGCTTCCACAAACTTAGAAGTAACAGAACGTGCATACTTCATGCTTCCGGTTGCATAACCACCGCCATGACAATATAAAATAATTGGCTGCTTTCTGTGTGAATGCCGCAAACGCGTCCATTCGGCAGACATATGACCAATCTTGAACTGCTCAAATTCCAATTCTTTGTTAGCACCAAACAGCATACCGAAATTATCCTGTGAATGGCGTTGCTTCTCTAAGTCAACATTCTCCACCAAAGAGTGCATTCGTTTAATTGCCGCCATCATACTCTGATTATTGCTTCTGTCTGTTCTGTTTGCTGCTATCTTTTCTGCCAACTTATCTAAATTGATATCTTTTAATGCCATATGCCATCCTCGTCTCTTATTTTGCAATGTTCTGTCTAGTAACGTATCATACCACATTTTGACTATTCCGTAAAGGATACTTGCCTATCATACCGCATATGGGGTATACTATATTTATACTTTATCAGTACTACTTTTGTATGAATTTTAAGGAGCAGTCACATGGCAAGCGAGCATTCGAGAAAAACATGGTATAAACTAGACCTGTCAGCCAATGTATACCCCACTCTGCAGCGCAGGAACTTTTCTTCTCTGTACAGACTCTCTATTTTATTAACCGAAGAGATACAACCTGACTTATTGCAGCGTGCACTCGAGATGACACTTCCACGTTTTCCTTCCTTTAAAGTTGCACTTCGTAAGGGTCTGTTTTGGCGTTATCTGGAGCCGAACAACCGTCCCGTTCCGTCTGTACAGCCGGATATCAAAAATCCGTGCATGCCGATACATTTCAAGAGTAACAACCGTTATTTAATTCGTGTGTACTATTACGGGAGCCGCATTTCACTGGAAGCACATCACTCTCTTGCTGACGGAAGCGGCGGAATGTTTCTGTTGCAGACAATTACTGCGGAATATCTGAAATTATGTGGTCATAAAATTGAGCCTTCCGGATATGTGCTGAACATCCATGAAGAACCGGCAGAAGGCGAACTGGAAGATGCTTATATTCGTTATGCCAATTCCAAGGTACACCGTCAAAGAAGTGAAGGTCCCGCTTATCGTGTGCGTGGAACGCGAGAACCTTTCTATACACTGAACATCATCTGTGGAGTTATGTCAACCGAGCAAGTCATTAAAACAGCAAAAGCATACGGGGCCTCCATTACAGAATATCTCAATGCTGTTCTGCTCTATTCTCTGGTTCAAAAACAAAAAGCAGAACGTCCTTTTCGTGAATTACCTGTAAAACTGGCAATGCCGGTTAACTTGCGACGTTTTTTTCCTTCTATTACATTGCGAAATTTCATCTCCATGGTATACCCGGCAATTGATACAAGGCTCGGTGAATATACCTTTGAAGAGATACTCGTACAGGTGCATCATTTCATGCGCTATTATATCAATGCAAAGTTTTTGAATGGCGATATCACAACAAACCTTGCCATACAAACCAATCCGGTTGCACGTGTCATTCCACTCTTTATCAAGGATTTTATTATCAAGAACTTCTACACAAATGTGCAGGACAGACAATCTTCCGCCGGGCTCACCAATATGGGCAGCATGCCGGTACCAAAGGATATGGAGCCATTTGTCAAGCGTTTTGATATCTACATGGGACAGCCATTTTCAGCCAGAACAAACTGTGCAATTATCAGCTATAAAGATGTCCTGACCATCAATTTTGCAAACAGCATTATCGAATCAGATATTGAAGAGGTATTCTTTCGGAAGTTGGTACAGGACGGCATTCACGTTAAAATAGAGTCAAACAGAAATATGGAGGTGGACTAATATGTCATATTGTGTACATTGTGGAGTGGAACTCGATGCTACGGCAACAGCCTGCGCGCTTTGTAATACACCCGTCATCAATCCAAACGAAGAGGTTGATCGCAAATCACCAACACCTTTCCCACAGAAACGCGGGCAGGTGGAACGTGTCAAACACACAGACATGGCAATTCTGTTGTCAGTTGTACTTGCATCAACTGCCATTGCATGTGCATTGCTCAACTTTTTGGTGTTCAAAGAAAGCTTCTGGTCTTTCTATATCATTGGTGCCTGCATATTATTCTGGGTATTCTTTGTTCCGGTTATTATCTATACAAAACTGCCTATTTATCTGTCCATTCTGTTTGACGGAGTTGCTGTTGGTTCGTATATCTTAATCATTGCTTATGAATTCTCAGGATATGATTGGTATCTGCATCTGGCTGTACCGATTACATCTATGGTCACCCTACTGGTTCTGCTCTTTGTATTTTTGCGGCGTTATTTCCAAACATCAATCCTTTCTACCGCTATCTATCTATTTGCCGAAGTCGCAATTCTCTGCGTTGGCTTGGAAATGATGTTACGCTCCTATTTTGAGCATACCATTTACATGACCTGGTCCGCTGTTGTATTGGTCAGTTGCATTATCATTATCATTGCACTGCTTACCATTATCACACGCTCTCGATTGCGCGAAGCAGTCAGAAGAAGAATGCATCTATAATACTGCTTCTGTCCTGGTCGGAAGCGGAGACTTAAGCCCAATCACATAATCGTCTACTATATAATAATGCAAGTCATACTCTGCACATTTATGACGATTGCCCCATGTGAAGATATAAATTGTATGGTCATTTGAATGTTCCAGAAAGTCCTCTGCCACCTCTTCTGTTGAATAGGACAATGCCCTTGCAAAATAGAAATCATTTATCGTCATCTGATAATCAGAAGCATAGTCTGCAAATGCATAAAGTGCTTCCTGACTCAACTCATTCTTATCTGCAAACACCATTGCATTCACATCCATCCCCGGTAAAATGCTTGTCCAAAAAGCATCCTGTAATTCACTCACATAAGTAACGTCTCTGCTAAACTCATCATGCTTTGCAACAAGTTGCGGGCGCAGTTCAAGTATCTGGAGAACACAGCATCCCGTCATAATCACAGTCCAAATCACTTGTCTGTTCTGTAATCGCAACAGTTTTGTGTCAACCTGCTTGTCCCATCGTTCAAACGCTCTTGCACCCATGCAGATGCCATACAGCATCAGCAGATAAACCGCCGGCCAAATCAGTCGTCCCGATGCGCGAAAAATCGCCCAAAGGCTCTCAATCTTATCCGGTAACGGAATTTTACAAATCAGATATTTTCCAAATGAAAGTTCATTAGATGCCGACATTAGAATTGACAGCGCAATCATAACAACTGTTATTATATATTTTGCCGGTATCTTCTCTTGCTGCTCTTTCTTCTTTTTTCTCCATACATAGAGCACACTGTATACAATTGACACTGCAACAAGCAGCAGCATACCGATACCCAGATAAGCAAATCCCTCATATTGTCCGTCTGCATAGTTTTTAATATCCGGAAAGAAAGCCGACCACTCCTGTGGACTGAAAAATCCATTCAAATTGAAACTGTAGTATCCGAGTCCCGGTGCTCCGTCAAGCATATCGGACGAGAATCCGCCAAGAATCCAAATGGTAAAAAAAGCACCGAATATGTATGCCACAAGTGGCATGGGCAGACGCCTCAATCTCTTATTTTTTGCATAGTCAAGTGCCAGAAAGCCCAACAGAACGACACCACACATCGGAATATAATAGATGTGTACGGATGCGCACAACACACCAAGCAGTCCCCATGCTATTACACACTTCCACGATTGTTCAAACCATTCGTCATGATAGACATAGAATAACAGTGAAAGTAAAATAATCCAATGCGCTGCAAGTGAAGTATGCCAGAACATTCTACGCAGCATAACAGGGGCTAAAACAAAAAAGAGGCTGCCAATCACCACCTGTACGCGATGAATTGCACCATTTTCAAATCGTAAGTACTTTTGCAAAATAAGTGCCACACATAACCCCTGCAACACAAAACAAAGAAGTCCCCAAATACCGAAATACTGAAATTGTACAGGCAAAACGTCGCGAACAAGTTTACATAACACTGCCATCAAAGGAATTGAATCCGTGAAGATAACAGACTCCGAAAACGGATAGGCAACGTTGTTCATCATTCCGATGAATTCCTGCCACGGCGCATTACGAAAAAACTTCCAGCCCAGATAATGCTGAGATAAATCGCCACCAGCAAGCAGCCAATCTGTATGAGTGACATTCAGAACAGACACCCCATAAACAGCTATGAAAATAGCAGCGCTGATGAACATCACAATATATAGATGACCATACTTTCCAAAATACTTTCTCACGTCTTGTACCTCTGTTCCTGTCACAGTTCTGTCACTGATTTTCCGGTGCATATCCTATCATTTCAAGTTCTGTTTCATCAATTGCATCCACATACATTCCACCTTTTGACAGAGGCAGAACATGTCCCGGTCTGATGAAAATCAACACCTCATTGAGTGCAACATCCAGATAATGATGTCCTGCCTCAATAATTTCTTCCTTGCGATCCTGCAAAGATTTCATGCGAAGTAATTTCATGGATTCAGGCAAATACACATAGCGACCCTTTGCGTTTTGCTCATACACAGGCGCAATCATAATGCTCTCGCCAACTAGCAGCTGGTCCTCAACACGCCTAGCCTGTTCGTCCTCCCAGTAATCAAATGCCAATGGCTTAAAATACATACCGTCACCAAGTGCCGCTTTTACAAATTCACTGTAAATGTAGGGCAAAAGTCCATATCGCAATTGTATAATATCCGCAAATGATTGAATATCAGAAAATTGATACGCCTCTTGATATCTTGTTCCCTTTGCCGCATGATTTCTCATCAATGGTGTAAAGATACCAAATTCTGTCCAACGCAGCACCAAATCTTCCGTTGCATCCGCACCAAAACCACCGATATCAGCACCTGTATACAGAAAACCACACATATTGAGTGACGGCATCATTTTGATATTGAGTAACAAATGTGACCACCACGACAGATTATCTCCCGTCCAAATCCCGCCATATCTATGCATTCCGATATAAGAAGAACGTGAAAACAACAGAATACGCTTATCCGGACATAATTCCTCAAACGCTTCTGCCGCTGCACGCGTCATATTGAATCCGTACAGGTTGTGTACCTGATCGTGACGCATCCGCTTAACACTGCCATCCGGCAGACTTACTTCATGATAAAAACCCTTATAATCTTCCACATTGTTCGACAATCCTGCCACAAGAGCCTGAAATGCAAAGAATGCATCCACACCCAGATTTTCATTTTTATACTGCTCTATCTGTTCAAAGGCTTCTTGCAACTTCTTCTCTGAATAGAAAATAGCCGGCTCATTCATATCATTCCAAAAGCCTTCTATTCCCATATCCAACAAAACTTTATATTGATGCCCAAACCATTTACGTGCTTTCTCATTTAATACATCCGGAAAATGCACTCTTCCCGGCCACACACCGGCAACAAAATCAGTTCCATCCTCCTCTTTGCAGAAATACCCCTCCTTGACACCTTCTTCGTAAATTTCATAGCCGTCCTCGATTTTGACACCTGCATCAATAATCGGAATCAAGTGAATATGCTGCTCTTTCATTTCCTGTACAAAAGCTTTGAAATTCGGAAATGTAGTCTCATCCACCGTGAAATCTTTATACCGCTCCATATAATCGATATCCAGATAAACACTGTCAAGTGGAATGCCTGCTGCACGATAGTTTCTGACCACTTCTCTGACATCGTCTGCCGTCGGATAACTCCACCTGCTCTGACCAAATCCAAACGCCCATTTCGGCGGAATATAGCTGCTTCCGATTAATCTGCGAAACTGTGTTATAATATCCACAATATCATAACATGTGTTATTTTCAATCACATAGAAATCCAGATTCCAATCATCCGGTGTAATGACAAATAAATCCGACTTCGTATACCCGATATCCAATTTCATCACGCCGGGATAGTCCACAAAAACACCAAAACAAGTATCTTCCCCTGCTATCACGAAGAAGTTATGTGCTCCATAGAGTGCATGTGTATCCTCATGATGATGTGGGTCATCAGAGCAAAGGCTTTGATACAGCCATCCTCTTTTATTAATGCCACGGACATTCTCGCCAAGTCCATAAACAATATCATCGGGCTTCATTTGATACTTAAAAGAAGCACCCTCCCGTACAAAATACGGAGTATCTTCTCCCACAGCCACTCGTTCAATCAATTCAGGCGCATCCACTGCACCTATCGGTAATACACTTCCATAGGAATACTTTGTAATCATTTCATATACTTCCCTTCTTCATTAACAGCCCCAAGACATATTATGCCTTAGGGCTGTCATTTAAATGTATATTTATCACATATACGATGCAATCATTTCATAAAGATACTTAGAAACAATCGGCTTCGGCAAATGACCATTCATTCCGACACTGATAGAAAGTTGCTCATCCTCCACAAACGCATCCGCCGTCAATGCAATAATCGGAATGGTTTTGGCATCCTCTCGCTTCAACGCACGAATTGCTTTTGTTGCTTCTATACCGTCCATCACCGGCATTCTCTTATCCATTAGAATTAAATCAAAGGAACCAATCGGCTCATCCTCAAACTTCTGCAAACCGATTTGACCGTTCTCCGCACAGGTAACTGTCATACCCTTCCTCTCAAGCAGAGTTACAATGATTTCAGTATTAATTTCATTGTCCTCACACAGCAATATCCGCCTTCCGCTCAACTTATCCAGCGAAATTTCATCCGATGATAACTCCGACGGATTATCAACTGTTTCATATGATAGGTCAACTGTAAATGTAGTTCCCTTGCCGATTTTACTGTCAATCGAAATTTTTCCGCCCATCAAATCAACCGTTTTCTTTACAATGGCAAGTCCAAGTCCAGTACCCTGACTGTTTTCCGAAATATCTCTACGTGATTCCTGTGCAAAACTTTCAAATGCATGCGGCAGGAATTCTTCACTCATTCCAACGCCGGTATCACTGATAATAAAGCGTTTATCAATATGAACACCGTCATATCCCAAAGTGTCAATCATAAAATCTATCGTTCCCCCACTGTGCGTAAACTTCACAGCATTGGACAACAAATTAATGAAAATCTGCTCAAATCGCACCTCATCAAGCATGACCCAATCACTCTTATGTCCCTTGATAATATAATTAAATTGAATTCCCTTTTTCCTGCAGGTCTCACCGATGACTGTCTCTATCATCGTCTTAAATCCGGGCACATAGTAAGGTGCCGGTTCCAGCACCGTCTTTCCGCTTTCAATTCTTGACATATCCAAAACATCATTGATGATACCAAGCAAATACTCACCGGAAGTATGTATTTTCTCCAAATACTGATCCTTTTGCTCCGCTGTTGCACCTTCCAACATCTCTTGACCCGACATCGTCAAAATAGCATTTAGCGGTGTCCTCATATCATGACTCATGCGGGAAAGAAAAATACTTTTTGCATGATTTGCTTTATTTGCAACCTCTACAGCCTCGCGTAGTGCCGCCTTTTGATGTTGCTCTTCCTCATACAGCCTTGTAATATCACGATTTGAGAAAACAATCTCTTCATGCGCATCGTTCAAATAGAACACCAGGATTCTCTTTCTGAACACAAATCCCTCTGTCTTGGTTGTTCTGTACGTATATATTGCAAACGCCTCTTTATTCAAAACTTCCATCAAGTTTCTCATATCAAAAAAGGCAGTGGCAGATTCTCTGTCTTCTTCCGTCACTTTCGTTTGTATAAAATTCTGTATATGCTCTTTATAGTCAAGCATCTGACCTACTGCATAGGACTCATCTCTGGTTTTCACATAATGAAGTTTCTGTACCGGAATATGAAGCATACAAACTGCCTCAATTTCCTCCTCCATAATATAGTCAAGCGCCTGCTGCTCCTTTTTTTCAACATCAATATCACGAATATAGATAAAAGCAAGCAATTCATCGGAATAAGGCTTCTTCATAATGGTTGCATTTGCTCTCACCCAATGTACAGACTTGTCCGGGAAGAAACGACGATATTCTATCACCGTACTCATTTTCCCCTTCCCGTATGACCGCAACAAAGCATTCGAGAAAATCGAGTTCTTGACCAGTTCCTGATCTTCTTCAAATATATTTTCCATAATATCTGTACGGATTCGCTCGGAAATGCAAACCGAAGATTCCATACTTGTCACATCTGACAACTGCGACAGATACTCCTCAATCATGCCTGTCGAAAGATTGAGTTCATAATAGATAACCGAATCTTTCACCAATTCATGACGCAACTGAAGTTCGTGCTCATATTGCTGCTTTGTTTCCAGCAATGCCGTTGTATCTTCTACCGAAAGTACCGCCTTGATTGGTTTACCATCATCCCCGAAAATGGTAACAAACTCATGATGTTCCCAATGCCAGGAATGATCTTTACGCCGGATATGAATATCATGAGCGCCCTTTTTTCTCCTCGCTGAATTGCTTCGTAAAACTCTATATAAAGTGGTATGTTTTTTTCTTCCAGGATGCCGAATTCACGCACTACATAAGGAATGTTCTTCAAAACGCTTGGAACCCCATACCAATTTGCATATACTTCCGGCATGGTCAGTTCAAGTGTCACCGGATCATACTCACAAATCATCTTGCCCATCTAAGACATAGCAGCTTTCATTTCTTCCTCATGAATACGATTTGCCTCATCAGCAATCTTTTTCTCGGACACATCAAAAATAACAGCATTTATAATCACAGCATCTTCTTGTCTCTGTGCCAGAGAACAACGCAGGTTCAGCCATTTATATCCACCGTCCAGCGTATGAACACGAAACTCGATATCAATCGGTATATCATACTGCCACAATTTCTCAATCTGTTCTTTCACAATCGGCATATCTTCATCAAATATAATCGTCAACACATTCAATGCAGAGGCATCGCTTTCTGCATCCTTCGGATAACCAACCAATTCATATACGCTTTCGCTGAGATACTGCGCGCTAACTTGCTCTTGAGATATCCGAAACGTTGCAAGCCCACCCGGAATATACGTTGCATAGATGGAAAACCTGTCTCCGTCACGTTCCACCACTCTGCCCGCAACATGATAGGCCCGATAGTCCGCTTCTCCATATAAAATACGGATATCACAACTCACATCTCTCTCATGTGCAATCGCCTGTTTCACCTCTTGTAACAACAATCCTCTATCGTCAGGATGTACCACATCAAAAGCAGGCTTCTCCGATGGATTGCCAACTTCGCGCCCCATCATCATCTTGTAACGGTCATTCACATACACTGCTGTAATCTCATCCCCAACAAGCTCATAAAAACCTGCACCACAAGGCAGATTGTCCAACAATTCCTTTACTTTCTTTTCTTCGTTCAACGCTTTTGTGTATATCTGTTGATTCATTCCTTTTCTTCACCAACCCATCGAAAAATGCCGTTATTACGATAATTATAGCATATTTAGGGAATTTATTCCACCTATAAATGCTTGAGAACCGTAAAATGAACCATAAATATATTTCCTAATTCCGGTTTAGGGCATTAAGTTGATTGGCTTGAAATTGGGTTGACATTTTCAAAAAAACATTATAGAATAAATCTTGCGTGCTATACTGTAATCACGGTTACAACACTCGTAAATGCAGAAATGGCGGAATTGGCAGACGCGCAGGCTTCAGGTGCCTGTAGTAGCAATACTGTGAGGGTTCAAGTCCCTTTTTCTGCACGTCCATTATATATGAAGAAGCCTGTATACTGAGGCTTCTTCATTATTTATTTTAGTCTTTAGAATTGGTGTCTATAACCGAACTTCCACACCATACTGGTCGGTGAACCACACGATATAAGTTTTCTACAGATTACGATCATTTGCTTTTCATAAGCTCCATAAGTTTCAACCATAAACGTTAACCGCATAACCAATAACAAAATAACAAATAAGCATAAACATTGAACATTTACCACTCATCATATTGTATGTCTTAAGCAATCTGTACGGATATCTATTACATATCTACTTCGAATTCCACAGTTTGATTATGATAATCCAGCGCAATCTGCATCTGCATAATCTCGTTAGAAACCCGTTCAAAATCATTCTTCACAAGTTCCAACTCAAAATTAATATATTCATATTCAGGAACCATATTTCTTACCGACATGGTTCGTATCGATAGTCTCTCCTTTGGCTGCATCCTGCGCATAACATCCAGCACCAGCTTTCGTTGATTCAGTTGCGCCATCCGAATCAGAATTTGGTCTACCGTCATTGCCTCCCCATTTACATCAATTGCAGCTGTCGCATTGGACAAGTTAACAGCATGCTTAATCGCACACACCTTATTATCAATTTCTGAAATAGTTGTTGTGACTGTAGCATAGTCATACTCCGGAATGACCGGAACTTCACCTTCAGCCGCCACATAGGCTCTGGATTCAGCTTCTTTTCGAGTCCAATATCCCTTATCCTCTCCTAATTGTCTTAATAGTTTATTCGCATAAGCAGATGTCATCTTTGTCATTTTCAATTCCTCCTATGTGTTAGTAATTAACTTACTGTACTCATTCTAGCAGTCCTCTGTAACAAAGGCAGTAAACCAATGGTTTACTATGCCGCCCGTTTTAAACCTCCCAGGCGACGAGTACGATACATAATCCGGTTTCCCTGATACCATACGATAACACCCGTTTTTTATCGATAACCACTTCATACAGATTTCTAAATGGCCTGATTTCCAGTTCAATCGCCTTCACTCTCGAGCCTGCAGGCATGTGTGCATCCATCCGCACCGGAAGTTTTTTCTCAATTTCCTTTTCAAAAAGGGTAATCATTTTCTCTTCTTCCTCAATCTGCTTCTTTTCATTCATAGAAAACCCTCCTTCTGACTATCTTTAGGCAACAACAAAGAGTATCTTTCCTTTTTTATTCTCCTTCGTTATAATATTGTAAATGGAGGTTGAACACATGAAGATACTCATTATCAGTGATACACATCGAAAGAACGAAATTATTCCGGATATCATTTCTGCAGAAGCACCGATAGACATGTTGATTCACTGTGGAGACATAGAAGGAGATATCAATCTCCTCCTGCCGGATGCTCCTTTTCCGATTCAGATAGTAGGTGGAAATATGGATCGATTCTATTCCTATGATTCGGAATCAGTATTTAAACTTGGTTATTACACCGTTTATCTGACTCATGGTCACTTGATGGACGTGTTACATACCAATCAACAAATCAAAGTTGCCGCCAATAAAGTTTATGCTGATATCTTGATTTATGGACACACCCATATGTCTGAAATAATACAGGAGGACGAATTGCTAATCATCAACCCCGGAAGTCTGACAGAACCCAGACAATCCGGCAGACAGCCAAGTTATGCAGTCCTGTCGATTGATGATGATACTTATGAGCACGAATGTGTCATTAAATATCTTTAATAATAGATACGATATGAGTTTCACCTATTCCCTCATCATGTCAATCGTAACCCAGACCGCCATGGCAATTGCAAAAAGTATATAGAACACAAGAATCACATACGCCACCCACAATTGCGAAATAAGACCAGTGATAACACTTGCATAAACAAGAACTGTCACAATTGCCTGCCGGACGTTTCTTGCCGAAAATGCAATGCAAATCGGGTATACCATCATGAACAGAATATTGAAACTCATTCTTCCGACGTTCTTAAACAGCATCCCGATTGACATTGCATTTACGCTTCTCATAGCGGTCCCTTTATCGCATCGCACAAGCCAAATGCCACACTTTCTTCGGCATTCATGTAGTTATCAAATGCGGTTGCTTCATTGATTTCATCCACTGACTTTCCTGTATGTTTGGCAAGTATTGTGTTTACGATATCTTTTGTCTCAAGAATGGAATTGGAGATTGTCTTAATAGATGTTGCAGACCCTCCAACGCCCCCTGCTATGAGAGGTTCATGAATCATTGTCTTGGAATGTGGCAGGATATATCGCCTTCCCTTCTGTCCTGCTGCCAGAAGAACCGCCGCCATGCTGGCCGCCATACCCGTACAGTAAATATTGATGGGAATTTTGATTTCCTGAAGCAGGTCATATATCACCAATCCACTGGCCACTTCTCCCCCTCCGCTGTTGATAAATAGATTGATTTCCGCATCACTTTCTTTTGTCAGAAACATAATTTGATTCAGTACATCATTTGCTATATCTGCGTTAATTTCTCCCTGTATAAAGATATTTCTGTTCATCAACTGTCTTGTATAGAGGCTTACTTCTCTTGTTCCATAGGATGATTCAACCTCCACACATGGCTTCCAGTTTTCTCTCATCATCGTTCCTCCTCCTTATTTTTGAGTGAATGATATTCATCAAGATTAAATAGTTTCGCATTGACAGGTTCCTGTCCCCTTCTGAAAATCCATCCGGTCCCCACCGGCATATTCAGTATCTTTTTCAAAGGAATGTCACACCTCTTCGATACGCTGGCAGCGGTTTCGATATCATTTCCGCCAAGATAAACATAGGTATCACAGTTTCCTATGATAGTCATATCATCTTCCCCATAGGCATTTCGCAATTGCCCCTCCGACTGTATCAGAAGCATGGTGGAAAGTCCTCTTGACCGAATGGAAGCAATCATTCTCGAAAATTCATCGATTTTCACATTTGTCGCAAAATCATCCAAAATGAATCTGACATCAATCGGCAAACGGTTGTCTATGTTATCGCATTTCTCGTCTGCATATTTGCACAATTCGTTCATTGCCTGACTGAAAAAAAGATTTGCCAACACATCCATACATCTGTCCGTATCCGACACTACCACAAAGATTGCTGTCTTACGCTGTCCGATTGTGGCAAAGTTCACATCATCCTCACTCAACATCTCCTGCATACTCTTGGTGTCAAACAGACCAATCTTTGTATTTGCCGTTATTAAAATAGATTTCAAGGTTCTTGCAGCTGCTACTCTGAACTTTTCATATTGCATCACTGCAAAGCTGTCAGCGTTCTTCTCTTTCAGACGCTCCATCAAAATGTCAAGCATATTTTGGGAATCCGATGAGTCTTCCGCAACCTCGCACATCCGAAGAAGTTTCTGTACATTATGCATGGTCAGCTCCTTTGTGGGATAGTCTTCCCATAGGTATCCGATGATAGCCGTATACAACAATTCTGCTGCCACATCCCAGAAAGGGTCTTTTGTGTTGCCGGTTGCACCACCAAGCAAATGTGCCATTTTTACCACATCCTGTTCACTCTTAATATAAACAAACGGATTGTAATGGATGGATGCTTCCGGATGAATAAAGTCAAGTTTCTTTACCACATATCCTTGTGTCTCCAGATATCCTTTATACTTTTTATACAGATTACCTTTTGGGTCTGAAACAACGTAACTTCCTGTTGCCTGCAACAGATTCGGCGTGACTATGCTTCTGGTCTTCCCACTTCCGGAAGTACCGACTACCAGAACATTATTATTCAGTTTTGTCTGATACCCATCAAGATTATAGTACTGGTTCTCAGCAAGAATCAGGTCATTCTTACCTATCATAAAAATCCCTCCTTTATGTATTTATCAAGGTTCTACTGATAAGATACACGAAAGAGGGATTGGATAAAATAAACTGCTGGTAAACGTGAGGAGAGGATATCTCCTCGTCTCCGAGTATGATACCCTCTACCGTAGTGCCAAGCATTCTGCTTAGCATTATTAAGTTTCCTACATCCGGAAGGCAATCGCCTCTCTGCCACTTGTATACTGCCTGTGGTCCGGTAAAACCCATCCTGTCACTGATGTCTGTGACCTTGAGTTTCTGCGCTTTGCGAAGTCGTCTGATTCTTGCTCCGACTTCCTGAAGATTAATGACAGGAACTTCAATCTGTTCTTTCATATTGTTGCCTCCTTGTAAGGTGTAATACATCATGTTTACAGTTACAATATGATATTCTTTGGTTCAAAACCATTCCCACACCGCTGTGGTCTGAAGAATATCGTAGGCATGTTTCGTCTTTATTTAATTATCTGTATCTTGTTACAAAATCCTTTTTTGATTGGAAAAAGATAAATAAAATACTAACACTGCAAGAAAACAATGTCAAGGTCTTTTCAAGTTTTACTTGTACCTTTCACCTAACACCATCCGTTATCATGAAATTCATTCCAATCAGGACACAATCTGCTTATGTTCAGTTCCTCTTCCGCGGCCTCTTCGGCTGCCACTTCATCATAGTCATCGTTTTGTTGTTCCTCTTCAAAGGAGCTTTCTAATGTTCCTTCGTCATAATCATCGTAAAAATACTCATCATAAGCATTACTGTTCTCGTCTTCACCCATAAACATCCCCCTTTTTTTCGTTTTTCAAAATTACTCATAAGTAAGTTACAACTTAACTTAGGTCAGGTAATTGACGCTACCAAGAAAGACGGGTATCAATTCCTTTTAGGTAAGGTACAACTCTATTAAAACTTTGAAGAAGCAACCTACGGTTGTGTATCAATTCCTTTTAGGTAAGGTACAACAAGTATTATGCAGAGATTTGAATTTTTGTTATCAGGTATCAATTCCTTTTAGGTAAGGTACAACATGATTAAAACAGTTGGGTTTATTTTTTTATTGTGTATCAATTCCTTTGAGATAAGGTACAACATTTTATATTGAAAATGCAGCAGTAAAGAACATGTATCAATTCCTTTTAGGTAAGGTACAACGGAATCAAAAGAGTCAAGAAATATATTTCGTGCATATTCATTTGTATCAATTCCTTTTAGGTAAGGTACAACGCAGATAGCAGATGAGGTAATCAAGAGTACTTCTTCACGTATCAATTCCTTTTAGGTAAGGTACAACAGAGCCGAGGAGAACCATGAGAGAAATATCCGAATTCGGATTCGTATCAATTCCTTTTAGGTAAGGTACAACAACTGTATTTCCGCAGTTGTTGATTACATTATAGTCCATAATGAAACATTTTTCCATCATTTTTTGTAAAAAAGTCGGTCAGTCTCAAAAGTGCCAAACTCAACAAATGCCATTTTTACGGCATTCTTGAAAATGTAAAAAAATGTTTTGAGATTGACCGACTTTTTCATCTCATCCCACCTACAATCGGAACCTCCTAAGCCTCAACGCATTCCCCACAACGCACACGCTGCTTAGAGACATCGCAAGTGCCCCAATCATCGGACTCAGTAACATTCCGTTCACCAAATATAACACTCCCGCTGCAATCGGAATCCCGATACAGTTATAGAAAAATGCCCAAAACAAATTTTGCTTAATATTCCGCAGTGTAGCCTTACTCAACGAAACTGCCTTAAGGATATCCCTCAAATCAGATTTCATCAGCACAATATCACCGGACTCCAACGCAATATCACTTCCGGCACCCATAGCACAGCCAATATCAGCCTGCACCAGTGCCGGCGCATCATTGATGCCGTCACCGACCATGCAGACAACATGGCCCTGCTCCTGCAATTTCTGAATCACTTCTGCTTTGTTCTGCGGCAACACCTGCGCTTCCACATTGTTGATACCGATACTTTTTGCAATATTAAGCGCCGTTTCCTTACGGTCGCCGGTTAACATAACTACATCAATCTGATGTTCTTTCAGTTGCTCAATTGCTTCTTTGCTCGTTTCACGGACCGTATCCGCAATTCCGATGACTCCAACCAATATATTTTCCAAAATCACATACACCGGTGTTTCGCCGCTTTTCGCCATTTTAGCAGCGCCATCAGTCACACTTGACTGACCCTGACTCTGACTTTGGTTTTGACTTTGGTTTTGACTCTGGTTTTTAATCAACCGCTCATTACCAATCGCAATTTCATTGGCCAATAACGTTCCTGTCACGCCATAACCCGGCTTATTATCAAAATTCTCAACCTCTCTCATAATCAGATTGCGCTTCTTTGCCTCATCCACAATAGCCTTGCCAAGCGGATGTTCACTGTTCTGCTCCAAAGATGCTGCAAGCGATAACACAAGGTCTTCCTGGCGCTGTCCCTTAAAGATATCATACAGCCCGCTTTCACGCGCCGCTACCATGGCATTGCTGTTTACAATAACCTGTGCCACCCTCGGTTTTCCTTCCGTAATCGTACCGGTCTTGTCCAACACAACCGTATCAATCTTCTGCAGCAATTCAAGTGCCTCGCCGCTTCGCACCAAGATACCATTAGAAGCTCCAAGTCCTGTGCCGACCATAATAGCAGTCGGCGTCGCCAGTCCCAGTGCGCACGGACATGCAATCACCAATACGGAAATAAAGATATTCAATACAAACGCTGCATCTTTGCCCGCAATCAGCCAAATAACAGCCGCGAGGATTGCAATCACAATCACCGTCGGCACAAAATATCCTGCCACAACATCCGCAAGTTTTGAAACCGGCGCCTTTTTACCCTGTGCTTCTTCCATGATTTTCACAATCTTAGCAAGCGTGGTATCCGCCCCAACATGCGTAACTTTCATCTGAATACTGCCGTTTTGGTTCATTGTACCACCTGTAACCGTTGCCCCGGCACTCTTTTTCACCGGCATACTCTCACCGGTTAACATCGCCTCATCAACATTCGTATTTCCGTTCATCACAATACCGTCAAGCGGAATTCTGCTGCCCGGTCTGACCAAAAGAACATCTCCTACTCTTACGTTCTTTGTCGGCACTTCCGTAAATGAAATATCATCTGTGCCACTGCTGCCCTTCATCACCAACGCAGTATCCGGTGTCAGCGACATCATTCCTGTAATGGCATCCGTTGTCCGTTTCTTACTTCTGCTCTCAAAATATTTGCCCAGCATAATCAGCACAATAATCATTGCAG
>DATESB010000155.1:0-27784 GCA_035271065.1 Lachnospiraceae bacterium | reverse complement strand
CCCTCAATATTTCGATTGAGTCCAATCCCAAATAAAGCATCTATTACTGTAGTATATGCGCCTTGCGGTATTGTGTCATATACCGATATGCCATAAGATTCTAACGTTTTTAACTGTGTCCTTACAGACTCTGTACACTGTTCCCTGTTTCCAATCATTACAATGATTGGGTCGTAACCGTTTTCATAAAGAATGCGTCCGATTGCAAGTCCGTCACCGCCATTATTACCCGTACCGCATACAATCAGTGTTTGTTCCGCCGGGATACCATATTCATCAATACAATCCCATACCGACAACGCAGCTCTTTCCATCAAAACAAGAGAAGACAACCCAAAGCCTTCCATTGTTTTCTGTTCCATCTTCTTCATTTCTTCACTTGTTACAATATGATACATGTCAATCTTTCTTTTCTTCAGCCACTGTTTTCAGTTTTCTGGCTTCGTTCTCTTTTTTAATTGCTTCCTCTTCCGCTTTCTTCTTGAGCGGATCGTACTTCATATCGAACAATTCCAGAACTCCCGGACCGAAAATATCATGCATATAGGAATATAATGCTGCATTGCTTTGCTCTTGTTCCTGTTTCCTGATGATATTTTTCTTCAGTTCAATCCGAATGTCACTAATCCACTTTGCAATGGTTTCAATACTTTCTGTATTGTTCTGAAGTCTTGTATAACAATCTTCCATGGTCTTCAGCATCAGTTCATGATTCACCTCTGCAATTTCCTTGGGAATTTCCAGCAAGTCATCCTCATTTTTCTGAAGTTTCTCATTAATCTCATTAATCAGACGTTTATTGTCATCCAGTTTCTTATCCGTCTGCTTATTGGTCTCGCCTTTTTCAAGCGCTTCCATTGCACTCATAATTTCTGTCATCAGATTCGTTTTAATTTTCTTTAAGTCTTTTTCCTCTGTTGTCAGTTTACCCTGTTTTTTCAGTAAATCATTCAACTTTTTCTCAAGAGTTGCAATTTCTTTTGTTTTTCCTGTCTGGGTAAACAGTTGATGCCACTTGTTGTCAAGTGTCAGAAGCGGTATTTTCTTGGTTTTAATGACCGCCGCAAACTTTTCTTCTGAAAATGCCATGACAATCACCTATTTTTCTTTCTGTTCATTCTCTTGTCTATTCAAATTATAGGACAATTTCATCAAACTTTCGGATAAGTGTACATTCTCAACCACTACATCCTGCGGAACATTTAAATCAATATGTGCAAAATTCCAAATGGCTTTAATTCCATAAGTAACAAGTTGTTCGGCTATCTGTACGGCTTCTGCCTTCGGAATCGTCAAAATCGCAATATCAATTGCATTCTCTAAGATACAGGAACGCATCTGCTCCATCGGCATAATCGTAATCCCTCTGACAATCTTTCCATGCAGTCTCTCATTGCGGTCAAAAATACCCTTCAAAATAAAACCGCGTCGTTCAAAATTAACATAATTGGCAAGTGCCTGCCCTAAGTTACCGGCTCCGATTAAAATCAGATTATGCTTCTGGTCAAGTCCCAAAATCTTGCCGATTTCTTCATATAAATGTTTCACATTATATCCATACCCCTGCTGACCGAACCCACCAAAATTATTCAAATCCTGTCTGATTTGAGATGCGGTCACCTTCATGCGCTCGCTCAACTCCTGTGAAGAGATGCGCTCAACGCCACTGTCTTTTAGTTCCCCCAAGTATCTAAAATACCTTGGTAATCTGGCTATTACAGCCCGTGAAATTTCTCGTTCTTCCAAGGTCGTATCCTCCTATCGCATTTCTCACTTCATTATATAAAAATGTTAAAAATATGTCAATCAAATGCTCTGTACTGTAATATTTACCAGCGTCGCATCGGATGTTTGATTTCTTTCATAAATCGAGACACTTCCACCTGCTTTTCAAGATGCTTTCTGACGCTGAGCAAATACACATTTTGTTTGGCACGTGTGATAGCCACATAAAACAAGCGTCGTTCTTCCTCAACTTCACTTTTCTTTTTTGCTTTTCGATGTGGTATGTTCCCTGCAATGATATCGATAATAAAAACGATCTCATATTCCAGTCCTTTTGCTCCGTGAATAGTTGACAACACCAAGCCTTGTTTCATCTCATATGCAAATGTCTTCTGCAGCAGCTTCTCTCCCAAATTGGTACGATACAGAATTGCCATATCACGATATGAAGATGTCTTTTGTAACTTCTGTATTTCTGCTTTTATTGCGGCAAGTTCCTGTTCAATATTATCGTACTGTTTCACGAACACTCTGCCTCCGCTTCCCTTGAAAGCCGTCAGGTGCTTCTTAAAACGTCTTTTGTTATGTCGTATCAGTTTAAGTGACAGCCTCACAATTTCTGTCGTTGAACGATAATTTGTCTCTAAAACAACACGTTTACAGCCACGAAACTCTTTCTCAAACCCCAGCATAATTTCAGGTCTGGCACCGCGAAATCCATAAATCGACTGATCATCATCGCCCACAATAAAAAGATGTTTTCGTGGTGCAGCTAACAATTTGATGATTTTATATTGCACAGGATTAATATCTTGAAACTCATCAATTAAAATATATTGATATTGTTCTCTGCATTTCTGTAAGATGTCCTCTCTTGCCTGCAACAGTTCCAGACACATTGAAAGCATATCATCGAAATCCAGTTTCCCCGCATCTCTGCACTTTTTCATATAACACGGATATACACAGTCCAGATATTCATCTGTCGTTCTTGGTGGCATATCATTTTTAAGACAACTGATTTGTGAAAGCAGTTCATTCATCCATTCTTTCGGATACATAACATCCAATTTCTGTTCTGCAATGATTTCTCTTAAATAGTGATATTGATCTTCCTGTTTCAGAATATCTCTGGGACAATAATGGGAATTTTGTTGCAGGATGTGAAAATAGACAGCATGAAAGGTTCCAAAAGAAACAGGAACCTTTTCATCGCCGATTAATCTTTGAAAACGTTTCTTCATCTGTTCTGCCGCTGCATTGGTAAATGTAATCACCAGGATATGTTCCGGCGGAATATGTGCATCATAAATTAAGTATCGTATTCTCTCTGTAATCACGAAGGTTTTACCGGAGCCCGGTCCTGCAAGTACAAGCATTGGACCGTTCACATGAGTTATGGCACTCTTTTGTGCCTCATTTGCCGTCATGTCAGCTCAACTTTTCAATGGCAATTCTAATTCTTTTCAGAGATTCTTCCTTGCCAAGTACCTCCATGATTTCAGTTGCACCCGCAGGAGTCATTTGTTTACCGGAAACCGCTGTTCTGACCGGCCACATTGCATAGCCGTTCTTGCATTCCTTCTGCTCCACATAGGCCACCAAGGCAGCATAGAGTGCATCATTGCTGTAATCCTCCTGTTGCTCTAAGATAGGTAACAATTCTTTCAGTACCTCAAGAGAAGTCTCTGCATTGGTCTTCATTTTCTTGTGCGTATACATCTCAATATCATAGTCCGGTAGTTCCTCAAAGAAGTCAATATGCTCTTTGATTTCCGGAAGCATTTCAATTCTGGTCTTGACCATGGATGCTATTTTTCTGAAATCCAGTTCTTTTGTAATCACCTCTTTGATGAGTGGTTCTGCCATCTGATAAAATACTTCAAAATCCATTGCTTTGAAGTATTCGCCATTCATCCACTTCAGTTTGGTCAAGTCAAAGACTGCCGGTGACTTATTAATATGACGATAATCAAACTTCTGAACCAATTCATCCAAAGACATCATTTCCTGATTATCTTCCGGGTTCCAACCGAGTAATGCCACATAATTTACAACGGCTTCTGTCAGAAAGCCTTGCTCAATCAAATCTTCATAAGAAGAATGCCCTGAACGTTTTGATAATTTCTTATGTTCCTCATCGGTAATCAATGGGCAATGTACATAGACAGGAACTTCCCAACCAAACGCTTGATACAACTGATTATACTTCGGAGAAGATGACAGATATTCATTGCCACGTACCACATGTGTAATCTGCATCAAATGATCGTCTACCACATTGGCAAAGTTATAGGTCGGATAACCGTCCGATTTAATTAAAATCATATCATCCAATTCTGAATTATCTACGGTAATGTCACCATATATTTCATCATGGAATGTGGTTGTTCCTTCCGGATTGATATTCTGTCTGATGACAAAGGGTTTACCGGCTTTCAAATTGTCTTCTACTTCCTGTTTGGAAAGTCCGAGACAATGCTTGTCATAAACACCGATTTCCTTGCCGTCCACTTCCTGTACCAAAGTAGCAAGTCTCTCTTTATCACAGAAACAATAATATGCTTTACCTGCATCCACCAATTGTTTTGCATATTGCATGTAGATGCCCTGCGCCTGTCTTTCACTCTGCACATATGGACCAAAACCACCATCCTTATCAGGACCTTCATCATGCTTCAAACCGGTTTTCTCAAGTGTTCTGTAGATGATATCTACTGCACCTTCTACCAGTCGCTCCTGATCGGTATCTTCGATACGAAGGATGAAATCACCACCCTCGTGCTTTGTAATCAAATAAGCATATAATGCTGTTCTTAAATTTCCGACATGCATACGTCCTGTCGGACTTGGTGCAAAACGTGTTCTGATTTTACTCATTTTCATTCTCCTTCACAAAATCCTCAAACAAACTCGGATCCGGTATTTTATGTTGTGCCTGTTTCTTGAATTCCAGTACATCTTTAGTCGCTTCTGTAATCGGAATATTGGTTCCGGCTCCTGCTACACAACCGCCCGGACATGCCATTCCTTCAATCAGACATCCGTTCTTTCTTCCTGCCTTGGCTAACATCAGCATCTTCTTGCAATCTGCCAAGCCCTCTGCATGTTCTATATGAACCTCTGTGCCCGGATAATACTCTTTAATGCAATCCTCTATCGCCTGTGCAACTCCGCCTGCAACACCATATCCACGTCCTGCAGCAGTCGCATCATTGATTTCTTCTCCCTGCATCTGTTCCTGAAGCAGATTCTTTGCATCAAACATACCTTGCAATTCTTCAAACGTAATGACAAAATCAACATCTGACCTTACCGTTCTCCTGCTTGCTTCCAATTTTTTCGCCGCACACGGTCCGATAAATACAACATGCGCATTGGGATGTTCTTTCTTAATGGTTCTGGCCGTTGCAACCATAGGCGTTAATTCACGGGAAATATTATCAATCGTTTCCGGGAATTGCGTCTTTGCCATCATCGCCCATGAAGGACAACAAGACGTCAATAAAAACGGAAGTTCGCCGGTGGTTACCTTTTCAACATAATGTTTCGCTTCTGCCATGGCACCGACATCGGCACCGATTGCAGTTTCATATACCGCGCTGAAACCTAAACTTTTAAGTGCTGTTTTTAGCATTTCAGGTGTAACAGTCGAACCGAATTGACCAACAAATGCAGGTGCTATCTCTGCCACAATCTCCTGTCCCGACTGCATTGCCCTGATTAACTGAAATATCTGAGACTTATCAGCAATGGCACCAAACGGACAACTTACCATGCACATACCACAGGATACACATTTGTCCGGATTGATAGATGCGCGTCCATATGCATCACTTTCAATTGCATTGACTCCACAGGCATCCATACAAGGACGTACCTTATGTGTAATTGCATCATAAGGACAAGCCGCTTTACATTTTCCGCATTTGATACATTTTTCCTGATCAATATTGGATTTGCCGTCTTTAAAATAGATAGCATCCTTCGGACAAACTTCCTTGCACGGTCTTGCAACACACCCCATGCAATGATCACTTACCGAATACCGATTGATTGCACACGCATTACATGCCGACGGAATTACCTGCATCAAAGGTGGCTCATAATACTTCTCGGCAATATTGCTCTCCTCTACCCCCTGAGATACATGTACCGGCTGATTTTCCGGACGAAGTGACATTCCCATTGCCAAACGACAGTGTTCTCTTGCAACTGCACGTTCACGATAGATGTTCTCCCAAAACTCCGGTTCATCTGCCTGTACAATCTTATAGGGAAGCGCCTCGATATCATCTATGATGTTTTTTGAATTATAAGCCAGATTGGCGATTTCCTTGAAAATCTCCCTTCTGTACTTTCTAACCTGTGTATCAAGGCCTCTCATATTATTCATGTACTTTCATTCCTTTCGTCCCTGCCATATAACTCGCAAAAATAATCACGGTCAGCAGTGTACCCTCTGACCATGATTATCATATGTCACCACATATATTGCTTTGTTTATTGTAACTTTAATTATTGTAACTTGGCCAGTTCTTCCATTTCGGCTTTCAAGGCCTGCACCGCACCGTTTACTTCCTCGGTAATCACCTTATTCTTCTCTGTAATATCAAGTGTCTGCTGGCTTCCTGCCGTAACCTCTTCACTGATTGCTGAAATAGTATGAATACTTTCTACAATCTTAGCATTGGCTTCGTTAATATCGGTCATCTGCTTCTCTTGAACGCTGGCTCTGTCGGCTACTGTCTCAACTGTTTCCTTAATCACATTGAAATTAGCACCGGCTTCTTTAATCATTTCATTTTGCTTCTGACTGATTTCAGTCATGCGTTCAATCGCATCAGCTACAGAAGTCGCTTCTTCTCTCAATTCATTAATCAATATTCTGATATTCTCAGTTGCATCTTTGGTCTGATTGGACAAACCGTTAATTTCTTCCGCTACAACTGCAAAACCACGTCCCGCATCTCCTGCACGCGCTGCTTCAATGGAAGCATTAAGTGCCAACAGATTGGTCTGATTTGCAATACCGTGAATGATAGATATAATATCAATTGCCTGTGCAGTTCTTTCCTGCAGTTTATTAGCCTTTTCTGAAACAATCTCACTGTTTTCCTTGGTGACATTGGCGCCCTCATCCAGTTCGTCCATATTCGCCATACCGTTTCTGACCGCTTCGCTTGTCTTTTGTGATAATTCCAAAATATCTGCAGAAAGTTTGACTGCGCTTTCAATATATTCCTGAATATCACTCGTACGTGCCAACTGCTCTTGAATAGAATCAGCAGTCTGTGCAGAACTTGCTGCAACTTCCTGCATGGAAAATGTAGTAGTAACGGCTGAATCGGTAATCTGACCCATATTACCTGTGATTTCATAAGTACGTGTATTAATATTGGCTGTTGCCCCCTGTATGGTACGCAAAATAGCCGCTTGCTTTTCTTCTTTGTCTCTGATTGCCTCAAGTTTATAATTATTAATCTCTGTTGAAACCTTAGTACCTACAATCGTAAGTATCATACATAATAAGATTGCTGCAATCTGTATTTCATAATTAGCAACATCATCGCTTGATAGTTTCTTCAGTACGGCAACATTATATATAACACTAATGATATTGCCGCCAAGTGAAGCACATGCAAATCCAATGAGTAACTTCAGATTGTTACAAAGCATTAGCAAAGAAAGCATCGGCAGTATGTACGAAAATACCATTGGCGTATCTCCGGTCAATAGTACAAACAAATAAAATCCTGCGTATCCATACGCAACAATATACATAACTTTGTTAGATTCCTGATCTGCACGATACCAAACCTGCGCTATGATATATGGAACCACACCGATTACAATGAAAATAAGGAAATAAAGTAAAGTTCTTTCTCCCTTTGCCAATTCAAGTATGTATGCCAGTATCAATACCGCAATCAATACACCCCAGCCTGTCAGCAAAGACTTGTTAATCTTTCGTTTCCCGTTCATTTGTGCCTCTCCTAATTTTTCGCTTTTGTCTTTTGTGCCTGATCAAAATAATATTGCAGAACATCCCTTCTCTTTACGATTCCTATAAATACATCATCGTCGTCAATCACCGGAACAAAATTCTGATTGACGGCACGATAAATCAAGTCTTTGACCTGTGCATTTGCTTTCACAGGTTTATTATTCTGTTTATGATTAATCTTTGAAAGTTTTGTTTCATACCATTCTTCAATACTATTCTCTGTCCCATTCTTCAATGTCCAGAGCACATCACCCTCGGATATGGTGCCTTTATACTCACCCTTGTGATTGATAATCGGCAGTGCCGAATATGTACTCTTTTCCAACATATCAATCGCATGTTGCAATGTATCATCATTATATACAAACTCTACTTCACTTTTGGGTGTCAGGAAAAACAAAATATTCATTCGTCTTACTCTCCTTTAGCGCTCATCGCCCAAGAAAAACAATGCAATGGTTCCCGGTCCGGAATGTGCTCCGATAGTTGGGCACACATAATTAACGATAAATAACTTATCGCCAAATCTCTTTCTTACTTCAGCTTCCACATAACGAGCTTCTTCCTCACAATCTCCGTGACTGATAAAGACAGCATCGTTTTGATCCTTGAAACTGCCCATTTTCTTTTCCATACAATCCACAAGTGAATTCAAAGACTTCTTTCTTCCGCGCACAGTAAATAACGGTATCAAATGTCCCTCATCATCCACATGCAAAATTGGTTTCAGATTAATCATTGTACCAAGAACAGCCGCCGCCTTGCTGACACGACCGCCTCTATGCAAATGAAACAGATCATCTACCGTAAACATATGCACCAAATTTAATCTGTGTGCCTCTAACCATTCCGCAATTTCATCCAAAGACTTGCCCTGCTTCTTAAGTTGTACCGCTTTGTGAACCAGAAGACCTTCTCCTAACGATGCACACAAAGAATCAACAACAACAATTTTAACGCCGTCGTGTTCTTCCATTACTTCATCAGCAGCCAGTCTCAAACTATTATAACTGCCACTGAGTCCCGATGAAAATGCAATCTGCAGTATCTCATTGGTATCCTTTAAATATTCCTCAAATGCCTCTTTTGCTTCTGCTATATTAATCTGTGAGGTCGTTGGCATCTGACCTTCTCTCATCTTATTGTAGAAAACCGGTTCCGGAAGGGAATTGAAATGATTATAGACCACATCATCATCAAACATATAAGAAAGGCTGATTACCCCCAGATTATTTTCCTGTATATAGTCCTCCGGCAAATCAGCGGTATTACAAATACTTATCTTAAAATCACTCATGCTTTATCTCCTGTTATTTTTAATAATATAATAGTACCACTATTTCGTCTGTTTTTCAAATAAATTTATAATAATAAGCCATATTTTAACATCGCTCTATTTATGAGAACCCGGCAACCTTAATCGGAATATCCGTCTGCTCAGATTTGAGAGATTTAATGGCAGTAACGGGTAAATATATGACTTACCCGATACCGTCCTGTTGCATGCAATAGCAATCACACATAAAAGAATACCACCGACATACCCAAACACACCAAATATGGCTGTTAAAATCAACGTAATGATTCGCATAAATTTCAGTGCATAGCCCAGTTCATAACTTGACTGTGTATAATTTGCCACTGCAACAAATGCCATGTAAAGCATAACTTCCGCATTAAACCAACCTGACTTCGTTGAAAATTCACCCAATACAAGTGCTGCCATAACGCTGAGCGGAGTACTCAACATACTCGGCGTATTGACCGCTGCAAGCCGCAAACCGTCTATCGCGACCTCCAGTATCAGTAACTGCCAGATGAGTGGCACATTTATTTCTTCTTCCACCATAATAAATTCGAACCCACTCGGTATCCACCCTGGATTCATCATCAAAAGTAAGAATGTCGGTGTCAGCATAAAGGTCACAAAGGCAATCAACGTTCTTGAAAGACGCAGATACGTTCCCGTAATCGGCGGAAAATAATAATCATCCGCCTCTTCTACGATATCAAAGATAGAAGTCGGCATAATCATTGCCTGTGGCGAATTATCTACCAAAATCACTATATTTCCTTCCAAAACCTGCGCTGCGGCTGTGTCCGGTCGTTCCGTGAATTTAAACTTCGGAAACGGATTATACCACTTATGTTTGAACAAACACTCTGCCAAACTCTCCTGATTCATCGTCAGCGCATCTACTTGTATATTTTGAATGCGTTCCGAAATCTTATCTAAAAACGCATGGTCAACACGTTCCTCCATATAACAGAGCACAATATCTGTTTTGGAAGATTTACCGGCATTCATCATTTTCATGCAAAGTCCCGTATCTCTGATACGTCTTCGAATTAATGCTGTATTGAATACAATTGTTTCCACAAAACCATCCTTGGAACCTCGTAACACTTTATCTTTTTCCGGTTCCGAAACGTTTCGTGCCGGATAAGTTCTGCAATCTATCAGAATACAGCGGTCATATCCATCTACAAAAAATGCAAGCACACCCGACAAGATGAATTGCAGGATTTTCTCCTTGTCATCCATTAAATCAATCTCTACATAGGGCATAAACCGTTTGCTCATTTCATGCGCATTTTGCGGCATCTCTTCTTCTTTGATGGAATAGAAATACTGCAGCATCTTCTGCATCAAATCATCTTTGCAGAATCCGTCAATGTAATAAAAGCAGGCATCTCTCTCCCCTACTTTAATGACACGATAGATGATATCGAAATTCGCATCCACCTTAAGCCTTTGATTAAACCACTCTATATTCTCTTTGATATCCGAACTGATTTTCATAAATAAAACCCTCCGACGCTTTTCTCACTACGATAACAGTGTGTCAAAGTCTCAAGGGTTTTATTCTTATTTTTATATTAATTTCATTATTTTGACTGTCCTGTACTGCCAAAACCACCATTTCTGACTGCCGTCACTTCATCATCCACGGTAATTCCGTATTCCACAAAAATACCCTGCATAAATCCGTCACCCTCCATAATTTCAATGCTTTTTCCTTCATTGGAATCATTGGTAATCTTGGAAAATATATGTCCTTCATTGTCTGAATAGAAATAATCACTGTCAATGATACCGACTGTATTATTCAGTTGAAGACGGTATTTGAAGCCTAATCCGCTCCTCGGATAACATTTAAGCACCCAGCCATCGTCCATTTCCACCTTAATTCCGGTTGGAATTTTAATGGTTTCACCGGGTTTCAGAACAAAGGACAGCGGACTGTGAAAGTCATATCCTGCCGAGCCTTTGGTTGCTCTTTGCGGTAACGTAATTGACGCATAGATTTCTGCAATCTCTTCGTCGGATATGGCACCGAAATTATCCTTCCAGTCACTCTCAAACTGAGGAAAGGTTACCTTATGAAACTTCGCTATCTGCTGCATATCTTTTGTCTCTCCTTATTATTTAGCTACTTGTAATAATCCTTACAATGTAATATTGGAATGGTCGGGTCTGTCTGCTTCAAGGAAGCCTGCACATCAATGACTCTTTGATTCTTGCTTCCCTTCCACAATAATTTTGCATCTTTTTCTTCAATTTTGAACTCACCGTCTACCAGCACATCCAAATTCTGCATCATTGGATAATGCATGACATTTTCCCATGAATCTCCTGTATAGAGCCAAATGGTCTTATTGGGGTAGCGTTCTTTGATTTCAGCAATAAAATTGCGAATATCCAGTCGGTTGGCTGCATGTAATGGGTCGCCGCCGCTAAAGGTAATGCCGGAAATATAATCCTTATCAAGTTCTGTAAATATTTCTTCCTTTACAGTATCATCGAAAGGCAACCCGCCATCCGGATCCCATGTCAGCGGATTATGGCATTCCTTGCAGCAATGAGAACATCCTGCCACCCACAAAACAACACGTAAGCCATCACCATTCAGCATATCGTCTTTTGTTATGTTGTGATATCTCATTCTTACATGCTCTTCCTTTCCGCAATTTCTGCCATTTTCGCCTCATTCAGTCTGGTATCGCCATGCACCCTTGAATAAGATAAATAGCCGTTCATTCGATCAATCTTTGTCAAATTTGTGCTTCCGCATTTTGGACAGATATCCATCTCAAGTTCCTGGTGTCCGCAGTCATCACAATATGCCAGCGACATATTAACGCCCTCATAGAAGCCCATTTCCATTGCACGTCTGATCAGAGTTTTAATTGCCTCAACATTATAATCAATCGGGTATTTTACATATTGAATCTTACCGCCATTCGACAACTCCCAAAAACGATATTCCAAATCCTGCTTCTGAATCGGTGTGATGTCCTCGGTTACATGACAGTGGAATCCATTGCTTACATACTCATGGTCGGATACATTCTCAATAATACCGTATTTCTTTCTGAACTGCTGTACCTGTAAGCCACATAAGTTTTCAGCAGGAGTTGCATAAATCGCATAAAGATTGCCGTCCTCTTCCTTAAATTGATCAATCTTTTTATTGATGTGTTCAAGAACTTCCAATGCAAACTCTCCGTCTTCCACAAGGGACTTCCCGTTATACAACTGCTGCAATTCATTAAATGCTGTAATGCCAAAGGAAGCTGTTGCAGCCTTAAGTAACGGTTTAATCTTGTCATGCAGTTGCAGGTGTCCGCCCAAGAAACCGCCTTCACAATATGCTAACGGGTTCGTTGATGCTCTCATCTCTCCAAGATATGCATAGGTTCTGATATGAAGTCTTCTGATCAGTTCCAGATAATAATCCAGCACTTCATAGAAATCTTTACTCTCTTGTCTTGCTTTTGCTAATATCATTGGTAAATGAAGTGATACAGCACCAATATTAAACCTGCCGACAAAAATCGGTGTATCGTTATCATCTGCCGGATGCATACCGCCTCTCTCATACCACGGAGATAAAAATGCACGGCAACCCATAGGCGAAATAATCTTGCCATAGCGCTTATACATACTTGCAATGTATCCCTTACCGGTTAGGCTCAGCCAATCCGGATACATGGTCTTAGAAGAACAATAAACACCTGCTTCAAATACATCTTCCAGTTCCTTGCCCGGTCCATGCAGATTTTCGTCATATAAGAATACAATCTTCGGGAATAATACAGGTTTCTTGCATTCTTTCTTACCCTGTCCGCGTCTTCTGACATTTAACATTGTAATAGAAGCAAGTTTTGCAAATCTTCCGGTTCCTGTTCCTGTCGTTACAGTAATAAACGGATAATCTCCACGAGAGGAAGCTACCGTGTTAAACTTATACTCCCAGCCTTGATATCCCTGCTCGAATTCCTTCGTTACATCCGCATAGGCCTCTGCTTCCGCAGTTTCCTGGTCAATGCCAAGTTTAATATACTTGTCCACATATTTCTTATAGGATTTCTCTGCATAAGGTTCCAAAATCAAATCAGCACTCGGCACCGTAAATCCTCCATACTGCTGACTTGCAGCTGATAAAACAATGTCACCGATTACATCAAATGCTACATCCAGAGATTTGGGCTCGTTATACCACAGATTGCCCATTTCAAATCCGCCCGACAACACAGTTTCCACGTCAAACAAACAACAGTTCATCGTATCACGTCTTGCAGACATATCATGTACATAAATATATCCGTCACGACAAGCCTGAATCTCATCCGTTGTCATAAAAAACTTCTGATATAATTCTTTATTCAACTGATTAAAAATCAAACTTCTCTTTGTTGACACCAGAGCAGAGTCTGTATTGGAATTTTCTTTATCGCCGATATACATAATCGACTGGCTCTTCTTGTATACGTCATCAAGCATACGAACAAAGTCCTGCTTGTAATTTCTGTAGTCACGGTAACTCTTTGCAACAATCGGCTTCACTTCTTCCAATGCACTCTCTACGATATTATGCATAATCGGAATCGGAATTTCATCTTGGTTTAACTCATCAACTCTCTTTACAACACTTTCACAAATGTAGATTTTCTCATCATCTGTAAATTTAGTTAATGCTCTGTAAGCAGATTTTCCTACCGCATCAATTACCTTTTGGACATTAAATTCCTCCCTTGTCCCGTCTTTCTTAATCATTTTTACAGGTCTTGCTGTCTTAAATTGCTTGGAATAGTCAACAGTTCCACCTTCTAAAGCCTCTGTATTGCTTCCCATATCCATCTCCCCTTTCACAATATTTTGTATTTTATTAGGATGCCTTTACAACATCTTGTATGCATATTAAAAATATATCAATTATAGAACATATTGTCAATTGAAAAAGTTCACAAAAAGACAATTGAAAGTTCTACGTATTTTTCTTCAACGTTACTGATAAGTATTTCTAATCTCATTCAGAAAATTCTTATATTCTTCTCTTACAGATGCCGGAGACATAATTTCAATTCCGTTCCCCAACGCTGTAATCCAGCCATAAAACTGTCCACTTACAGCCACATTGACTCTTGTCTTAAAATAATCATCCGAAATCTTCTGTATCATGATTTCCTTACCAAAACGATCTATCAAAACCCCGATAAGTTGATTCGCACACTTTAATGTGACAGCTGTTTCTTCCCCGCCAAACATACCAAACATCTTCTTGGAATAAAGTGCTGCATCAAATGTCTGCGTGACCGCACTCCTCTTTTCCTCCGTAATTTGAATAGCCGTCATTTTATCTACCCTAAAATGTTTCTTCCGGTCCTGTGCATCATCATATGCAATCAGATAATAATTCTCGTCATCCCACAAAAGTGCCCACGGACTTACCTGATATCTCATGCCATCCTTCCTTGGCTTCATTTCCTTATCAAGCGTCCATTCAGAATATTGAAAAGAAATCTGTACATTTTGCTGTATGGCTCTATGAATATAGTCTACATTATAATAAATACTCTCATTCTGTGTTTTGATGCGGTTAGCAACATAAACCTGCCGTTGAAGCTGTCCTGCGTCGTATTTGCTGGCAAGACCTTCTATCTTCTTAATCAACTTCTCCGATTTCTTTGCTGTAATAAACTTCGAAGACTGCACCGCATCCACCAAAAGTTTCAACTCAGCAAGTTCAAAGTCTCTGCTTGCCATATAATACCCGCCTGATGTCCTACTTGGATTCAGCACAATATCAGCTCCGTAATGAATGAGTTCCTCAATATCACTATAAATACTCTTCCGCTCTGCAACAACATCAAAAGCGGCCAGTTCTTCAATTAGGTCACTCGCTTTCATCGGATGCGCTTCATCCGTTTTCTCAAATAGTATCTTTAGCAGATATAACTGTTTCAACTTTTGATTAGATGATTTTGCCACAGTGCACCTCCCGAAAATGTATGTATCGTCCATAATTATCATACCACATCTTGTAGTTTTGTGGTATTATAATTGTAGAATTGTCCACTAAAGAGGTGTTGCATGAAACCCGGAGTATACGTAGCGAAAAAGAAAGACGGAACCACCTATTATCGTTCCTCCGTCACCTATCATAATAAACATATCTCTCTTGGCAGCTATGTAAGTGAAGAGTTGGCGCACCGCGCTTATACGGAAGCTTTATCGCTACTGTCCGAAAAGCAGTCTGTCATACAGCATTCCAATCGGAATACCTTACCCTTTGAAAAATGGGTAATTCTTGTGAATTACCGCGATAATCAGGTTTATATTAAAAATCCGATTTATTTGCGCAATCGTTATTTTGAATATTATCTTGATAAAAACAAGGTTTTGAAATTTGATATTGAAGATTTGTTCTATTATTCCGAACACAAAATATCTGTCCGTAAAGGACATCTCTTTGTTGCAGACTACGGGATGCAGGTCAGTATTGCAAGTCGTTACGGTATCAAAAACTATGCTGTCATCAATAAAGATTATCGTTTTGTCAACGGCGACACATCCGATTTTCGTTACGAAAACATCGAAATTATCAATCATTACGCAGGAGTCAGCCACCACATTAAACATGGAAATCCCTATTATCAAACTATCATACATATCAACGGAAACTTTATCATCGGGCGTTACAAAACCGAAGTTGAAGCCGCTATAGCATATAACAAAGCTGCAGACTTTTTAAAGCAAAACGGTATCAATCGGAATTATCCCCAAAACTATATCGAAAATCTGCCGCCCTCCGCTTATGCAGACATCTACACCAAACTGGTGCTGCCTGATAAAATTCTAAACTTTCGTCAGCCCGGCAGCATATAAAAAAAGAATGTGTCCATCTATTGAATGAACACATTCTCTTTTTCATTTCTTATGAAATTCTCTTACAGAAAGAATACATGGTCTCCATGCTGAAACAAGAAATCATGACTTCCCCAATGTGTTGCAGAGCCGGCCTTGAAATACAGGGCCCCCATTGAGATATCTTCTCCTGCCAGCGCACGATTAACTGCCGCCATGGTATCAATCGTTATCTGTACTTTTTGATAACTTCCGTTCTTTGTCGGTGCAAATTGTGTCTTGCCACCGTCATCCTGAAAAATGACTTCCTGAATGGTATCAGGAAAATGTTCGTGTTTCACGCGGTTCAGCACTACATTGGCAATTAAGAGTTTTCCCTCTGCATCCTGATTGCCTGCCTCCGCCTGTACAATTCTACACAGTGCTTCATATTCTTCAATCGGTAAAATCGGCTGTTGAATAGTTGTCTCATCTAATGTAGTCGTGGTTGTAGTTATTATTGCTGCTTGGTTTATAGCGTCTGTTTCAACTTCCGTCATCACCAGATTGCCACCTGAGATTGTATCTACTGTTTCGCCGGCCATATAAATGCCGTTCATCTTTCTTTCTGTAATACTTTCTGTTCTGTTAATTTCCCCTTCGTTAAAAAAATACGTGCACAGGAATGTTGCTCCTGCAATCAAAATACCACAGTATACATATGTGGCTTTTGAGATCATTTTCATAAATAGTACTCCTTTTCTCATCTTACAACCACATATAGTATAGCACAGATTTACATAAATAATTACAGAAATGTTACGTTTTGTTATATTTTTGTAACTTTGTCCATTCTTAATCCAATTTTTACGCTGTTTTTGTTAATTTTTACTACTATTTTTCCTCATAATTTACAAAACTGACATTTAAATCCGCTTCTCCGGGTACTCCGTCAATCACTCCAACCTGCGAATATTGCCACATTGCAAACATATATGGATAGTCCGGCTTCTCTTGTGCCTGTGCCAACCATACATCATAAGCCGATAACTTTGTCAAATCAAGTCTGGTTAAGAGGCACTCCTTATCCGCATAAATCATCGGTTGATATCCGTATGATTTTACTGTATCACAAAAGTCCTTTGTATATTGTGTAATCTCTGTCTGGGTCAATGCATCTGTTCTTGCATTATCATTCTTAATTTCTTCAATATCACAAACAACCGGATATGTAATCTTATAGGGTGCAAGAGCCGCAACTGTAAAGTTTGCCTCTTCAACCGCTTCTGTTGTTGAAGTTGCCTGTGAGAAGAAGTAAACGCCAACCTTAATGCCATTGGCAATTGCTCCTTCGATATTTTTTGTAAAATATTCATCCGCAATCATCTGTCCCGTACCATATCCTCTGGCACCGACACGTATCATTGCAAACTGTACACCGGCTGCTTTTACCTTTGCCCAATCAATCTCGCCGGAATGTTTCGACACATCAATGCCAAATGAAGAGCCGAGTTTATTGCCGTCATAATACTTAATCATTTCACCTTCACGAATTAAATTTGTATCAAACGCATAACTGTTACGTGACAATGTCTCATCCAGTTCAATCCACTCTACCTTGCCTTCATCATTAATAATCGAAGTATGTTTTCCGTCACTTGCCTTCAGACGGTTTTCTTCTTTTTCCTTCTCAGACAGTCCCGTATCTTCCTTCTTTGTTTCTTTCGAACTGGTATCGCCGCTTACCGTCTTCTTTGCAGTCGAGGAACTCACCGACTCCCTAACCGGGATTTTATCAGCATCCTCTTCTTCGTCCTCTACATCTTCTGCTTCTCCTGTGTCTCCGTACATGTCCCAAAAGTCCAAATCATCCGATGTTAAATCCGACTGACCATATACCAGTTCATCCTCTGACACAGTTTCTGTCTCTAACTCGTTCTTATTCATCACAGGAACATCTTTTTCAGTTTTTGGTTTTGTATTATAATACAGTGTTGCCAAAAAAATCAGCATAACAAAAGATGCTGCTGCAACACACATCCTGACCATTTTCTTATATGCTTTTGTATCCTCCGGTCCCTTGCCGTAACTGCTCATTGGTATCACTGTCCTTTATCTGTTCTAACTAAACATAGTGTATCAGATTTTATTATTATATGCTATACTTTTGATGAGGAAAAAGTGATGAATAAAACGATTAAAAAATATGTAATCCTTCTATTAAATACATCTATGCTTGCAACACTGGCAGGCTGTCAGGCTTCATCAAAAGAAACACCTATCAGCCGTACAGGCTTCTTTTTTGATACCGTCGTAACCATAACACTATATGACGAAACACAGTCTGAATTACTGGATGACTGTATGCAGCTTTGCAGCGATTATGAGGCAACACTCAGTCGCACCGTCTCTGATAGTGAGATATCCGAATTAAATCAAGCAAAAGGACAACCTTTAGCCCTATCAGAAGATACGGTCAACATCATAAATGACGCAATTTATTACAGCAGTCTTTCAAGCGGAGCATTTGATATTACAATCGGTTCCGTAAGTTCCTTATGGGATTTCACCGGCAATTCTGCCAAAGAACAGTCTTTGTCAGAACAATCCGATACTGCCCTAATCCCACCCAAACAAACGACAATCGAGAAACAGTTGCCGCATGTCAACTATAAAAACATCCTCGTTAACGGACAGGAAGTTTCTTTAAATGATGCAGAAACAATCATAGACCTTGGTGGTATTGCAAAGGGCTATATTGCAGATTGTCTGAAATCCTATCTGCTGGAACATGGAGTGACGAATGCTATCATTGACCTCGGCGGCAATATCCTGACAATTGGCAATAAACCCGACGGAACACCTTACCGAATTGGCATAAAAAAACCATTCGATGAGAATGGTTCTGTTATTACTTCTGTCAATATTACCGACCAATCGGTTGTTACCTCCGGTATCTATGAGCGCTATTTTGAATATGAAGGAAGACTCTATCATCATGTCCTTTCCCCCTATAACGGATATCCGGTTGACAATGGACTATACAGCGTTACCATTGTCTCAGATTCTTCTGCCGCAGGTGATGCACTCAGTACTGCCTGCCTTGTACTTGGTCCAAAAGACGGCATGGCACTGATTGAATCTATTCCGGATATTGAAGCACTCTTTATAACCAATCAAGAAGAACTATTCTATTCTTCAGATTTTCCTATTTCCGAATAATTTTCTTTGGACACTTCTCCGCACATTTGCCACAGTTGATACACTTGTCAGGATCAATATGCGCAACAAAATCAGTCACTGTAATGGCACCCTGCTCACACTCTTTCACGCAGAGTCCGCAACCGATACAGCCAACTTTACATTCCTTCATCGTAACAGGTCCCTTCTCGGTTGAACTGCATTTTACCAAATACTTTGCCGTATCCGGTACTAATTCAATCAAATGCTTCGGACATTCTGCCACACACTTGCCACAAGCCTTACATTTACCGGCGTCAACTACGGCAACACCATCTATAATTGTAATCGCATCAAACGGACATACTTTCACACAAGAACCAAAACCAAGACATCCATGATTACAAGTCTTTGCACCGCCGTTTGGCACAAAGGAAAGCATCTTACAATCTTCAATTCCGACATAGTTGTAATCTTGTGTTGTCAGTTCACAGGTTCCGGCACATTTTACAAAGGCAACCTGTCTGACGCTCTCTCCTACCTCTTCACCCATAATGGCAGCAACGATTTTTGCCACGTCATCACCGCCAACCGGACAGGCATTCACAGGTGCTTCTCCTTTTGCAATTGCTGCCGCAAGTCCTGAACAGCCTGCATATCCGCAACCGCCACAATTATTTCCCGGCAGTGCTTCCAGTACTTCATCTTCTCTTGGGTCTGTTTCTACCGAAAAGAACCGTCCGGCAATCCCCAAAAACACACCGATAAACAATCCAACGCCGCCAATACAGGCAACTGCAATTAATATTCCTGTTATATTCATAACTAATCCTCCCGCCTTATAGTATTCCGGAAAAACCGAAGAAGGCAATTGCCATGAGTCCCGCTGTTACAAGAACAATCGGCATCCCCTGAAAGGGTTTCGGAATATCATTGTATTCCATTTTTTCTCTGATACCTGCCAAAATAACAATCGAAATCAAAAAGCCCAATGCAGTTGCAAATCCATTCACAACTCCTGTTAAAATCCCATATGATTTCTGAACATTGGTGAGTGCAACACCAAGCACTGCACAGTTGGTTGTAATCAACGGCAAATATACACCAAGTGCTTGATACAAGCCTTTCATAGCCTTCTTTAAGAACATTTCAACAAATTGTACCAATGCAGCAATGACAAGAATAAATACAATTGTTTGTAAATATGTAATGTCAAGCGGCGCCAATATAAACTGATAAATTGCTCCTGTCACAGCGGAGGCAAGTGTAATGACAAAGATAACTGCACCGCCCATACCTGCTGCAGTCTCTACCTTCTTTGATACACCAAGGAACGGGCAGATTCCAAGGAACTGACTGAGTACTACATTAGAAACAAACGCAGATCCGATTGCGATCATAAGTAATTCTTTCATTCTGCCACCTCCTTCTTCTTAGCCATTGTTTTTCCTGCACAGGAAACATTCGGACATGCTTTACAACCGGAGTCACATGTTACAACAATACCGTCTGTCCTGCCCTTTTTCTGTTTGATTAAATTCTGCAATGCCGTCAGACATGCCAGTACAAAGAATGCTCCGGGTGCTAAAATAAAGATTGCAATCGGTTCATAGGTATCAGGTAATATCTGATAGCCAAACACGGCACCGGTACCAAGCAATTCTCTGAATGCACCAATCGAGGTCAGACCAATTGTAAATCCAAGTCCCATCCCAACTCCGTCAAAGACAGAAAGAATGACACCGTTCTTAGACGCATACGCTTCCGCTCTTCCTAAGATAATACAGTTAACTACAATCAAAGGAATATAGATGCCAAGTGCACTGTATAGAGAAGGAAGAAATCCTTCCAACAATAGTTCAACAATCGTTACAAATGATGCAATGATAACAATAAACGCCGGAATTCTCACTTTATCCGGTATCACATTACGTAACATCGAAATCAACATATTCGACAAAATCAAAACGGCTGTTGTCGTTAATCCCATGCCCACACCGTTGATTGCGGATGTTGTAACCGCAAGAGTCGGACACATACCCAGCATTAAAACAAAAGTTGGATTTTCCTTGAAGATGCCACCCCATAGTCGCTCAAGTATCTTACTCATTTTGTGCACCTCCTTCAGTTGTAATAGATGCAAAGTAAGTCAAACCTGCATTGACGCCATTGACAATTGCATTAGTAGTAATCGTAGCCCCACTGATTGCATCGACTTCAAAGTCAGCTGTAGCGCCCGTTTTTGTATAGGCAAAGTTTGCAACCTTCTTATTGGCAAACTGGCTCATAAATGCATCATCAGCAGCCTTCATACCAAGTCCTGCAGTCTCCGAAATGGACAACACTTCATAGCCGTTCATCACACCGTCATTGGTAATCCCCATGGAAAATGTGATGTCACCGCCATATCCTTCTTTTGTTGTTACAGACATCACATATCCAAGTACAGAACCATCCTGTGCTTTCGCTGCCAAAACTTCATCAATTGACTGTTCGGTAAGTCCTGCCTCTTTTAACACTGCATCCGACTGACTCAAATCAAGTCCCTCAACCTCTTCAAATGAAGATGCCGTTTCAAATACTTTCAAATAAGCCTCGTTTTTAGCTTTCTCTTTTTGTACGGCAATCGGTTCTTTTGTAATGTCATATACATATCCGAGCAATAACCCGGCTATCACGGTAATGATTGTTAAAATCAAGGTATTTTTCACTGTTGTATTCATGAATGCTCTCCTCCTTTACCAAAACATCTGGGAAGAGTCAACTTCTCAATAAGCGGAACCAATAAATTCGAGAAAATAATTGCATAGGATACGCCTTCGGCTGATGCACCAAACAATCTGAATATTCCGGTCATAACACCAAGCAATACTCCATAAAGAATTTTTCCTGCTTTCGTAATCGGTGATGTTGCATAATCGGTTGCCATAAAGAATGCACCAAGCATTAACCCACCGCCTGCAAGCTGTGTTGTGATATAATTTGCATCCCAGCCTCTGCCGCTGAATAAACCAAGGAAAATCACAAAGGTAATCAAATAAGTTCCGGGGATTTTTAAATCAATGATACCGAACAACAACAGAATAATAGCACCTGCCACAATTGCAATCACTGATGTTTCTCCAATCGTTCCCGGAATTTTACCAATTACCATATCAAATGTATTGACTGCCTCTCCTGCCTTGCTTAATGCAAGCGGAGTTGCCGTTGAAACACCGTCATATGTAAAGTTGGTCATGCGTGCCGTAAATGAAATCAACAGGAAGCATCTGGATCCAAGTGCCGGGTTCATAAAGTTCTGCCCCAGTCCACCAAATAACATCTTTACAATAAGTATGGCAAACACACCACCAATCACCGGTATCCACCATGGTACAGATGACGGCAGATTCAGTGCCAATAACAAGCCTGTAACAACAGCACTAAAATCTCCGATGGTTGTTGGTTTCTTCATGATTTTAGTATAAAGCAGTTCTGTCAATACGCAGGTTGCAATACTAATCGCTATGACAATTGCTGCCTCGTATCCAAAATTATAAATACCGAATGCTGATGCCGGAAGCAATGCAATTACTACCGCAAACATAATCGCACTCGTTGATAATTTACTTCTGATATGTGGCGAAGAAGATACATTCATAACATTCACACCTCTCTCTATTTCTTTTTGTCAGCAAGTATCATTCTTCGCATGGATTTGATACTTTGTGTCAGATGACGTTTTGCCGGGCATACATAACTGCAACAGCCACAATCGCAGCATTCCATGCCATTATATGCAACAAACTTTTCTTTGTCATAATGTTCTGCAAAATCCGCAAGTCTTGCAGGTAATACTCTTCCGGGACATACTTCAACACACATACCACAGTTGATACATGCCGACGGTTTTGATTCCGCAACATCATCCTTAGTCAAACAAAGTAATGCTGACGAAGCCTTTGTTGCAGGTACATCCAAATCAAATATTCCAAATCCCATCATTGGGCCACCGGAAATAATCTTCTTCGGTTCTTTGCTGAAACCGCCTGCTTCCTCAATCAATTCATGATAGTTGGTTCCGATTTTCACCATGAAGTTACGTGGTTCCTTAATGGCATCACCGGTCACGGTTACAATACGATGCATCAGCGGACGTCCTTCAATCACTGCATGATAAATGGCAACAATCGTATCCACATTATTGACAATGCAGCCCACATCAGAAGGCAGCATGGTTGAATTGATTGCTCTGTTGGTTGTTGCATAAATCAAATGACGTTCCGAGCCCTGCGGGTATTTGGTTTTTACGGTTTTAACAGAAATTCGCTTTTCATCCAAAACCAAATCCTTTAACTTACGAATACAATCCGGCTTATTATCTTCTACTGCAAGAATGCCCTTTGCATGTGGAAACAGACACAAAATAATCTTAAGCCCAGCCACCAGTTTCTCCGGCTCTTCTATCATTCTTCTGTAATCAGAAGTCAAATAGGGTTCACATTCCGCACAATTTGCAATGACATAATTAATCTTATCCGGCTCCTTCGGAGATAACTTCACATGAGTCGGGAAACCGGCTCCACCCATTCCGACAATGCCGGCCTCTTTAATGACATCCACCACCTCTTCACGTGTCATATCCACAAGCGACTTCTGATGAAACGGCGGTGCTTCTTCATACAAGCCGTCATTTTCAAGCACAATTGACATGACATTATCACCTGTCACAACTCTTCTTGGTTCAATTGCTTTGATGGTACCGGATACTGAAGCATGTATCGGCGCTGATACAAATCCGCCTGCTTCTGCTATTTTCTGTCCCGCAAGAACACGTTCTCCTATTTCAACAATCGGTTTTGCAGGAGCTCCGATATGCTGCGACAGCGGATATACCAAGTCTCCCTTTGGCAAAACAAGGAGTATCGGCTTATCTTTCGATAATGCTTTGCCGTCATGCGGATGTATTCCGCCTCTGAATGTTAATGCTGCCATAGTCGTCCCTCTTTCTATTGTTCATTATCCTCTTTTTGATTACGATCTTCTTGATTGATATTCTCTTCAGCGCTTGCTTTTTTCTTGCCAAATCTTGCCCGCAGTCTCGCCGCCGATATCTCCGCTTTTGTCTTTAAATGCGGATATGCATTCATAATTCTGCTCTGTTGAAATCTGTTTCCCTTGAATATCAGGTTCATACGTTCTGAAAATCCGGATAGCCTCTCTTTTATTTCATTCATATGTTCCGGTATGCCAAGTTGCTCCAACTGCGAAGAAAAAATCGCCTGTCTGACTTCCATACGTTTCGAAAATTTGCTGAAGTAACTCATGCCACGATACTGTTGCTTAAACGCTTCCAGTCTTTTCCGTATATCTTCGGTAGATGCATAGATTCGTGTTTCACGCAAATAATCCGAAACTTCTTCCATAAGTTCGTTCATTCTCGACAATTTCTTTGACAAATCCGCCGCTGCAATTGTCGCAAAAGTGAAATCAATTGCGTATACAATCGCACAGGCAATCACAATGATTTTCCCAAGAGATACCGGATACAGTGCAACAATTGAATTAACAAACGGTTGAAGCACCGCAAACAATAAAATAGATGCCACACCCCACGCGACCGTGCTGCTGAAGCAAATTCGCCCCTTATAATTCAGCATTTGATTGGTATAGTCCCACCAACTTGTATGAAAAATCGACTCCATAAGTACCGCCGTAACATATTCCAACACCGTAGCAAGAATTGCGCCGCAGAAGAACAACAACACATAATTGTCCGACACCCCGCGTAATGAAAAGTAAAGAATCAGTGCCCCAACTCCGTATATAGTACATACCGGTCCGGTCACATAGCCTCTGTTCACCAGCCTCTTTTCCAAAACCGACATATAAATACTTTCCCAAATCCAACCAATCACACTATAGATAATCAGCCAATTAACGATGTAGTAAAATTCAACACCAAATATCTCTAATTCCCACATAAATGCACCTTTCTGTTAACAGTCTATTTCCTTACACAACTATTAATACTATACTAAATTTTTCGACAAAATACCACCTCATTCACCAAAATTTTTGCTGTATTTTTGTGAAAATCATGTATACTGTAAATAGAGGTGATATTTTATGCTGACACATTCAAATAAGCTTACAAAAATCAAATCTCAATACCCGCTTGAAGCAATTGCACCCCTTAATGAAATCGTATTCTTCGATATCGAAACCACAGGGTTTTCTGCTGCATCTTCTACACTGTATCTGATTGGTTGTGCATATTATGAAGCAAATGCCTTCCATACAATACAATGGTTTGGTGAAGACCGCGATGATGAAGAACGTATTTTGGTTCACTTTTTTGAATTTATCAATAAATTCAAATATCTCCTGCATTACAACGGCGCTCATTTTGATATTCCTTATATCATGAAAAAAGTCCAAAAATACCAACTGGACTTTTCATTTGATGCATTTGAGAGTATTGATATCTATAAAATGATTTCACCTTACAAGAGTTTTCTTGCACTCGATAATCTAAAGCAAAAAACAATTGAAACATTCTTACAAATCAAACGAACAGATACCTATGACGGCGGACAGTTGATTTCCGTTTATCATGATTATGTCAAATCTCCGACTGTCTATAATCGTGAACTGCTTTTGTTACATAATGCCGATGATTTGGCAGGTATGCTTTTAATCCTGCCTGTACTTGCTTATTATGATTTATTCCACAAGCCCTTTTCCATCAAAGAGGCTGTACTGAATGAATATACGGACTTCGACGGACATACGCAAAATGAGATACTGATTTCCTGCACCACTGAAGTATCCATACCAAGGCCTGTCACTTTTCAAAAAGAAGGCTGTTCTCTTATATGTCAGAAGTCTTCGATGAAACTGCGCATTCCGATATACCATAAGGAGTTAAAATATTTCTATCCAAATCCAAAGGATTACTACTATCTGCCGGATGAAGATGTTGCGATCCATAAAAGTGTGGCCGCATATGTTGCCCCTTCTCATCGCATCAATGCCACTTTGGCAACCTGTTACACCAAGAAAAAAGAGCAATATCTGCCACAATGGGACGCCCTGTTTGAACCGGCTTTCAAAGAAGATTATCGTGATAAACATCAATTCTTTCCGTTTGATGAAGCAATACTAACCGATATGGATACTCTGTCAACCTACTGTTCACACATTCTGGAAAAATTGTTCACCTAATAAAAAACCACAATACAAACAAAAACGAGAGCAAGCGCTCTCGTTTTTAACTACAGTTCTTTTTCATAAAAGAACGAATTTTTTCGCGAATATCCAAAATCCCTGTGGTTCATAATCTGTTCCGTACTGCCAATAAACAGTATTCCGCCCGCTGCCAAAGAATCATAAAACTTCTTAAATATCTCATCCTTTGCTTCTTCTGTGAAATAAATCAACACATTACGGCATACAATCAAATGACAATGATCAGGATATCTGTCTTTTAATAAATTATGCTCCTTGAATTCCACACGTGCTTTAATCTCATCAGACATCTGATAGGAAGCACCAACCTTTGTAAAATACTTTGCCTTTAAATCACTTGGAACATTGGCAATACTCTTCTCTGAATAAAGCCCCATCTTTGCTGCTGCTAACACTTGCTTATCAAGGTCAGTCGCATAAATCTTGATTTGATTTAACGGCAAATGCTTTGACAATGCCATAACAAGAGAATACGGCTCATCCCCCGTAGAACACGCTGCGCTCCAAATCTTCAGATTATTACCGAACTTCTTAATCAGTTCCGGAATATATTCCTGATCCATTAACTTCCACTGATCAACATTACGATAAAACTCTGAAACATTAATGGTCAAATAATTCACAAAATCCTCAAAAATCTTTTGGTCTGTCTTTAACACTTTCAGAAATTCTTCGTAACCATTTATCTTATGTTTGTTGATTAATGTATCAATTCTTCTGCGCATCTGTTTTTCTTTATACGCATTCAAATCAATCTTGGTTAATTCCAAAACAGACTTCTTAAAGGCCTCATAATCATAAATCATAAAAGCGTCTCCCGCAAATAATTATTCCTCTGTAGCCGGTTCTTCTATAGCCGGTTCTTCTATAGCCTGTTCTTCTTCAACTTCATCCGGCGCAAGTAATGCCTTAATGCTGAGGCTGATTTTCTTATCTGTAGGGTTAAAGTCCACTACCTTTGCAGTCACTTCTTCGCCAACCTTCAACACATCAGATGGCTTCTCAATATGTTCCTTTGAAATCTGAGATACATGTAATAAAGCATCAACACCCGGCTCTAATTCAACAAATGCACCAAAGTCAGTCATTCTTGCAACTTTACCTGTTACTTCATTGCCAACTGCAAATTTCTTTTCAGCATCAATCCAAGGATTGGCATCGTCAAACTTCAAACTCAATGCAATCTTGGTTCCTGTGATTTCTTTAATTAATACTTTAACGGTCTCACCAGCTTTGAAAACCTTCTTCGGATTCTCAACTCGACCCCATGACATTTCTGAAATATGAAGTAATCCGTCTGCACCGCCCAAATCGATAAATACACCAAAGTCTGTTACGTTCTTAACAACACCTTCTACAACATCGCCCACCGAAAGTTTCGCAAATAACTCTTTCTGGAGTTCCGCTCTCTTGGCCATTAATAACTGTCTGCGATCTCCGATGACTCTTCTTCTCTTCGGATTGAACTCACTGATTACGAACTCTATTTCCTGTCCTGCATACTTGTTCAA
>DATESB010000154.1:0-2653 GCA_035271065.1 Lachnospiraceae bacterium | reverse complement strand
ACATCAGCCTAATCAGTTCTCTTGCCGCGGCATTGTCCGTTTCAGTTGCAGAAATATTGGTTGGGGAATATGCAGTAAATGACAATCGTTCCGCCAACATGCGAAAAGGACATTTCTACGTATGTCCGGTTTGCGGAAATGTCATATGGGCAACCGGGCAGGCGGCTTATTCTTGTTGCGGTATTCAATTGCCGGAATTAGAAGCGGAAGAACAAGCGGCAGCCGGACAGGATGTAAGGCACTTTCTACAGGTTGAAATCATTGAACATGAATATTATGTGCATATGAATCATCCGATGACGAAAGAACATTATATTTCATTTATTGCATATGTGACGGCTGACCGTGCAGAGATTGTGAAGTTGTATCCGGAACAAGGGATAGAATGTCGCTTCACAAGAAGAGGGCACGGAGCGGTGTATGCTTACTGCAATCGACATGGATTGTTTCACATCAGTCTATAGACATGTTTCCCCTATTTGGTTTATAATATTTCAATGAGTTCAAAATTGATTAAAGTGAGATGAGACAGATGAAAACAGGGCTTGTTATGGAAGGCGGAGCAATGCGCGGTATGTTCACCGCCGGAGTCATTGACGTCATGATGGGACATGATATTACGTTTGACGGCGCAATCGGCGTATCGGCAGGGGCAACTTTTGGATGCAATTTCAGAAGTCATCAGCCGGGACGTGCCATTCGATATAATATGGATTATTGCAAGGATTGGAGATATTGCAGTGTACGTTCTTTACTTCGGACGGGAAATATGTTCGGTGCACAGTTTTGTTATTATGAGATACCGGAGAAGTTGGATTTGTTTGACGTAGAAACCTTTTATGCGTCACCGATGGAGTTTTATGTTGTCTGCACGGATATTAATACCGGACAGCCGATTTATCATAAATGTGACAATACGATGAATGAAGATATGGAGTGGATTAGGGCTTCGGCTTCTATGCCATTGGCAGCGAAAATTGTAAAAGTGGGAGACTATCAAATGTTAGACGGCGGAATTGCTGATTCCATACCGCTCAGATATTTTGAGCGTATTGGATATGAGCATAATGTTGTCATATTGACACAGCCACGAGGATTTATCAAGAAGAAAAATGAACTGCTTCCACTGATGAAAATGAAATATCGCAAATATCCAAAACTGGTTGAGGCAGTGGCGGAACGCCATAATATCTATAATGAAACAAGAGAGTACATTCGTATGCAGGAACAGAAGGGCAATGCTTTTGTAATCTGCCCACCTGAGCCATTGCCTATCGGTCACGTAGAACATGAGCCGGAAAATCTGAAGCGAGTTTATGAGATTGGTCGCAGTACGGCGCTTAGTCAGTTGGAGGAGTTAAAGAAATTCCGATAAGTGCTTCAAGAAAGTGCGAGGTGTGAAGAACATGAAAGGAAAGGGAATAGTATGTGCTGTTTTGGCGGCATTCTTATATGCGCTCAGTACACCTTGCTCCAAGGTGCTGCTGGATGTCCTGCCGGTGACGATGTTGGCAGGATTGCTTTACTTGGGGGCGGGCATCGGATTGTTTTTCATGTGTGGGTTCCAGCGATATCGAGGAAAGAGTAACGAAAGACACTTAACAAAAAATGATATCCCATATACAGTCGGAATGGTAGTGCTGGATATTCTTGCGCCAATCTGTCTGATATATGGCTTATCAACGTCCTCATCTGCAAGCGTATCACTATTGAATAACTTTGAAATTGTGGCAACGGCAATGATTGCGCTGTTTATCTTCAAAGAGCAGATTTCAAAACGCTTATGGATTGCAATTGCACTTGTGACGACGGCATCCGTCATTCTGACATTGGATGGCATTGATACGCTGGACTTTTCCTATGGCTCTCTGTTTGTATTATTGGCATGTGTGTGCTGGGGACTTGAAAATAACTGCACCAGAAAACTTTCTGATAAAAACCCTATGGAGATTGTTGTGATTAAGGGGCTTGGTTCAGGAACAGGTTCCGTTATCATTGCATTGGTTATCGGTGAACGGTTGGAAGTAAGTGTCTACATTATCTTTGCGTTGCTGTTGGGATTTGTTGCATATGGTCTCAGCATCTATTTCTATATTTACGCACAACGTTTTCTGGGCGCAGCAAGAACCAGCACTTATTATGCATTGGCACCGTTTATAGGAGTGGCATTATCTTTGTTATTCTTTCGCGAACTGCCGTCCGTATACTTCTGGGCAGCACTTGTCATTATGGCGGTTGGCATCTGGTTTCAAGTGGATTCTTGATGGATATATCTGTTGAGATTTTCCAATATTTAGTATTGCTATAAATTGTATGACATGATAAGATTTATATACAAAATCATTTGACTTTGATTTCGCATAATGCGTTGTTTTTGGGTAAAGATATTTTTGCAGGGAGACCTGCTAGATATATCTGGACGCAACTTCCGGATTCTCCGCTGCGGAGAGTTTAAATATGAGCAGAAAAATAAAGTTGCAAAAAATGAGTTCTGATATTTGTCAGGGCTCATTTTTTATTGTGCGCCTGGCGGCGCACGTTTCTAATGGGTGAAAGTCCCTAGTCTACCCTAGTAGTGGGAAGGACATAGCCAAGACCAAGGGTGTCCACCGCGAGGTGGAATCTGAAGGAAGGTGGAGGCAAATCTCTGGTC
>DATESB010000153.1:0-10251 GCA_035271065.1 Lachnospiraceae bacterium | reverse complement strand
AAGAACGCAAGGATGAAAATATTATTTTTCAATTGAAGAATCAGTTGAATTTACGTGGAAAGTTTATTATATTGGGTGTGGCAAATCTATGGCGTGAGCGTAAAGGTTTGGCACAGTTTGAAGCACTTGCAAAGTCACTCAGTGATAAATATGCGATTATTCTGCTTGGCCTTAATGACGCACAGCTAAATGAATTGCCGGAATCAATTATCGGCTTAGCCAAGACAGATAGCATTGATGAATTATCTGCACTCTATTCCATGGCAGATGTGTATGTCAATTTAACATTGGAAGATACCTTTCCGACGACCAATATTGAGGCTCTTGCTTGTGGAACACCTGTGGTTACTTACAAGGCAGGCGGAAGTCCTGAAAGCATTGATGAGACTTGTGGGATTGCCGTGGATCGCAACAGTACACAGGGCGTAGTTGCAGCAATTGAGCGCATTATTGCACAAAAGGGTATGATGTATACACGCGAGCATTGTATCCAAAGAGCAAAGCTTTATGAAAAAAATAAGCAGTATAATGAATATATATCTGAGGTTTATGACTCTTTTTAGGAGACGTTAGATGAAAAAGAAGTATACGTGGAAAGAAATATGCCGTAAATTTGAGAAGAGTATTATTTTCCTTTTGGAATTTGTGATGTACGCTGCTGCTTTTGCAACGTTCTTTTTGCTGTTTTCAATTGATAATGAAGAAATCATTACACTTTCCAGAACGGCAGCAGTTACATTATCAACCTATGTAATTATCGATTTCCTTTTAACAGGGATATACGGTAAGTATGATGTGGGAATCAGGAAGCCTAAATCAATTGTATATTCACTTGTTCTGGCAGGGATTTTCACTGATTTGATTACATATTTTCAATTGAGTATCATGAAAACGAATGATGCCAATAACAGAATGTTTAAAATTGAGAATGTCGGTATCTTATTTTTAGTAATAGTGATACAGGTACTTATTTTCATTTTTATGACATATATAGGGAATGCATTTTATTTCTGGATTAAAGATGCAGAGCATTGTCTGATTATTGCATTTGATCCAAAAGAGGCTGAAAGAGTTGCGGGAGCATTGGGAGACTATAAGAAGCGTTATCGCATCGGTTCCATTGTGCATTATCAATCCGAGGATTTAGAGGAACGGATGCTGGAAGCAGATACAATCTTCCTTTATGATGTACCGGTTGATGTGCGAACCGGTATTGTGGATTTTTGTTATCAGAATCTCAAAAATGTGTATTTTAACCCTCATATTGCAGATATTTTGGAGAGAAATTCTAAGCAAGTGGTCATTGATGATATGTCTTTCTTTTCATCACAATTTCATACCATTACATTTGAACAACGTATCATAAAGCGGTTGATGGATATTGGAATATCGGCGCTGGCATTGATTATAACAAGTCCAATCTTGCTGATAAGTGCAGTTTGTATCAAGAAGAATGACGGTGGTAAAGTGTTGTTCAAGCAGAAAAGGGCAACAGTACATGGTAAGGTGTTTGTTATTTACAAATTCCGAACAATGCATGAAAATGTTGAAAACTATTCGGTTGTCGGCGATGATGATAGGGTTACTGCAGTAGGAAGATTTTTGCGCAAATACAGAATAGATGAACTGCCACAGTTTTATAATATCCTGCGTGGCGATATGAGCTTGGTTGGTCCACGTCCGGAGATGCTTGAAAATGTTGAGGATTATACAAAAGAAATGCCGGAATTTCGGTATCGTCTGCGTATGAAAGCAGGACTGACGGGGTATGCACAGATTATCGGTAAATACAATACCTCTTCCAAAGATAAACTGATGTTAGATTTGATGTATATAGAGAATTACAGTATTTTAAAAGATATTCAGTTACTGTTCCAGACTATTATGGTTCTGTTTAATGCTTCTGATTCCACGGCAGCGTTTCAAGAGGCTGCAGACAAAAGGCAGGTAACGGTGAATGAGGAGAAGCGATGATGCAAACAACAGTTAGTATCATAACAGTAACCTATAACAGTGCAGCTACAATCAGGCAGGCAATCGAGTCTGTGCTGCAGCAGACTTATTTACCAAAAGAGTATTTTATTGTGGATGGAATGTCAACGGATGATACGCTAATGATTGCAAAGAGTTATGAGAGCCAATTTGCTGAAAAAGGTGTTAGTTACTGCGTTATTTCAGAAAAGGATAACGGGATATACGATGCAATGAATAAAGGAATTGGACTTGCATCTGGAACTGTCATTGGCATGATTAATTCTGACGACTGGTATGAACCGATTGCACTGGAATGTATGGTAAAGTGCTATGAGGAGACGAAGTTTGACCTTTTCTTTGCGGATCTACGTATGCATCTTCCGACAGGAAAGACGTTTATTAAGCAAGCCAGAAACCGCAAATATGCAACTTCCCGCGATTGGAATCACCCAACAACCTTTATTACAAAGAAGATGTATCAGCAGTATGAATATAAATGTGAGACCATTCATGATGACTATGATTTGATTTTGCGACTAAAGAAGAATGGTGCACGGATAGAAATAGTGAATGAGGTACTGGCCAATTTCAGAATGAACGGGACGAGCCATGAAAAGAATATAAAAAAGGCGATAGAGCGAACAAAAATTAAGTATCGCATCTATCGAAATAATGGATATTCAAGGTTTTATTTATTGGAGTGTATCGGGATGGAACTGGCAAAGCTTGTTGTAAAGTAGGACAAAACGAAACTATATCATAATATAGCAATATACAAAAACAAAGGAAAGACGCACATATGCCGATTAAGACATTAACATTTTATTCAAATTACTATAATCATCACCAGAAAGCTTTATGTGACGAATGGTATCGCTTGCTTGGTGATGGTTTTACATTTGTGGAAACTGAGCCGATAGAAGCGTTCCGTGCCGGCATGGGGTGGGGTGCAGAAGAAATTCCTTCCTATGTACTGAAAACACATGAGGGTGATGAAAATCGCGAAAAGGGAATGCGGTTGTCGATGGATAGTGACCTTGTTGTAATGGGAACCGCTCCGGAAGAGTTTATTGAGGCACGCCTTCAAGCAAACAAATTAACATTTCGATATTCAGAACGACCGTTAAAAGAGGGTTTTATTAAGTTTTTTATTCCGCGATTGACCAAGAAATATATCAGACTGCATATTAAAAATCGAAATAAAAGACTTTATATTTTAGCAGCAAGTGCCTATACTGCTTATGATTATCGTAAAATAAGATGTTATCTCGATAAATGTTATAAATTCGGTTACTTTCCACAGTTTCTGGAGTATGACGTAGATCAGTTGATGATGGACAAACGTCGGGAAGCTACTGCAAATGGCGAGGAGAATATCAACACAACTATTCTCTGGGCAGGCAGGATGCTAAAATTGAAAAGACCGGATTTGGTCATTGAAGCGGCTAAAAGATTACGCGAAAGAGGATATCACTTTACCCTAACAATGATTGGAGAGGGTGAAGAACGCAAAAAGATTGAACATATGGTAGAAGCATATCATCTTGCGGATATCACAAAGTTTATTGATTTTCTTTCGCCGTTAGAGGCACGTGCAATGATGGCAAAAGCAGATATCTATGTGATGACCAGTAACTTCTGGGAAGGCTGGGGATCTGTCATCTATGAAGCGTTGAATGCCGGCTGCGCCGTTGTTGCGAGTCATGCGTGCGGTGCAACTCCGTGGCTGGTACAGCACCAAAAAACCGGATTGGTATTTGAAAGCGGAAGTATCAAGAGCATTACGGAACAGTTGGAAATGTTATTAAAGCATAGAGAATTACAGGAACAATATGGACGTGCTGCATATAAACAAATGAAGCGGTGGTGGAATCCTCGAGTTGCTGCTGAGAGTGTATTACATCTGGCAGAGTGCTTGGAGATAGGCAAAGATACCGATATCGTTGAGGGACCATGCAGCAAGGCAGGGATTTTGAAGAATAACTGGTTTCATGGATAGGGAGGCTTGTATGGCCATTAAGATTGTATATTTATTGGAATTTTCAATTGATTTACCGGGAGGAGCGCAGATGTCGACACAGACATTGTGCGAAGGTATCTGTGGTGCCGAATATGAACCGGTTGTAGTATGTCCGAAACTACTGACAAAGCAAACAAGTGACTATCCATTTCGTGTGGTTGAATATGCAATGAATCAAAACAGAGAAGGGAATCCTGTTTATAGGATAACAAACTTGCTACGTCGAATTGCGGCATTTCACAGAATTATTAAACAGGAACAGCCGGATTTGATTCATGTGATGCTTTCGGAATCGTTGATTACTTATGGATTTCTTAGATGTCTTGGCTTTTTCAAAAAGATTCCTTTTACTTATACAGACAGAGGATTGTTTTATGGATACAGAAAGCATTCCATTACCTGTATGAAAGCGGCATTAAAGCATGCAGACAGAATGATTTGTACAACAAACTTTAATAAAGAACTATGGGGTACGAATACTGAAATTCAGAAAATTGAGGTGATTTCCAATACAGTCAGTTCCGCATTTGATGATTATGACGAGAATAGACGTAAACAGTGCAGAGTCAAAGAGGGACTGCAAGACGAAGATTTTGTGATTGGATTTGCCGGACGAATTTCAGAAGAAAAGGATTGGCCGTTTGTAAAAGAATTGGTTGCAGCATATTGGAAGAAGGGGATTCGTTTTAAGGTTGCTATGGTCATATCAGTCTATGAAGAGAAAGACATTGCAATTGTTGAAGATTTGAAGCAGTCAATTACAGCGGTCATCGGAGAAGAGAATTTGATCTATAAACAGGATTTATCGCAACAGGAGATTGCTGATTTTTACTATTTGGTAGATGTGTTCGTTATGAGTTCGATGTTTGAATCCTTTGGAAAAACTGCAGTTGAAGCTATGAGTCGTAAATGTGCAGTGGTTTCCACAAGTGTTGGTGGACTGACAGAGGTGGTTCATAAGGAAGAAAATCTATATATAAAAGAAGCGTATGAGAAAGGTGTGGAAAGAATTAATAAACTATATCATGATGCAGTAGAATTAAACAAAGATAAGATTTATTTCTACCAAAGATATCTGAATTACTATACGCGACAGGTGTATCTGGAAAGACACAAACAAGTATATCGTGATATACTAAATATTATCTAATGCCCAATACGTAGGCAATCTTTCGTTTGATTGCAAATAGATAATATTGAAGAGGTGTTTGTGCTGCTTCGCGCAGTTGAATAATTGTGTCCTCATAAGCAATTTTCATGATACTTTCGTTTGGATATACGAAGGCAATATCTTCAATAAAAAGATTCTGAACACGATTCATTTCCAAAGAAGCATTAAAGATGCTTCTTTTTTCTTTCCACAATTGTGCATATTCTGTATAGTTCAAATATTCAAAACCGTCTGATTTCAGTTTGTTAATCAAAGCAATGAATTCCGATGGATATTTTTCCATTCTTCCCACCGGATGATCATAAATGATGCCAACTCTGCCATCTTCTGCAGCTTCTCTGACAGCAGCTTCAAAATCTGCAAAGATTTCCGTATCAGTAAAGCCATACTTTTGCAAGGTGCCAATTGAACCGCAATGAATAGGCAGTTGCAGAATATGATTATCTGTATAGGAGGGTTTGTCATCTACATTATAGGCAAATTCTGAGGAGTAAGACATATTCAAGTCTGAAATTGCATCGGCAAATCCCGGTGTATAGAATCCAAAAGGAGAAACGACACCAATAGGATTAATACGATTGCGTTTGAGGTACTTAAGTCCTCGCTGTAGATTCAGCAGATTGGTTTTCTTCGAAAAGTAGGTCATATGATGATAGCAGTGTAGTTGTATATCCTGATTGGCTGCTACGAGTGATGCGATCAGATGTCTATGTTTTTTCCATTCCTCCATGTCAAGAAACCATGTAAAAGAACAGCCGGTGGCTACAGCAATCTGTTGACAAACTTCTGTACTTTTCTTGGTACATCCGTCTGCATCAATACGGACGCTAAAGTATTTTTTGGCAGTAAGCAGGGATGTTGTCTCTTCAAGGGGAATTGGCAGCTTAAGCTGCAGGTAGGCATATTGTATCAGAGAAAAGAGAAGGCGTCGAAGAGCTGCAAAATCAACAGCAGGTCCAATTTCCACAAAATGCTTTTGTGCAGTTTTTGAATAGTAAGGTCTTCTTGAAAGCTGTTCACCTAAATTTAAATTGCATAGAATGAAAGGAAGAGAAATAAGCTGTTCGGAAAACAGAATGCCGGTATTTTGGAGCGGGCGGTTCTGACGATCAAATACAGTACCACGTAAAGAGTCAGAAGAGTCTAGGGTTATAGGATACTGAAAACAGGGAATATCAATCAGAAAACTACGCGTTCCAAATTCAACGTCCTCCATTGCAAAGTAAAATCCTGATTGTTCAATATTTGTAATATGTTTTGCAGCAGCGAGACTTTGATGATTGGTGAATAGAAAACAATCTGTATCTGCTTCGCATGGTTCGTCACAGAACACAACAGGAAGGTCTGAGGCATACAAGGTCTCGGCAGAAGAAAAGGTTTCGTATACAAGATTACATTGTTCTAAAACAGATGCCAAGTATTTATTTTTCTCCAAAATGCCAATATGATGATTCATTATTTCTGCTCCTTTGTTGAATCTGTTTTATGCAACATATTTTTAGAAATATTGATTAGTCCTTGCCACATGTCACGTATATGACGAAAATCTAAGATAAACATGACAAGAATACAGAACAAACCGCCACTAATATTGATGATACTGTTTTGAGTAAAAGATGAAATGATTGCGTAGATAAACAGTAACGGAATGTATACATATGTGCTTTTGAAATTGTAAGGGACTTTATAACATTTTTGCGAAAATAATGTCCCGGAAACGAAGTAGATAATATAGGAAAAACCGGTTGCAATTGCTGCTCCCAGTATGTTGTACCTTGGAATGAGTATCAGATTACCAATAATATTTCCAAATAGAACAATCACAGAGGAGATATTATAATAACGTACTTGCTGTTTGAAATTTAGTCCCTGACTGGTGATTTCGAACATAATATCAAAGGCTGGCATGATGGCGAGACATGGAAGTACAATGATAGCTTCTCTGTAGCTGCTGCCCAAAAAGAGAATGATGATTTTTCTGAATAAAATAAGCATGATTACTGCAAAAAAGCAGAGTAGCTGAACCTTAGAAAAGATATTTCTGAAAAAGGCATGGCAGGTTTTGTCATCTTCTTTTTCGTATTTCTCTAAGGCAACAGGAACCCAGAAAGTAGCAAATGCAATTTTTACATTGATTAAAATGCTCACAATGGAAAGTGCAGCAGAATAAATACCAACTTCGCTGTAATCACCAAAGTATTTAATCATAACTTTATCGGTAGAGGTCATTGCCCAGTTTACAAGAAGCATTAGAATAAAGGGAATTCCATAATGCAACAATTCCGGGAAATGGATTTGATGTGTTTTTTGTATGTTTTCTGCTTCTTTATTTGTAACCCAAAGATACCAGAGAATCATCAGCAGCGCAACAATACCCAGTGAAAGGGTATAAGCATATACAACGACACGGTAATCATCTCCGATGAAGTAGAAAGCAATCAGTATAATGGCAACATATAGAACCTTATTCAGGATACAAAATAAGGAGTATAGATTTCCTTTCTGTCGCATGCGGATGTTTAACATCATAAATCGTTCTATAATGGCGGAAAAGAAATAGATGATAATCAGCCATCTTACATCCAGGTCATCTTTTCCGAACAGAATTCCGTTGAATGTTTCTGCACCAATCCAGTATGAACATGCAAAAATCATGGAAATAATCAAGGGTGGTACAATACATTGCCGCATTAAAACACGAGTGTTAACCCCCTGTTTGTAATAATATCGAATATAGGACTGATCGAGTCCCATAACAGCAAAGATATTGATAATGGTAACCGCAGTGTAGAACAAAGTGCCTTTTCCAAATTCTTCTGTTTGGATACATCTGGTAATGATGGGAGTCGAAATAAAACCAAGAATGATAACAGCAAAGTTCCCATAGAAGTAAGATATGAAGTTGGAAATCAGATTTTTATTCTTTTTGTCAGTCATCTGGCACTCCTATTTCACAAACTTTAGTAATATAGAATCAAAATGTGTATTTGTTAAGAAAGCCAGCAGAAGATGGTGCAGACGTGCACGCTTTTCTTTGCGTATAACTTGATTGCAAAGTTTATCGTCAGTTGTGCGTATCACGGCGCTTTCGAAAATATGGTTGATTTCGGAATATCTGCTCTCCCAATTCAATTCTTTTACTGCAAAGTCACGTGCACTCTGTTGATATTCGTGCAGTTGGTCGGAGTGTGTAATATAGTATTCCATACATTGAATTAAGCTACTCTCACTACACTTGGCTAGTGGCCAAAGATAGCCGTCCGCACGGGCGTAAAGGCGCTCAGGAGTTATGACCTGTCCAATGGAGGGATTGCTGCCATCAATGAATTCGTTCATAGGCGGAAAATTGGTTGTAATAACCGGCAATCCGGAAGCAAGAGCTTCATACATGGTAAGCCCTACACCTTCTAATTGTGTGGGATATACATAGATGTCACCCATATAGTAAAGTCCGGGAGCAGTTACAGTCTGCTCAATGACTTCAATGTTCTTTGATGCTAGTTCTTCTTTTGTATAGTTGCATTGTTTAGAAATTTCAATTTGTGTATGAATCACGAGCTTGGATTTTTCGTAGAGCTTTCCGTGGATAAACGCATCAACTAAAATATCGGTTCCCTTGCGGTAGGACATGCCTGCCGAGTGAAAAAAGACAGGCATCCCATTGTCAGTGTCTTTTTTTTGAACGGGTTTGAATAAATCAATATTGGTTCCCCAGCGGACAAAATATTTTTGCGGGTGTTCCGACATGGCTTCCATGTGTCTATGCGTGTTACAGATGATAAAATCATATAGCTGAAAATAGGGCAACATGGTTTCGGTATAATAGTCGATATAGGATCCTGTCTTGATTTTGGGGAAATCCTTTTTGATATGGGCAACAATAGAAAATTCCATCTGCTCGTTAAAGAAAACGATATCCAGTTGGTTTCGTCTAATCCAACGATCAAAATGCGATTGATTGATGTTGGTGTCCCATAGATTTAGACCAAACGTAACATAGGGCATATCCCAATTGGGATTGCCCTTACCCTTGCCGTTATCACCTCTGGCATATACAAATACCCGATGTCCGCCTGAACTGACAGCATTGAGATAAGCTTTGGTGACATACGCACCACCACGGTCATACCATGTGGAAACAAAACCTATATTCATAATAATAATCTCCGTATTTATTTATGCAATAATGGGTATTTCGCGTATTCGTTTCCTCTGCCACTCTCAAAAAACATCCATCTTCTGGCTGGATTATATAAGTTTTCTGCTGTAGCGGGGGAAGGAAAAGCATCAGTCTTTAATAAATCATTCCTAACAAGAAATGCGTTTACACCATTTGCATTGGTTCCGACAAGTGTATATCCCAACTGCCTTCCGAGAAGTTCGATGGACTTAAGAGAGGCATATTGACAATCACTTCCGTCCCAAATATAGTTTTCATCATATGCTTTTATCCATTCACATGTGGGTAAAAACTTTGCATTATATGGCATTATAACTACGCGGGGCGAAACAACATCCAATACGTTCCATATATGATAATCGTTACCGACAATATCAATGGAAAAAAGATCAATTTCCCCCTTAATGCCGCATTCTGATATTAATGAATTTATATTATCCTTTGTAATAAATGCATTTTTTACACGCAACTTATCTTCTGTAATGATATCGGAAAACAAAGAACATATTTCATTATAAAAGTGTTTGTCTGCTTCTATCCATGCGCCACTCCATCCCTTGTACAGTAAGTAATGTGTGCAACACTCCATACCATTATTGACGCCGCATTCGATAAATACTTTGTTTGTAGTTCCGATTCTGTTAAATATTTCTTCAATGATACCGTCTTCATCATTTTGGGAATATGTCTTGGCCCCGTATCCTTCAAGGTATAGTGGGTTATTAATATGTTCCTCTAATTTTATTTCGGCAATATTGCTGCTCCTTACAACTACTTGTGCTGTCTCTCTACGGTCCAGATTATATCCGTTCCACCAAAATTGCCTGATTTTTTTAAGTATGTTCACTATGATATCCTCACTTTATTATATATTTATTCATTGTATATTGCCATTATCAATTAGTC
>DATESB010000152.1:0-4347 GCA_035271065.1 Lachnospiraceae bacterium | reverse complement strand
CTACCCTTGCATTTATAACAGGTATTACTTTCACATTATTTATTATGTTTACCAAACATTAAAATTAAAAAATATTTAGTTAAGGAGCTAAGATTATGAGTGAAAAATGCAATCAAAGTTGCAGTAGCTGCTCGGAGAACTGCACAGAAAGAAAAGAACAAAAAACGGATTTTTCCGAGCAACTGCATGAGATGAGCAGCGTAAAAAAGGTTATTGGTATTGTCAGCGGCAAAGGCGGTGTCGGCAAGTCACTAGTAACCTCCATGCTTGCGGTTACCATGAACAGGCTCGGGTATCACACTGCCATTCTTGATGCAGACGTTACCGGGCCTTCTATCCCTAAAGCATTTGGTATCAAGGAAAAAGCCAAAGCCAGTGAGCTTGGTCTATTCCCTGTTAAAACCAAGACAGGTATTGATATAATGTCTGTCAATTTATTGTTAGAAAATGATACTGATCCGGTTGTCTGGAGAGGGCCTATTATTGCTGGTACAGTGAAGCAGTTTTGGACTGATGTTATTTGGAGCGACGTGGACTTTATGTTCATTGATATGCCTCCAGGTACCGGAGATGTTCCCCTTACGGTATTTCAATCCATTGCTGTTGACGGAATTATCGTTGTTACTTCACCACAAGAACTGGTATCCATGATTGTATCAAAAGCTGTCAAGATGGCTGAGATGATGAATATCCCAATTATTGGGTTGGTGGAAAATATGTCTTACTTTAAATGTCCTGATAACGGCAAAGATTATCAGATATTTGGCGAAAGTCACATTGAAGAAATTGCCGATAAACATAATTTAAAGGTTCTTGCTAAATTACCTATTGACCCAAAAATTTCAGTTGCATGTGACAAGGGATTGATAGAGCTTTTCGATGGGAACTGGCTTGATAGCACATCAAAATTACTAGAGGAAAGACTAGAGGAAAATATTAAGTGAGTGAACATTCAAAATTAGCAAAAGACTTATTCAAGAAAGGATACAATTGTTCTCAATCGGTAGTGTTAGCATTTTGTGATGATATAGGCCTAGACTCAGAAACAGCATTGAAAATATCCTCTTCATTTGGTGGCGGAATGGGAAGATTACGAGAGGTATGTGGAGCAGTTAGTGGAATGTTTATAGTTTTAGGAATGTTAGATGGATATTCTGACCCATTAGATAGAACTGCTAAAACTGAACATTATAAGTTGATTCAGTCAATTGCAATGAAATTCAAGAATGAAAATAAATCATTCATTTGTAGAGAACTATTAGGAATATCTGATGAGAGGCAAAGTCACATACCGGAAGAAAGAAACGAAGAGTATTATAAAAAACGACCCTGTGCTGAACTTGTTGAATATGCAGCAATATTATTAGATGAACACATTCAAAATAAGAAATTGGAGGAAAATAAAATGATGAAAATTGCAGTAGCAAGCGAAAATGAAATGGTGACCGAGCACTTTGGACATTGCGAAGGGTTTATGATTTTCGACATCGAAAAAAACCAAATCATCAAAAGTGAAACCATTGCTAACCCTGGACATAGACCTGGATTCTTGCCAAATTTCCTTGCCGATCGTGGTGTAAATGTTATCATCAGTGGTGGTATGGGCGGAGGTGCGGTTGAGATTTTCAATGAAAGAAACGTTGAAGTTGTAGTAGGAGCTTCCGGAGATGCAAAAGCAACCGTAGAAGCGTATCTGAAAGGCAATCTTAAGTCCACCGATTCCGTTTGCCATGAACATCAGCACCATGACGAGTGCGGAGAGTAAAACTTTACTACTTTCTCTCATATACTATTGTATTTTCAGCTTTAAAAGGTTATAACAGATGTAATCATTACAAAACGACAATGATTACGTCTGTTATAAATTATAGGCGGTGAGTGATTGAACCTTTTATTTGAAAAGTTAAAGCAAGAATTAAAGATGAAAAACATACACGTCTCACACCAAAGGCTGAAGGTTTTGGAATACCTCACCGAAAATCAACATCATCCAACTGTAGAACAGATATTTACCGATCTTCAAAAGGAAATATCTACACTATCCAAAACAACAGTTTATAATACCCTGCGAATGTTATCAGAATCAGGTTTGGTTCAAGTTGTTGCAATTGAAGATAACGAAACCAGATATGATGTTATCACTGAAAGCCATGGACACTTCAAATGTGAATCCTGTGGTATGATATATGACTTTGGTATCGATATGGATTCTTTAACATCCAAGGATTTAAACGGCTTTAAAATTCATAACAAAAATGTATATTTTAAAGGCATTTGCCAAAGATGCCTTGTAAATATAGAAGAAAACGAATGAGGAGGTAGTGAAATGGTAAAATACATATGCTCCATTTGCGGGTTTGTATACGACGAAGCAAAGGGCATTCCCGAAGCAGGCATTGCACCGGGAACAACATGGGAGGAACTGCCCGAGGACTGGGTTTGTCCTCTCTGCGGTGCAACAAAAGCTGAATTTGAGAAACAAGGTGAACAAGCGGCATCCCCTGAAAAGAAACCGATGCCTGTACTCGAATCAGCCGAAGATATGAAAGAGATGTCTGCGCTTGAACTAAGTGCTCTTTGCACAAATCTTGCTCGTGGGTGCGAAAAACAATACAAGCCCGAGGAATCGACTCTTTTTAGAGAATTAGCAGAGCACTTTAAGTCAGCATCAGCACCTGCAAAAGAACCCTCTTTTGACAAGCTGATGGCTTTAATTGAAAAAGATTTGGCAGAGGGCTTTCCAAATGCCAACGCCGCAGCATCCGATGCCAAGGATAGAGGTGCGCTCCGTGCTTTGGTATGGAGTGAGAAGATTACTCGGATATTAAAATCACTCTTGACTCGATATCAAAAAGAGGGCGATGCCATGCTAGAAAACACAGGCGTCTATGTCTGTACCATATGCGGCTTTGTCTATATAGGAGATATTCTGCCGGAGGTTTGCCCTGTTTGCAAGGTGCCTAATTGGAAATTTGAAAAGATTGAGGGGAGGCAATAAAAATGGCTGATAAATATGCAGTAAGAAACATACGTTTATGTACAAAGGATTGTCTATGCCTTTATGTATGCCCTACCGGGGCAACTGATACAGAGAACAGTATTATCGACGTTGACAAATGTATTGGATGCGGCGATTGTGCAGATGCTTGCCCATCGGGTGCAATTTCTATGGTGCCAAAGGTATATCCAAAGCAACAGGATAAAACCGAGGCTGTTATAAGTGCATTAAAAGCACTCATGCGTAGCAAATCGGAGCAAGAAAACATTGCTGCCGGACTGCCTAACAAGCTGGCAATTGCAATTGAGAAGTCTAATCTTATCATGGCAGAAGATATTATCCGTGAAGCGGGATATATGCTGCCACAAAGTGATAACGCTAAGGAATTCTTGCAATCACTTCTTGAGCAAAAGCAGACAGAAGGATTCCCGAAAGAAACTGTGGAAAAATTATTAAAAGCTTTTAATGGAAATGAGGATAATGAAAAGATGAATGAAAATAAGACTCTTAAAAATTTGATGGCGGCATTTGCCGGTGAATCTGAAGCGAACAGAAAATATACAGCTTATGCAAAGAAAGCTGAACAAGATGGAAAATTAAATGCAGCAAAATTGTTTAGAGCCGCCGCTGATGCCGAAACCCTCCATGCTTTAAAGCATTTTGAAGTAGCTGGAAAAATCGGTTCTACAGAGGATAACTTAAAAGATGGGGTTATAGGCGAAACCTATGAATATAAAGAGATGTATCCTCCTTTCATAGAGCAAGCTAAGGCAGAAGGAAATAACGCAGCAGTAGCAACCTTCACATTTGCTATGAAAGCTGAAGAGGTTCATGCCGGACTTTATCAGGATGCATTAGATAATCTTGACGAAACGGAAGAAGTTTTTTATTATCTCTGCCCTGTTTGCGGAAATATTGAGAAATTCGTTCCAGACAAATGCAGCATTTGCGGCGTTCCTGGGGCTAAATTTATTAAATACTGATTCCCACTTGCGTATCTTAAAATAAAACAGCCCACCCGCAAACGCAACTATTCTTGTTGATGATGGCGATACATAACAATGCACACCCTTGCCCTGTCTATTACTGCGGTAAGAGTGTGTGGACCTAAGTCAATAAAGTAGACACAAAAAACGTCAGTTTAACCTGCAAGTTTTTCACATTCTGAATAAACAGATTCCGGAGTTCTGTAGTTCAGACTTGAATGAATGTGCTTTCGGTTATACCAAGATTCAATGTATTCAAAAATTGCACTATAGGCAGTCTTTGAATCTTTGTATTTTCTACGGTTTACCTCCTCTTTTTTAAGAACAGAATGAAATGATTCTATACAGGAATTATCATAAGGA
>DATESB010000151.1:0-3121 GCA_035271065.1 Lachnospiraceae bacterium | reverse complement strand
AAGTCTTTCGCAACAGGATAATCAAAATTCAAAGTCATTCTGAACTCTTCAATAATCCTCTGCGTCTTCATGATATTGATATGCGCTTTTTCAGTTTCTTTATGCTCAATTGCCAGAATTGCAATGTTCGTAAACTTAATTGCACCTTCATAAAGCATCAGTGTCAATTCTGCAGGTGATGCGGTTAATATTTTGCTGTTATTGTACTGCGCATAGGCATTGTTCATTGTTGTCGACGCCATATTAATCCCCCTTTAGTACTTAACTTCCGGAACCTAATAAACTGGATAATGCTGATGAACTGGAATTTAATGTTGCCATTGCTTTTTCCATTGCTGCAAACTGCTTATAATACCGATCCTCAATATCTGCAACCTTATCTTCCCAATCAGAAATCTTTTTCGTATAATCAGCATACTCTGTTGCCATTCGCTTATCATCATACACGGTAAACGCACTGCTGTATTCCGTACCCTTCATCTTTGTTGACAACGCATCATACATATTGTTTGCCATTTGTGTGAAGAAGCTCTGTACGCTGGCAGGATTTGTAGCAATTGCTGCCTTCAGTTTATCTTTACTGTCAGAGGTATTTGAATCTTCGGGATCTCCGTCAATGTGATAAGCATTTTTCTCGTTGTCTGCCGCATTAAAATATCCAAGCGTATTAATGCCAAACATCGACAATCCCATTTCCTTGCCATTCACAGTATAAGTCTGAAGCATTGCCATACGCATCGTACTCGTAACAGATTCTATGGTCTCATCTTTTCTAAGAATGGAGTCTTTGATTTTCTTCTCCCATGCCTCGATTTCAGAATCCGTCATGGAAGACTTCTCATCCTCTGTCAATGGGTCATAGCCCTTTGAAGACGCCGCATTATACATGGAATCCATCTCGTTAACAAGTTTGTTGTATTCTGTGATGAATTCTTTTATATTTTTGTAAATAGCATCATAATCTGTGTCGGTGCTCAGTGTGATTTCCTCATCACCCTCTGTCAGTCCCTTTACGCTGATTGTCATACCATTTACAGTAAATGCATTGCTTGAAGATGTATAATTTACACCATTTAATGTGATTGCTGCATCAGAACCGCTAACCTTTACACCAATACTGTCATCACCAGGAGTTGTGCCCACTGCTACGCTTTGAAAACCAAGCATCGAAAGTGCGCCCTCAGAGCCATTGAACGAAAAATCTGCTGCTGCACCGGTATTCTTGGCGCTTACAAAAAAGCGTCCGTTTGCTGCATCAAAATTTGCTGACAGCCCCATCGTTGTTAACTGATCCGCCACACTTTCAAGCGTGGTATCTCCGGATATATTTAACGTTCCGTATGTTTCACTTCCGGCTGATCCTTTATTAACTGTAATAGCAGTACTTCCGCTAAATCCCAATTCACTTAGTGTCGTCTTTGCCGTGATTGGTGTCGTATCAGCAACGTCTGCTTTTTTTAATTTTCCTCCGGTCAAGTATGAAGCACGCGCCAAACTGCCGACCTTTAATGTCTGAATACCATTAACAGCTGTATCACTCGTTACAACCGATGCTTTTGTTTCATCCGAAACAGAAGTTTTCTTCTTGCTGTATGCACCTGAAAAACGCATATCTGATAAAAATTTCGTATGGAAACTATATATCTTTGTATTCAATGACTTCCAAGCATCCTGTTTCCACTGTAATCTTGTTTGTTCTTTTTTATAGGTATCTGTCTTTGCGCTATATGCTTTCACCAAGTCCTGCACAATGGCGTCTGTATCCATACCTGAATTTAATCCTGCTATTCTAACTGGCATAATGACTCCTCCTATCTCTTCTCGTCAACAAGTATTCCGGCGAGTTCCCACACTTTTGCAATCATATCAAGTGTCTTTTCCGGTGGGAATTCTTTGAGGACTTCCTTAGTCTGCTTGTCTACAATCTTAATCGTCACACGATTTGTTCCTTCATGAATACCGAACAACGCTTCTGAATTCGTCATCTGCTTATTCAGTCTCTCTACTGCTTTTTTCACTTGATCCGGATTAGCCTGTTGTTGCTGTTGCTGTCCCCTGCCATCCTGATTTGATTTTTGATCTGCTGGTGCAATCGCTGCAGTTGTAATATCTACCTGCGGTGATGCTGACTGCGCTCTACCATCCGTGTAATCCGCTTCAGTCCTATTTGTTTGAACAGCTGATGTGTTCTGTGCCTGATATGTCATGGCACTGCTTAATGGTTCTATAGCCATAATTGCCACCTCCTGGCTTGTGAGTTTGGTCCGTCAAACCCGCGATAGTCAAAAATTCTCCCTTCCGTGGGTAATTTTTGACTCAGTCAATAAGTTACAAGACCATCATGGTCTCTATCTCTCTTTCCCTAAATATCGTCACGTTAGGCAAAAAAGATTATACCTTTAGAAAATATTTTTTAATGCATCAACAGCTGCCGGTTCCATAGCTGCTTTATTTGCCTCTTGAATCTGCAAATAAACTTCCTTACGATAGATAGGAATTTCCTTTGGTGCTGCAATGCCAAGTTTCACCTGGTCGCCTTTAATGTCAAGAATGGTAACTTCAATACAGTTATCAATAATTAATGCCTCGTTTTTCTTTCTGGATAAAGCCAGCATATTATTCACCTGCCTTTTCTTTTGCCGCCATCAATATATCATAGATGGGATACTTCACTGCATACTGCTCACCGTCTGCTATGACCTGACAGGCTTTTCTTGTTTCACCGCTGATAATAATCGGAGCACGCAGATTAATGGACATCTTCTCTATTTCGGCAGGTACCGTAATGGTAACCAACACAAGCATCTCTTCCGGTCCACTGATGCCAATCGGCTTAATCAATTCATCCTCAATCTCAGGATTATAATCCGGTACAATCACCAACGGGTTAATCACAGGCATTGCAAATGCCGGTTCCTGTATCGACTGTAACCAACTGATGCTGGACTCCTTCTCACTGTCATGAATTAATAAGAAATCCTTCAATTCCGGAAATCCTACAATTCCGTTTACAAATGTAATGATTTTGCTCTCATCCACTTCAATTTCTGCAAATAATTTCGTTTTAATTTTCATAATCCTTCTCCTCTTACAAGTAGTTCAGCAATGTCTGCTGTGCAAT
>DATESB010000150.1:0-4803 GCA_035271065.1 Lachnospiraceae bacterium | reverse complement strand
GGGGATACTTTCTCGTACATATTCATCGTCCTTTCTGAATTGCCTTTCTGAATTAGAAAACCTCGCCCTGTATTAGGACGAGGTCATAGTTTCTGCGCTATTGCTCGGTGTACCACCTGATACATCATACTCCGCTTGCCGTATCTTAAAGATAGGGTTGCTTTTATATGGTTTCCGATAACGGTGGATACCGTCGGTTCCTACTGAATTGGCACTTAAACTGTGTTCAATCGTTCAGTCCGAAGCTCGGAAGTGATGTTCAATTATATTCTACTCGTATCGGGCTCTCACCATCCCCGACTCTCTAGGACTTTCAAATATCATCTACTGTCTTCGTCAACGCCTACAATATTTATAGTGCGATTATACGTTCAAAAGTATGAGTTTGTCAAGGGCACAAATCATTTTCTTCCCTTATTTTGAGCATATTGTTTACTTTATGGATTACACCTCTTGCAGGGAACATATCCTTGTGCAATAATTTCATCTCGGCTTTGATTAGATGGCAATTTATTGCTTTCATTCATGTCATTTACACTACTGCAACTCGCATAGTGAAATTTCTCTGTATTTATATTGATGATATAGGTAAATTCACTTGATTCAACAACAGGTGCTACCGGTACAATAGGCTTCTCCTCTACCGCCGGTGTATCACCACCTGAGGCATCGGCTGAACCGGTGGGTTCTCCGGACTTCCAACTGGTTGATGGTGCACAGTTCCATGTAATAGATGTTCCGTCTGATTCAGCAAGAATGGTTCCCTGCTCATCTGTCCTGAATACTTCTATTCCTCTTGCACGCAAACTATTCATAACCTCTGCATGTGGGTGTCCGTATGAATTGCCCTCTTCACATCTGATTACCGCATATTTCGGTTCCACTTGATCTAAGAATGCCTTACTTGAAGAAGTACTGCTCCCGTGATGCCCCACTTGATAGACATCCGCCGAAAGGTCAATCCCATTTTGCAGCATGTCTGCCTCTGCTTCTTCTTTTGCATCACCCGTAAATAGAAAGCGATTATCCCCATGCTGCAGTATAATTCCAATCGAATAATTATTGGCATCATCTCCATAATCACCTCTTTCCCAATTTAATTCCAAGATTTATTATTAAATTCAGATGCCGTAACAGAGCTGCCGTAATTGACAATAACCAGAACACTCTATATAGTGAAGAATGAATATATGAATATGGTTGATTGATCCTGCTACTCGAAAATAAGTATGTAAAGAATATATTGATTATACACACTGTAATGTGTATAATATAATTATGGGAGACACGAATGAAACAAAAAGATTTAATAAGAAAGCTCGAAGACGCAGGATTTCAATTCAAAGAACACGGTGGAAACCATGATACATACAAACGAGGTAACGACACAGAGCAAGTTCCAAGGCATAGAGAAATAAATGAAATTACAGCAATGAAAATATTAAAAAAATGGGGATTGAAATAAAATCTTCAAAATTTAGTAAACTATCATATATATTGTTACCGAAAGGATGAGGCTAATGAAAAAAGTATATCCAACATTTATATCACAAAATGGAAAAGACTATCTTGTATATGTCCCTGACATGGATATATACACCGAAGGAAAAAGCATGGAAGATGCGATTGATATGGCAAGAGATGCAATCGGTCTCAAGGGAATAGATTATGAAAATGACGGCAAGGAATTGCCCGAACCGTCGGATTATGAAGGCGCATTACAAAAAGCAAAAGAAGATACAGACATATATGATTATTCAAAAGGAATACAAACGCTGATAGATATTGATTTCGCGGAATACCGCAGACGAATGGACAATAAAATGGTTCGACGAAACGTCACATTGCCTAGCTGGATGGACGCTGCTGCTGAGAAAGAAAAGATTAACGTATCGAAGGTATTGCAAGAAGCATTGGCATCAAGATTAGATCTTCATGCCATTAAATAGAAGAGGGATTTTATTCCCTCTTCTATTTTACGGAACGGAAGTCAGCCTCAGCCCATGTGACAACCGTTGCATATCTTCCGGCAATGGTACTTTAATCTGTATCTGTTCACCCGTAAATGGCTGTCTGCACACCACCTCAGCGGAATGCAGTGCCGCTCTTAATATCCCTTTATCGCTTGTTCCATAAAGCGTATCTCCAAGGAGAGGATGTCCGACAGATGCCATATGCACACGAATTTGATGTGTTCTTCCGGTCTCAATCTGTACTGAAAGCAGAGAATACCCGTCAAATTCCTGTATCACTTCATACGTCGTGTGTGCGGATAGTCCATTTTCACTCACCCTTTGTAACATCAAATCATCCGGCACACGTTCTAATGGTGCATCAATCTCGCCACTGTGTTTTGGCATATGCCCTGTAACAAGTGCAAGATAAGTCCGACAGCTTTCGCCGGTTTGTTTCTGCGCTGTCATTCTTGCTGCAGCTGCCTGATTCTTGGCAAATAAAAGTGCACCGGACGTATCCTTATCCAAACGTCCGATGACGCGACAAATCACATCTTGACCCAACTGCTCATAGTGATAAGCAAGAAAATTACTGATAGAATCGTAGAAATGACCATGCGAAGGATGTACCACAACTCCCGCAGGTTTATTTACAAAAACAATATCTTCATCTTCGTAGACAATCTCAATCGGGCCCTCTCTTGGTGCAACACGACTTTCTTTTCCTGTCGTATCCTCCAAACACACCGTCAATACCTGTCCCGCTCTCAACCTCTGCTTCACGGTCACCTGAATGCCGTCCGCCATAATCCCGTCCGGCAGAAACTTTGCTCGGCTCACCTCGCGTCCGGTCAGGTGTAGGCAGTCCTTCAACAAGAAATTGACAAGACCGCCCACTGTCCTCTCTACATCCTCTTCTTTAATTTGATAAGATAATGTCCTGCGCATAAATACCTATTCTTTCTCCTTATACTTCCGGTTCTTCTTCAATTCTGATTTCTCCGATTTCCACACCGCTCTCTCCGAAATACAGACGGAAGAAATTATCCACTGCAACAAAGACACTGAATTTGACACTTCTTTCGATATATTCACCGTTTGTACCGTTAATGGTAATAGTTCCAATCAGAATATTATTTTCAAAAACAGAAATCGGCATCTGTGCCAAAGAACCTGCATTGGATTTTAGTTTGAAGTACATCCGGTAATCGCCGCGCTTCGGAAGTTGAAGTTCATAATGAACGGTTGTCCCTTTATCTGTCTTCATTCCCGTAAGATCAAGCTTCGTTGTTCCGATTACAGTCGTTCCCGGACATGTAATCTGGGGACCTTCGTCCGTTTCAGTACGATTAAGTTCTTCCCATTCATCCGTATCTTTTCCCATCATGCGCTGCATTGCAGGGGTTCGTAACAGAACTCCGCAGATGTTTTTGGCATTTCGAACCAACTCAGCTCGGGTGATATATCCACTTGCAAGACCTTCCGGGGCATTATCATTCGCCGAATTACTCTTTGCATCTGCATTTACCATATAAACATCATTCTGCGCACGAATCATCACTTTCGTGTTTTCTCTGTATCCGTCACAGCCCTCGTCATTGATTTTTGCCCACCAGTCTGTCATGACCATGCCTTGATAATTCCACTCATGATGCAGGATTGTCGTCACCAAATCGTAACTGCCCGCAGTCCAAAGTCCGTTCAACGGTCCATAAGTAGTCATGATGCAATATGCTCCGGCTTCTTTCACCGCCATTTCATAGGCACGCAGATATATCTCTCTGATTGCTCTCTCTGAAGCCACAGAATCCGCATCATGTCTGCTGACCTCCTGATTATTGCAGGCAAAATGCTTAATCGTACCGGTCACCTGATATTTGTGCATTCCTTTTAACTGCGCTACTGCCATACTTCCCGTCAAAAACGGATCTTCTGAAAAATACTCAAAGTTTCTACCATTCAACGGATTTCTATGAATATTAATTCCAGGTCCCAGTAAGGAATCAACCTGATTCTTGCGCAATTCTTTTCCTTCCATTTCATATAATTGCTCTACCAATTCTGTATTGAAAGTACATGCAAGCGCCGTACCATTTGGCAGACTGAATGCCTTAGTGCCGCAATCCATACGAATTCCGGAGGGACCGTCAGCAACACATCCTGCAGGGATACCATATTTCTGCAATTCGTCAGTCACGCCACCAAATGCCGCAGCTGTACCCGGAGTTACCTTCGGAGAACTCATGCCCTCGCCTCTGGAAATGTAAATCAATTCCTCATCTGTCAACTGTGCTAAAAATGTATCCAAAGATATCTTTTCCTCATAAACATCTTGCAGTAAATGTCCCTTGTTTCCTGTATACGGAACACTCTCAGGCATATTTGCCGCAATTCGCTCCTCAAGGTCATAACTTCTGACAGGCACAGATTCTTCTTCCATACGGTACGTTCCGTCCTGTTGTACCTGCGGACGCATTCTGTTGAATTTGAGAGTCGGCGAAACCGCTTCTCCACACTGTTCCACAACCTGTAATTCATCCAGTCGCATGCTCCCTACCAACTTAGCACTTCTGACATCAGAGCCTACATAAAATTCATATACACCCGGCTCCAATACAAAACATGACTTATGGCCTGTCACTCCGCTATCATCATAAGAAGCAAATCGACTATAAGGTATCTCGATTTTTAGTTCTTCGCTCATACCCGGTTCCAATAAGGCTGTTTTCGCAAATCCAACGAGATTGCGCGCCGGTTTCCCAAGTTTTCCTTGAGGTGGGCAAACATAAGCCTGAACGACCTCTTTGCCGGCTGTTTTCCCGATATTAGTCACCTTCATCACAATCGA
>DATESB010000149.1:0-17774 GCA_035271065.1 Lachnospiraceae bacterium | reverse complement strand
TTTTAGGTTATCTATGACACAATAAACTATATAAAATGAATGGAACGGAATGGAGAAATAAAATGTCTGTATTAACAAATATAGAACCGATGAATGTTTTCAAATACTTTGAAGAGATCTGTGCAATTCCGCACGGATCAGATAATACGTCAACAATCAGCCAATATTGTGTTGACTTTGCAAAGTCACATGATTTGAAGTATGTACAGGATGAACTTGGGAATGTGATTATCTATAAACCTGCAAGTGCGGGGTATGAGGCATCAAAACCGATTATATTGCAGGGACATCTGGATATGGTGTGTGAAAAGAATTTTGAAAGTGACATTAAGCATGATTTTGAAAAAGACGGATTGAGGCTTGCGCAAACTGATGATTTTATCTATGCAAAAGGAACAACACTTGGTGCAGATGACGGGATTGCTGTGGCTATCTGTCTTGCAATTTTGGAAGATGATTCTATCAAACATCCACCTCTTGAGATACTTTTAACCGTAGACGAAGAGATTGGAATGCTTGGTATCAATGCGTTGGATTTCTCAAAGTTATCCGCAAAACGTATGATTAATATTGATAATGAAAAAGAGGGCGAACTTCTTGTAAGTTCAGCAGGTGGTATGCGTTCCAAATGTTCGATACCGGTTCGTTATGTGGAAAAGAGCGGCAGCAAATATAATATCGTTTTATGCGGATTGCGTGGCGGACATTCCGGCAGTGAGATTGATAAATACCGTGGCAATGCCAATATCTTAATGGGTCGACTGCTTCATTTCATCGGAAAGAATATCAATTTTGATTTGTGTTACTTAAAGGGTGGACTTCAGGATAATGCAATTCCGAGAGAGGCACAGGCAGAAATTCTGGTACATGAAAAGGATGCCTATGAATTCGAGGAGTTAATCAGTCGTTTTGAAGCAACGATACAGAATGAATTTCGTATTATTGAGAAAAATATTACGATTTATTGCGAGGATAAAGGTCCGTCAACAGAGCGTGCATTAACCGCAAAGACAAAAGAAAGAGTTGTGTTCTTATTGATGACCATTCCGGACGGTGTGCAGAAGATGAGCCCGGAAACAGACAGCCTTGTGCAGACTTCACTCAATGCCGGCATTATGCGCCTGCGTGAAAATAGTTTTAATATGCAGATTTGTATCAGAAGTTCTGTTTCGTCTGAAAAATATGCGCTTGGCGATAAACTCAAATATCTGACAGAAACAATTGGCGGAACCTATTCTGCTGAAGGTGATTATCCTGCATGGGAATATAACAGTAAATCAGAACTGCGTGATATCATGTTCCGTACCTATCAGCAATGCATGGGACACAATCCGACACTTGCCGGTATTCATGCCGGATTGGAGTGCGGTATTGCATATAAGAATATTCCGGGAGTTGATATTGTTTCGATTGGACCGGATATTGATAATATTCATACGCCGAAGGAGAAACTGAGTATTCCTTCCACACAGCGTATTTGGATGTATTTGCTGAAGGTTTTGGAAAATTGCAAATAAAGTTCTTGAATCATAAAGTGATTTTTAATGAAAAAGTATGCATATGATTAGATATGCATACTTTTTTGAAAACAAATCTTGCACTTATATTAATCAATCTTGCATTATGCCTGATATGTTGTTGGATGTTTTCTCTGATCGACTCTCTTTTGGTCAAAAACAGAGAAGAGCACGCCTATGATATCAATATGGAAACGTTTCGGGCTGGTGAATATATGAAGGCTGATTGGATGCAGCCACTATTATCGGATATTATCTATTTCCCGGTGGCTTATTCTGTGACAAATAAAGATGCTTCTGTTTCTTTTGAAAACTCATGGATGTTTGAACGCACTTTTGGTGGCAAAAGAGGTCATGAAGGTTGCGATGTCATGGCCGACATCAATCAACGCGGCATCTATCCGATTATCAGCATGACGGGCGGAGTAGTAGAGAAACTCGGCTGGCTTCCACAGGGCGGTAACCGCATCGGAATTCGTAGTGAAAATGGCGGATATTTTTATTATGCACACCTCTATAATTATGCTGAAGAGCTGCAAGTGGGTGATTCTGTTCTTGCGGGAGAATTTCTAGGCTTTATGGGCGATTCTGGCTATGGCGTGTCCGAAGGAACTGTCGGTAATTTTGCAGTGCATCTTCATATCGGTATATATGTTCCTGATGAAAACGGAGAGGATATCAGCATCAATCCTTATCCGATTTTGCAAGAACATCAAGAAGACATTTTGGAATATGTGTATTGAAACAGATACATGGAAACATATTATAATTTATGGAAAACAGATGTTTGATATGGTATAATATCGTCAGAGATTATACCGCGCATGTCCTAGTGCGCATAAAAATAGCATGTACAAAGCACATGCTATTTGCAGGAGGCAAAAATGAATTTACCTTCAGATTACATACGCTCCATGCAGGAATTGCTGGGGGATGAATATAGCGAATATATAAATTGTTTCGAGCAGCCGCGCCACTATGGACTTTGTGTGAATATTTCCAAGATATCAGTGGAGCAGTTTTTGAAAATCTCTCCGTTTTCCTTAACGAAGATTCCGTTTATCTCAAACGGATTTTATTATGATGAAGCAGAAGCGCCTGCTAAACATCCGTATTATTACGCAGGACTTTATTATCTGCAGGAGCCCAGTGCAATGTTACCTGCCGAACTTCTTCCGATTGAGGCGGGATATAGGGTGTTGGATTTATGTGCGGCACCGGGTGGAAAAGCAACTGAATTAGGCGCAAAGTTAAATGATACCGGAATACTTTATGCCAATGATATTAGCGCATCGCGCGCCAAGTCATTGCTTAAGAATCTTGAAATGCATGGGATTGCAAACTGTTATGTGACAGCAGAAGAACCGAAAAAACTGGCAACACATTTTACAGAATACTTTGATAAGATATTAGTTGATGCTCCCTGTTCAGGTGAGGGTATGTTTCGTAAAGAACCTGCGCTAATCAAAAGTTATGAGGAAAAAGGACCTGTATATTATGCGGCGCTTCAAAAAGAAATTGTGACAGAAGCAGTTAAAATGTTGAGGCCGGGCGGTATGTTATTATATTCCACCTGTACTTTCTCAAAACTTGAGGATGAAGATACCATTCAATATATACTGGATACCTTTTCTGACATGAAATTATGCAAGCCGGTTAAAAAGGATGGATTTTGTGACGGGATTGCGCCACTTAACGATTGCATTCGCATCTAACCTCATAAGCTTAAAGGAGAAGGGCATTTTATTGCATTACTCCAAAAGGATAGCGGAACAGGATCCGTCTCGGATACAGAATTGCAAAACGCAAAAGAAATATCAAAGACACAGAAAACAGTTCAACTTATAAATCTTCAAAGCAGTCAATATCGATTGCCCACAGATACACAAGTTTATAAAGACCTGCGATACCTGCGTACCGGATTGCTATTAGGCGAGTTTGATAAAATAGGAGTCTTACAGCCAAGCCAAGCTTATGCCATGTCACTAAAAGCATCCGAATACGATGATGTTCTTAATCTTTCCGTAGAGGATATTCGCGTTGTAAAATATCTAAAGGGAGAGTCAATTGAATTGAGCAAAGTTGAATGTGATGCCTTTAAGAACAACGCTAAAAAGTCGATACTTGTCTGTGTAGACGGTTATTCGCTTGGGTTTGGTAAGGCAAACGGACATTTGTTAAAGAATAAATACACGCCTGCATGGCGTATGCAATCATGAAATGAGGAAATAATCATGTTAAATGATATCAAAGCTGTCATATTTGATTTAGACGGAACACTTGTTGATTCCATGGGAATCTGGAAGCAAATTGATATAGACTATCTTGCCCTGTTTGGATATGAACTGCCCGAGGAATTGCAAAGTGAAATAGAAGGTATGAGTTTTACGGAAACAGCGGAATATTTTAAGAGACGTTTTCATATCAAAGATTCTGTCGAGGAAATCAAAGCATGGTGGAATGATAAGGCGTATGAAATGTATGCAAATCAAGTGCCGTTAAAAGAAGGAGCACATGAATTTTTAGATGAGTGTGTGGCAAATGGCATCAAACTCGGTATTGCTACAAGTAATTCCGAGCATTTGGCAAAAGCAGTGCTCAAAAAGCATCAAATCCTGTCTATGTTTGACTGTGTATTGACAGCATGTGATGTGAACATTGGAAAACCAGCTCCGGATGTATATCTGGAATGTGCCAAAAGACTAAGCGTGCAGCCAAGTAATTGTTTGGTGTTTGAAGATATTACACCGGGTATTATGGCTGGTAAAAATGCCGGTATGCGTGTATGTGCAGTGGAAGACACCTATTCCATGCACCAAAATGAAGAAAAAAGAGAGTTGGCAGATTATTTTATTTCGGATTATTTTGAAATTATGGATAAAGGAAGGGTTTGACGATGAATATTGCAATTGTGACCGGGGCGTCTTCCGGTATGGGAAGAGAATTTGTTACACAGATTGACCATGCATACAATAAATTAAATGAAATCTGGGTCATATCAAGAAGGCAGGACAAGCTTGTTGAACTTCAAAAGAATGTTAAAACGACTGTGAAGATTATACCACTTGATTTGACAGGCAAAAACAGTTACAAAGTATTATCACTCCTGTTGGAAGAGCAAAAACCAGTGATTAAAATGCTTGTCAATTCTGCCGGATATGGCATGATTGGTGATTTTGGAGAAAGTGCACTGGATGAAGAACTGGGAATGATTGAACTGAATTGTACTGCTTTAACGGCAATAACTCATATTTGCATTCCTTATATGGGAAACGGAAGCAGAATTATTCAATTGGCTTCTTCTGCTGCGTTTTTACCACAGCCAAACTTTGCGGTATATGCAGCCACCAAATCATATGTGTTAAGTTTTTCCAGAGCATTAAATCGAGAATTACAGGAAAAGGGCGTATATGTAACAGCAGTTTGTCCGGGACCTGTTCAGACAGAATTCTTTGGAATTGCAGAGACACATGAGTCCATGGCATTATATAAAAAACATACCATGGTACAAGCACTTGGTGTCGTTAAAAAAGCAATGAAGGATTCTTCTGACCGGAAGGAATTATCAGTTTACAGTATGCCAATCAAGTTATTGCGCATTGCAACAAAAATATTGCCACACAGTTTCATTTTATCGATATTAAACAAGAGTAAAAGTACAAAGGTGATTAAATCAAATGAAGAAAATTAGAAAAGGCCAGTATGGTTATATCAATTATCAAAAGAAAGTAGAAGTTTTAAAAACAGTGTGTTTGTTTGCCTGTGCATTTTTTATACTGGCAATCGGATTCTATTCCACCGGAACAAAATCTAATTTATTAACGGTTATTGCGATACTTGGCATGCTTCCGGCAAGTAAAAGTGCTGTCGGCATGATTATGTTTTTGCGTTTTAAGACAGGGGAACGCAGTATCTATGATGAAACTATACAAGCTGCAAAGGGGTTGCCGATGAATTATGATTTGGTACTGACCACAACACAGAAGGCATATCAAATCAGTTCAGCAGCCTGCTATGCAAATACGCTTTGTGGTTACGTTGAAAATCCAAAGACCGATTGTGCTGCCTTGGAAAAACATATTTCTGAAATGTTGAATAAAAATAATTTCAAAAATGTAACCGTTAAGTTTTTTGATGACTTTAAGGCTTATACCAATCGTCTGACTACCATGAATGAAAATTTGACGGAACATGAAGACCAAACAAGTGATGAGATATTTGCTTTGCTGCAGGCGATTTCCATATAAAAATGATAAGGACAGGTACATATGAAGGTACTCCTTGTAACAGAAAATGAGGCAGGACAGCGTCTCGATAAATTATTATTGAAGTATCTGAATGAAGCTTCTTCAAGCTTCTTATTTAAGATGCTTCGCAAGAAAAACATTACGTTGAACGGTAAAAAAGCAGTTGGAAATGAAAAACTGGTTGTAGGAGACGAAATTAAACTATTTCTTTCCGATGAAACCATTGAAAAGTTTTCTTCTCAGAAGAATCATTCAGCATCTAAACATACGAATGTCAAACTTGATATCATTTATGAAGATACAGATATTCTTTTGATTAATAAACCAAGCGGTATGTTATCTCAAAAATCAGCCGCAGGTGATGTTTCATTAAATGAATATTGTTTGGATTATCTTTTAGATACCGGAGCAATTACCACAGAAAGTCTCAAGACTTTTAAGCCTTCTGTTTGCAATCGTTTGGATCGCAATACAAGCGGCATTGTCATTTTCGGAAAATCATTACGCGGTACACAGGCCATGTCAGAAGCCTTGAAGAATAGAACGCTTCATAAGTATTATCAGTGTATTGTAATCGGCAAGGTGGACAAAGCCCAATTGATTAAAGGTTATTTAATCAAAAATGAAGCAACAAATCAGGTTCAGATTTCTGACATCGAACTTCCTGACGCCGACTATATTGAAACACGCTATCAACCGCTTCAATGGGGAGAGGATTACACGTTGCTGGAAGTGGAACTGATTACAGGTAAACCACATCAAATCAGGGCGCATCTTGCATCAATAGATCGTGCTATCATCGGAGATTATAAATACGGAAATCGTTCCATAAATAACCGTTACCGAGAACAATACGGAGTGACATCACAGTTATTACATTCTTATCGATTGGTTATGCCTGTACTGGGCGGTGAAATGAGTCACTTATCCGAACGGGAATTCAAGACAGAACTTCCTTCTGAGTTCCGACAAATCATTGAGATGCCACAATAGGAGAACGAAAATGGCAACATGGAATTCGCGTGGTTTGAGAGGTTCTACACTGGAAGACCTAATCAACCGCACCAATGAAAAATACAGTGAAAATCACCTGGCTTTGATTCAGAAGATACCCACACCGATTACACCAATCAAAATTGATAAAGATAATCGGCATATTACACTTGCCTATTTTGATCAAAAGAGTACGGTTGATTACATCGGTGCAGTACAGGGAATTCCGGTATGCTTTGATGCCAAGGAATGCGCTGCAGAGACATTTGCGCTTGCAAATATTCATGATCATCAGGTTCGTTTCATGGAAGAGTTTGAGCGACAAGGTGGCATTGCTTTCTTTTTGATTTACTATACTTCTAAGAATTTATATTATTATCTGCGTTTCAAAAAGCTGAAGGAATTTTGGGACAGGGCACAGACCGGTGGCCGAAAGAGCTTTCGATATGAAGAATTGGAGCCTGAATATATGATAGCTCCCGGACATGGTGTGTTGGTTCCGTATCTTGATGCACTAAAGAAAGATTTGGATATGCGTGATGAAGGAATTTCAGAGGAAGGAATTTCGGGCGATTAGGTGTTGACAATTTGGTTGTCATAAAATATAATACATATTATTTGTTTTGATAACATGGTAGCATGATACCACGTTAATGCAATAAAGCAAATTGAGTTGTAAGACAAAATTAAATAGGAATAGGAGCATTTATGAAAAAACGATTACTGCATACGCCGGAAGGTGTCAGAGACATCTATGGAATCGAATATGAAAAGAAATTAAAGTTGCAGGACACACTGCATCAACAATTGAAATTATACGGATACTGTGATATTCAAACACCGACCTTTGAGTACTTTGACATTTTTTCAAATAAGATTGGGACCATTCCTTCTAAGGAATTGTATAAGTTTTTTGATAAAGAAGGTTCAACACTTGTTTTAAGACCTGACTTTACACCTTCAATTGCCAGAGCAACCGCAAAGTATTTTATGGAAGAAACAATGCCGTTACGCTTTTGCTATGTTGGTAATACCTTTATCAATACCAATGAATTACAGGGACGCCTCAAAGAAACAACGCAGATTGGTGCTGAATTAATCGGAGATGCTTCTGTAGAAGCAGATGCAGAAATGATATCATTGGTCATTGCATCCATGCAAAAAGCAGGACTCAAAGACTTTCAAATCAGTATCGGTAATGTTGAATTCTTTAAAGGACTCTGTGCAGAATATAACATTGATGAAGAGATAGAACTGTCTCTACGAGAGTTTATATCCAATAAGAACTATTTTGGAACACAGGATATCTTAGATTCATTACATATTAAAGAAGCATCAAAAAATGTTATTTTGAAAGTGTCTGAAATGTTTGGCACAATTGACGCAATGCGAGAGACAAAGGCACTGGTTTCCAATCAGCGTTCTGTCAGTGCCATTGAACGACTGGAGCAGTTATATGATTTACTATGTATCTATGGCATTGAAAAGTATGTTTCATTTGACCTCGGAATGCTTAGTAAATATAATTATTATACAGGTATCATTTTCCGTGCCTATACTTATGGAAGCGGAGATGCGGTTATGAAGGGTGGAAGATATGACAACCTTTTAAGCGAGTTTGGAAAAACTTCTGCTGCAATTGGATTTGTTACGGTTGTTGATCAATTGTTGTCTGCATTATCAAGACAGAATATTGAAATTCAGACAGACACTTCTATGCAACTGGTGATATTCTATCAAGAAGCAGCAAAGACAGCAATCACGTTTGCTGAAGAATTGAGAGCAAAAGGTGTTCATACCCAATTAACACTGATACAAACTAAAAATCAGGAAGAAGATTATCTGAACTATGCAAAACAGAACCGGATTGATACCGTTTATTGTATACAAAAAGATGCTTCCGTAAAGCAGGTGAAACTATGAGATATATTACATTCGCACTCGGCAAAGGCCGCCTTGCACAAAAGGCATTACAGTTGCTTGAGGAAATCGGAATTACATGTGAAGAAATGAAAGATAAGGACTCCAGAAAACTTATATTTGTAAATGAGGAATTAAAGTTGAAATTCTTCCTTGCAAAAGCACCGGATGTTCCAACCTATGTAGAATATGGCGCGGCTGATATCGGTATTGTCGGTAAAGATACCATATTAGAAGAAAACCGTAAAAATTATGAGGTGCTTGATCTTGGCTTCGGAAAATGCAGGATGTGTGTTTGCGGTCCGGCAAGTGCCAAGGAATTATTACAGCATCATGAAATGATACGTGTTGCAACCAAGTATCCTGAGATTGCAAAGGATTACTTCTTTAATAAAAAGCACCAAACGGTTGATATTATTAAATTGAACGGTTCCATTGAATTGGCGCCGATTGTTGGGCTTTCAGAAGTGATTGTTGATATCGTTGAAACCGGTTCGACTCTGAGAGAAAACGGACTTGAAGTATTGGAAGAAATCTGTCCGCTGTCTGCACGTATGATTGTTAATCAGGTGAGTATGCGTATGGAATCAGAACGTATCAATCAAATAATCAGAGATTTGAAGGAGAAACTATGAGAATTATTCCGTTAAATAATGAAACAAAGCAGGATATCTTAACAACCCTGTTAAAAAGGAGTCCTGCACAATACCCCGAATACGAAGCAATTGTTGCGGATATTATTACAACCGTAAAAAAGGACCGCGATGCTGCTTTATTTTCTTATACTAAGAAATTCGACGGCTGCGATATCAATGCTGCAAATTTCCGTGTGACGAAACAAGAAATAGAAGAAGCATATGCAGGATATGATCAAGAACTCATTTCTGTTATGGAAAAGGCACGCGATAATATTGTTGCGTATCATGAAAAACAAATTCGTTACAGTTGGTTTGATACAAAAGAAGACGGTACTTTGTTGGGACAAAAGATTACCCCGCTTGAAAAAGTCGGTGTTTATGTTCCCGGCGGAAAGGCCGCCTATCCGTCCTCTACCATGATGTGTGTACTGACGGCAAAGGTTGCCGGTGTGAAGCGAATTGTAATGACAACACCGCCCGGAAAAGACGGGAAGGTTCCTGCATGTACTTTGGTTGCCGCTAAAATCTGCGGTGTTTCGGAAATCTATAAAGTTGGTGGTGCACAGGCAATTGCAGCACTTGCATTTGGTACGGAGAGTGTGCCGAAGGTTGATAAGATTGTCGGTCCCGGTAATATCTTTGTTGCTTTGGCTAAAAAAGCTGTTTACGGTCATGTCAGCATTGATTCAATTGCCGGTCCGAGTGAAATTCTTGTAATTGCCGATGAAAGCGCAAACCCTCGTTATATTGCTGCCGATTTATTGTCTCAGGCTGAGCATGATGAACTGGCATCAGCCATATTGATTACTACTTCAAAAGCAATTGCAGAACAGGTTTCTGTTGAAGTTGACAATTTTGTAAAAGAATTGCCCCGAACAGAAATTATTACAAAATCTTTAGAGAAATATGGTTACATATTAGTTGCTGACTCAATGGAAGATGCCATTTCAACTGCAAATGAGATTGCTTCCGAACATGTTGAGATATTGACTGCAAATCCTTATGAAGTGATGACAAAAATCAGAAATGCCGGAGCAATATTCTTAGGTGAATATTCATGCGAACCGCTTGGCGATTACTTTGCAGGACCCAATCATGTGTTACCGACAAACGGAACTGCCAAGTTCTTTTCAGCACTTAGTGTTGATGAATTTGTGAAACGTTCCAGCGTCATATCTTATTCCAGAAACGCACTTGAAGAAGTACATGAAGATATTGAGAAGTTTGCTGAATCCGAAGGCTTATATGCACATGCTAATTCGATTCGTGTCAGATTCAAATAATTATAACGGTGAGAGGAGAACACTATGAACAGAACTGCAACCATTAAGAGAACTACAAACGAAACCGATATCAATATGGTGCTTAATATTGACGGTACCGGAGACAGTGATATTAATACAGGAATCGGATTTTTCGACCATATGCTGAGCGGATTTGCAAAGCATGGATTTTTTGACTTGAAAGTTACTATTAACGGTGACTTGGATGTGGATGGACATCATTCGGTAGAAGATGCAGGTATTGTACTCGGACAGGCAATCAAAGAAGCAATCGGAGACAAAAAAGGAATCAAACGTTACGGCAACTTTATTCTTCCGATGGATGATACGCTTGTATTGTGTGCGCTTGATTTATCAGGAAGACCTTATCTGGTGTATGAGGGAGAATTTACATCTGAAAAGGTCGGATGTATGGATACTGAACTTGTAAAAGAGTTCTTTTATGCTGTATCATATTCAGCCGGCATGAACCTGCACATTAAACTTTTGTCAGGTACCAATTCTCATCACATGATCGAAGCAATGTTTAAGGCATTTGCAAAGGCACTGGATGAGGCAACAACAGTTGATACACGTATTCAGGATGTTTTATCTACAAAAGGAACCTTATAAGGAGAATATAAATGAGTGGTCAAAAATCAACACCTTGTATTTATTTGAAGAATAAAAAAGCAGTCAGCGGCTTTCGAGATAACAGCATTATCAATGAAAGTGCAGTTGCATTGGCGATACAATATAGTCATATGGGCGCTGATGAACTCGTGATATTTGATTTGTCCAATACAGATGCAGAGCATGAAGAAGCATTATTGACTTTGCGTGAAATTAATTCATCCATTGATATTCCGGTTATTGGTGCCGGTAATATCAAGCGCGTTGAAGATGTTAAGAAGATTATTTATGCCGGTTGTAAAAAAGCTGCTTTGAATATGGCAAAAAAAGAAAACATGGAACTGCTTGAAGAAGTCAGCAAGCGATTTGGGAAAGAGAAGATTGCTGCCTGTGCTGATGCGGAAGAGCAGATTATCGAACATTTTGAATTGTTAGATACCTATTGCTGTGAAGTGATTCTCATCAATGATGCTCCTTGCAGTGGATTTAAAACGCTGCCGATAATTCGCGTTACTACAGAAGTGAAAGCGGAACAGAGTTCCAGTCGTGACATTTGCAAGTTGTCATGGTCTGATTTTAAGTTGAATTCAGATGGACACGTCCCTATTATCGTGCAGGACTATAAAACGGCGGAAGTATTAATGCTTGCATATATGAACGAAGAGTCGTTTAATCAGACAATCGAAACCGGATTGATGACCTATTACAGCAGAAGTCGCAGTGAACTTTGGGTAAAAGGCGCAACAAGTGGGCATTTGCAATATGTGAAGGAACTGACGGCTGATTGCGACAATGATACGATTCTTGCTAAGGTGGCTCAAATCGGTGCCGCATGCCATACCGGAAACAGAAGTTGCTTTTTTAATGAAATTATGAAAAAAGAATATAATTCGGCAAATCCGTTAAAAGTATTTGAGGACGTCTATAACGTCATTCTTGATCGTAAAAACAATCCGAAAGAGGGCTCTTATACCAATTACCTCTTTGATAAGGGAATTGATAAAATTCTGAAGAAACTTGGTGAGGAAGCAACTGAAATTGTAATTGCGGCAAAGAACCCGGATAAAGAAGAAATCAAATATGAAATATCCGATTTTCTGTACCATGCAATGGTGCTTATGGTTGAAAATGAAATAACATGGCAGGATATCACAAAAGAACTTGCAAACCGTTAATACATGGGATATAATCATATTAATGGAATTGTTATGTAAACAATTCTTTGAGATGTGCCGATATTAAATGAAATGCTTTCAAGGAGGGATCGTATGAATACGATAAAGCGTAATTTAAGAGTGGCTTTATTATTGGTTTTGGGGGTTGTTTTCTTCACACTTGGTAATGTACAGGAAGTAAAAGCAGCAGGAGCTCATGTTGTAACATTTATGTATGGAACTAAGATTAATCAGCAGATTGTTGCTGACGGAGGCTATGCTGCTATTCCGACGGACACAGCAGTAAATGGATACACATTCCTTGGCTGGACCGACAGTGCAATTAATGTTAAGACAGATAAGATTATTCTTGGTATGTATGTTAATAATGTACCTTATGCACCGGCAACAAATGCTATCAGTTCTGTCAAGAAAGTAAACAACAATACATCAGCACCATTTCTTTCATGGTGGGCAATCGGTTCGCCGGAACGAGGGGTTCCCGGAGAAACATGTGTTGTAAGATGGTATAATGGCTGGACCAATGAATTGTGGAAGACAGAAGTGGTTCCTTATGGTTCTTCATTACCAGATCCCCAAGATCCTTGTCTTGATGGTTTTGAATTTGTGGGCTGGGAAGGCTCATGGACAAATATTACCGAGGACAGAGCAATTAAGGCATGGTACTACAGAAACTATGTTGTAGAATATGTAGATAGTGTTACCGGAAAAAGATTTAGTTGGCAGCATATTCGTGAAGGCGAAAATGGTAAGTATCCTGAAAGCGAAGTACCTACTATTGAAGGATATTATTTTACCGGAAAATGGGAAGGTTCTATCGATAATGTTCGTGAAAATCGTGTAATAAAAGCAATTTATGCAAAACACTAAGTATCATTCATTATAAAGAAAGACGAATATGCTCACTTTAAAAAGGCGAGGCGACTCGTCTTTTTTATTGTCTATTTACATATAATCAAACAAATATTCTTTGAGGTAAATTAATGAAACTGAGAATCTATTTAACCATTTTCGTATTTGGGCTTTGTTTGTGGAGCAAATATAATCATACAGCAATACTTGGTATGGACATCAAAGCTTACCAAAACCTGTTGAAAGAAAAAATTGAACTCAATTCAATTGATTTTGCAGCCGAATTACCGTATACTTTAATGGATACGGCTGAATATAATGAAATGCCGTAAGAAAGGCATGGATACAATGAGCGAACTTGCGTTAAGCGAAGAAATACTAATGAGTGTTGAAAAACCTGCCAGATATATCGGCAATGAAGTCAATGCCATCTATAAGAATAAAAATGAAGTGGCAATACGTTTTGCCATGTGTTTTCCGGATGTCTATGAAATCGGTATGTCACATCTTGGAATTCAGATTTTATATGATATGTTTAACCAACGTGAAGATGTGTGGTGTGAAAGAGTGTATTCACCGTGGGTTGATTTGCATAAAATCATGAAAGAGCAGGACATTCCGCTGTTTGCATTGGAATCACAGGATCCTATTAAGGATTTTGATTTTCTTGGTATTACCATTCAATATGAAATGTGCTATACCAATATTCTGCAGATACTTGATTTGAGTCATATCCCCTACTTTGCAAAGGAGCGGACATGGGATGACCCGATTGTCATCGGTGGTGGACCATGTACCTATAATCCGGAACCACTGGCCGACTATTTTGATTTATTCTATATTGGTGAAGGAGAGACTTCCTATGCCACTTTACTGGACACCTATAAAGAATATAAAGAGAGCGGAAGAACACGTGAAGATTTTTTACTTGCTGCTGCAAACATTCCCGGCATTTATGCGCCGATGTTTTATGAAGTAACCTATCAGGAAGACGGGACTATTTCTTCTTTTGTACCGACAGCAGCAGTTCCGAAAAAAATCAAAAAAGTCATTGTAAATGACGTCAGCAATACTTTTTATCCGAAAAAGCCTGTTGTACCGTTTATTAAGGTGACGCAGGACAGAGTTGTATTGGAAATCCAGCGTGGCTGTATCAGAGGCTGTCGATTCTGTCAGGCGGGTATGGTATATCGCCCCGTCAGAGAACGCGACATTGAAATGTTGAAAGAATACGCCTATGATATGCTCAAAAATACCGGGCATGAAGAAATATCTCTCAGTTCTCTCAGTTCCAGTGATTATACCAAACTAGGTGAATTGGTCACTTTTTTAATTGATGAATTTACCGGAAAAGGAATTAATATATCGCTTCCGTCTCTTAGAATTGATGCTTTCTTTTTGGATATTATGAGTAAAGTACAGGATATCCGCAAGAGTTCCCTGACGTTTGCACCGGAAGCCGGTTCACAGAGAATGCGTAATGTCATCAATAAGGGATTAACAGAGGAATCTATCCTAAATGGAGCGTCCCTTGCATTTCAAGGTGGCTGGAATAAAGTAAAACTATACTTTATGCTAGGTCTTCCAACAGAAACAGAAGACGACATGCGTGAAATTGCAGAACTATGCGATAAGATTGCACGCCTTTATTATGATTTAATTCCAAAGGAGCAGCGAACCGGTAAAGTTCAGATTACAGCCAGCACTTCATTTTTCATTCCAAAGCCTTTTACACCATTGCAATGGGCGTCTATGTATACGGCTGATGAATACCTTGAAAAAGCTAAATTTGTGAATCATTCAGTCAAAGAACAGTTGAATCAGAAGAGTATTCGATATAATTGGCATGAAGCGCATCTAAGTGTTCTTGAGGGTGTACTTGCAAGAGGTGACAGAAGAATAGGCAAAACATTATTGACTGCCTATGAAAAAGGGTGTTTGTTTGATTCATGGACCGACTTTTTCAAAAATGATTTGTGGCTTGAAGCCCTTAAAGAACAGAATATTTCGATTGATTTTTATAATAATAGGACAAGAGATTTGGATGAGATACTGCCCTGGGATTTTATTGATGTTGGGGTAACAAAGGAATTCTTGAAACGTGAATGGGGACAAGCGATGAGTGCAACAGTAACCCCAAATTGCCGCGAAGCGTGTTCGGGTTGCGGTGCAAAACAATTTGGAGGAGGTGTCTGCTATGAAAATCAGAATTAAATTCTCCAAACATGGGGCAATCCGCTATATCGGTCATCTGGATATGATGCGGTATTTTCAGAAACTAATGAGAAGGGCTGAGATTGATATCAAGTATTCAACCGGAATGAGTCCTCATCAAATCATGTCATTTGCGATGCCACTTGGTGTTGGTGTGGAAAGTGACGGCGAATATCTGGATATTGAGGTGGAACATACAGATTCATCAGCACACTCTATTAACAGGTTAAATTCTATTATGTCAGAAGGGATTGTGATTACGGAATATAAGCAACTGCCGGACGATGCCAAGAATGCAATGGCAAGTGTTGCAGCCGCGGATTATGAAGTTAAAATTCGTGAAGAATATATGTCGGAATTTGATGTGCGTAAAACTTTATCAGATTTTGCCGCACAGAAAGAAATACTGATAATAAAGAAAACAAAAAAAAGTGAAAAAGAGATTGATTTGAAGCCTTATATTTATCAGATGCATTTATTGGAGACGCCCAACCAGTCAGATGTGTGTCCCACAATATTCATGCAGTTATCCGCTGGCAGTGAGGTAAATATCAAGCCCAATTTGGTTATGGAGGCACTCTATACCTTTGCAGGCTCTTCATTACCTGAATATGCACTTCATGTAACACGTAAAGAATTATATGCATCGGAACATGAAAAACTTGTTACACTCGGAAGCATTGGCTCTGATATTTAAGGAGAAACGATTCGTGGAACATAAACAGAAATTAATCATTACAAAATGGAGACAAGGTATATTATCCATGCTGCTGGAAGATGACACCGAAATTGAGTTTCATTATGAGGAGTCATCTGATCAATGCGTCGGTAATATCTATATTGCAAAGGTAAAGGATGTTGTTAAAAACATCAATGCCGCATTTGTTGAAATCACACCGGGTATCAAGTGTTATCTATCAATAGAAGATGTCAAACATCCTATTTATCTAAACCGTCTCAATCAAAATACAAAAGCGAAGTTGGTTGAAGGCGATGAGATACTGGTACAGATTACAAAAGACCGTGTGAAGACAAAGGATGCCGTTGTAACAACAAACCTTTCTTTTACCGGCAGATATGTTGTATTGACTACCGGAAATCAAAAACTTGGTGTATCCACAAAACTAAGCAAGGAAGACCGTGAGAATATCAAAAGAGAATTGTCACCATATATACCTGAAGAAGCAGGGATTGTCATCAGAACCAATGCACAGTATGCTACAACTAAGGAGATCGTGCAAGAACTTCAGATGTTAAATGAATGTCGTAAGCAGTTAGTTGAAACAGCAATGCACAGGACCTGTTACAGTGTTATGTATAGGATGCCGGCAAAATATCTGACATTAATCCGAGACTCGGAGCAGAAGCGGCTGTGTGAGATTGTAACCGATGATGAGGAAATATATCAAGATATAAATGAGCGTGTAGAAGATTTGGAAGATGGCTATGTGAATCTTTTGAAACACTATCATGATGAATTATTGCCTCTTCATAAGTTTTACAGTATTGAATCACGAATAGAAAAGGCTCTGAACAAGCGTGTGTGGCTCAAATCGGGCGGTTATTTGGTTGTTGAGCCAACTGAAGCCATGACGGTAATTGACGTCAATACGGGCAAATATGACGGCAAGAAAAACCTGCAGGATACTTTCTTGGAAATCAATCTGGAAGCAGCAAAAGAAGTGTCCAGACAGATTAGATTACGAAATCTTTCAGGTATTATTATCGTGGATTTTATCAATATGGAGAGAAGCGAAGATAGCAATACTTTGATAAAAGAGATGGAAAAACTTGTAGGCATTGATAAAATAAAAACGGAAATACATGATATCACTGCACTTGGATTAGTTGAAATCACAAGAAAGAAAGTTGATAAACCGCTCTATGAGTATTTATAAGTATGGAGTTAAATCCATATATGATGAATCAAGTGCCTGCAATTCTGTGACAGTATCGATTTCAACAATCTGTTGTTCTGTCACAGGCTGTACACCAACATACATATTCGATAATTCTAGGTCTACGATTTCATCCCAGTATAGTTGTTCATGATTGGGACGCTCATATGCTGCAATTGTTGCATTTCGAATGCGAGTCGCATCTTCCTTTGTCCAAAAAGAAATACCGACCATATTATAAACGCCACAACCACCCTGAGTAATCTTGATTATACGATCATTATTGAGTCTGAAACTCCAATCATTCGTATCCTCATTCATCATTCTTGCCACATATTGAGAATGAGAATATTCTCTTTTGAAAATAGAAGAGTCATATACAAGTAAATCAGCTTCACAGATGAAGCAATTTGCTGTACCAAGAA
>DATESB010000148.1:0-3179 GCA_035271065.1 Lachnospiraceae bacterium | reverse complement strand
CCGCATCTGCGTTTTCCTGCGAATATCACGCGCAAACTGCTCCAATGAAGTATCTTCCAAATGTTCCAAAGAGCCCTGACACTCCCCTTCAAACTGCTCTTTCATAAAATCAATCAGTTCATCATCCGTTGCCTCATCCATAGACTCATTCTTGTATAAATAGAAAATATCCTGCAGTCTGCCGATTGTATCCACATAATTATCCTGATAAATGTAGGGCGAGTCGCAAAACGCAAATATTAGCTTCGGCAAAATGCCTTCTCCGAATTCAACACGTCTCTGCTCATGTAAACTTTCACGTCGATCCATCACCAAAATTTCTGCTTCCTCATCCGAAAGACTCAAGCCGAACTTCTGTGTGAAGCGGTTTGTCTCCATAACATTTGCCAATTGGTTTTGCTCTGACATCAACTGTAACCAATTCTTTTCTTTCACGCTTTACACGCCTCCCAAAACAGCCTTTATTCTATGTGTCTGACCATTATACCTCTGTTGCAATAGCAGTACCAGTCTTGATTTTTTGGCAATTTTGTGGTATATAATAGATAAAGAAATGCATGTCATGAACTTCAATTCGCTGACATGCATTTCTTTTTTCTATATTCTTTTTCCTTTTCGTATATGTCCAACAACAAACAACGCCGCGGCTGTTGCCACATAAGCTACTGAATTAATGATTGTATCAAGCGATTGTATCTGTTCCTCTAAACTCACTTGATTTGCAATTGCATTTGTCATTAGATTTCCGAAAACGGCCAACAACATCATCACTCCAACGGCAATCCACAAATTTTGCTTTAAAACCTTATAAACAAATACTCCAACCCAAACCGTCATAATCCAAATGAGACAAATCCGTCTTGACATTCTCATCAATAAAGTCGCATCATAGCCATACATATCACAGTAAAGCGAAATCACATAAATCAACGGAATCAGAAAAGCAGTTGCAAATGCCAACGTCTTAACGCCTCTGTTTTTGCCTCCCCAAATCAGTATTGAAATAATACCCATTGCATATACAATAGAGACAATTACAATCATAGACCATGTAATCCGGTGATTAACTGCCACATCCACAATCACATTCACAACAATTCCAAGCGCAAACATCAACATCAGTCCAAACTTCAGTGCCGAAACCGCCTTGGTTTTACGCAGGAATTTCGATAAATCCTTTGCATCTTCCATAATACTGTCCGATTCGGTAGGTACCTCAGCCTTCATTTCCTCATATACCTTGGTACATGGTTTGCAGTCACTCAAATGCGCTTCAATTTCTTGATTTGTTTCTTCGCTAGTCAGTTTTTCAATATAATTAGGCAATAAATCTCTTACCACCGCACATTTCAATTTATGTTCCATTTCATTCTCCTTTGCGTGTCTGTAACAGTTTTTGTTTTCCACGGTAAAATGTGACTCTTGCCCAGTTTTCCGTTTTTCCAAGAATCTCACCTATCTCGGCAAAACTGAGTTCTCCGGTCAATCTCAAGTACATAACCTCCCGTGTCTGAGCATCTAAATCATGTAACATCCTAAACAGTTCCACTTTTTCAACATTCAGCAGATAATCTTCTTCAACATCCTGCGTAGATATCAATTGACCTTCCGCTTCTTCTATCGGCACTGCAGCCCGGCGCTTCCTTTTCTCCAGTTCTCTGTACCACAATCGCTTTGCAATTGCACAGAGCCAAACCGAAACCTTGGATTCACCTCGGAACTTACCGATGCTTTTTGCCGCCTGATAAAAAGTTTCCTGTGTCAGTTCCTCAGAAATGTCGCTGTTGTTGGTCAGACATAGCAAATACTTATAGACAGCCATGGCATTTTCTTCATATATTTTTGCTAAATCTCGCTGTTCCAACGCGCTTCCTCCGCTTAACATTTCCTCTTTTGTTTATCTGTTACATCTATTAGTGCACGCAAATTCTAATTCGTTACAACATTTTTATTTTTTTCTCCAAATAAAAATCTTCTGCGATATTTGATTTTTGCATATTCTAAAATTCTCTTTGTATAAACGACATCATATGCACCTCCGACTACGCCAATAATCGGTATCCCCTGTAAAAACTTCATATATAATAGTTCGTGACTCAAGGAATCTGCCGCCATTTTGATTCTGTTTTGGGTTGCAACATGTTCGGGAAATTCCTCATGTTCTATAAAATAGTTCAGGCAACTATCAATATGACCGAAATCCTGCTCCTCTGACACAGCTCCCTGTATCAATAGCAGAATAAACTGTCTCTCCTTGTCCGTTTCGTAATCAAATCCAAACTTCAATGCTATTTCATAAATTCCTTTCAGCATAAATCCCGTAAATACAAGAATATCGGGAAGCCCAATCCCCAAAACACCCAATCCAATTCCGGACACCCCTGACATCAGTGTATTTGCAAGTTCCGTGTTAACTGCTCCTTGCGAAAATCTTTTTAGTGACTTGTGATCCTGACGCAGGTCCGACTCGTATTGATTGACCTGATATGTTTTTTGAAGTTCATCCTTACGATAAGTTTTCTCAAGCACGCCTGTACCCTTATTAAACAGCACCGCAAATGCTTTCACGAATGCTTTATCCAAAGTGCTCTGTAATTTCTCCGGAACCTTATGTTCCAAAGTCCCCGTCCACCCCGGTTTTCTCTTGCCAACCCATCTGCTTCTGAAATTCTTCTCCTGCCTGTCTAATTTGAGCAGTTCCTTTTCAAGCGGTGTTTTTACCTGTCTTGTGAAAATCATAATATGTCTCCTCTATTTCTTTACTTCATTGTAATCCACAAATGTATATGCTATACTGCAACCACATGAATTCTATTTCTCTCTGAAATAGTGAATTCATGTTCACTGATTACCCGATTGGCATATCATATTTTCCAACGGATTGTCGCGGCATTCGCCAAATGTTTCTCACTCGTAACCAAACAACCAAGCATCTGTATTAAATACTAATTCAGTGCAATCATGTTACTCGTCCACCACATCACCTAGGAGAAACTATATGAAAAATAGCACCCTGTTACAAAATGCAACCGGTCCGATTGAATACAAACTCACCAACGACTATTTATTTCGTGCTGTCTTTCAAAAGAACACGCACGTTCTCAAAGGACTTATCTGTAGTCTGCTCAATCTGAAAGAAGCGGAGATCCAGTCTGTTGAAATCCAAAATCCCATTAAAC
>DATESB010000147.1:0-8208 GCA_035271065.1 Lachnospiraceae bacterium | reverse complement strand
GTTCAAGGAAATGTATGATTTCAGGTATGAGAAAATTAAGTAATTGCGCCAAGTGCTTTACCTCCCTCTATCTATTCGGGCTTATTGTTTGCCGAATTTTACCCTGTCATACATGATAATAACTTAGGAAAAAAGATTTATATACTTTGTGACCGGGTTACAGAATGAGAGAGGACACGAGGATATAATAAGCTCATAAATATAAACCCACATTAATTGAAAACAAAGGAGAATGATTATGTCTGTCTTACAAATTACAAAAAACAATTTTGACACCGAGGTTATGAATTCCGAAAAACCTGTTTTAATTGACTTCTGGGCGAGCTGGTGTGGACCTTGTAAAATGCTCTCTCCAGTGGTCGATGAGATTGCAGAAGAAACCACTGATGTAAAGGTGGGCAAGGTAAACGTTGATGAACAGCCGGAGCTGGCCAGACAATTTGGTGTAATGAGTATCCCTACACTGGTATTAATCAAGGATGGTAAGGTTGCAGAGCAATCTGTAGGCGTAAAGCCAAAAGATACGATTCTAAAGATGATAAAACAGTAACATAGACAAGCAGTGGAAGTATTTGACTACTTCCACTGCTTGTGTTTGCATAAAACGTAACAATACATATTTCAGAAATTCGAGGAGGTACACAATGAAGAAAGTAGTAATTATTGGTGGCGTTGCGGGTGGCGCCAGCTGTGCAGCAAGACTGCGCAGATTAGATGAAGAAGCAAGCATTATTTTATTGGAGCGTGGCGAATATATCTCCTACGCAAACTGCGGCTTACCATACCACGTTGGAGATGTTATCAAGTCAAGAGATGCACTTCTATTGCAGACCCCAGAAGCTATGAGAAAAAAATTCAAGGTAGATGTTCGAGTAAAAAATGAAGTCCTTTCCATCAACCGAGAGAAAAAGACTGTAACGGTAAAACTTGTTGATACCGGTGAGACTTATGAGGAAAGTTATGACACCTTGGTTATTTCCACCGGCTCCTCTCCCGTGCGCCCACCAATTCCGGGTATTGATTCTTCTCGCATTCAAACCCTGTGGACTGTACCAGACACCGATCGTATTCGAACCATGGTTCGTGAGCAAGGAATCAAAACAGCGGCAGTGATTGGCGGCGGATTTATTGGCTTGGAGATGGCTGAAAACTTACATCATGCAGGAATCGATGTATCTTTGATTGAAGCAATGGAACAGGTTATGGCACCGCTTGATTATGAAATGGCACAGCTGCTCCATGAAAACATTTTGCAAAACAGTGTTCATCTTTATTTAGGTGATGGGGTAAGTTCTTTTGTAGAAGAAGGCAGTAAGATAAACATTACTCTAAAAAGCGAAAAAGCAATTTCAGTTGATTTAGTCATTCTCTCTATTGGCGTACGTCCCAACAGTGAACTGGCAAAGGCAGCAGGGCTGGAGATTAACGCACGAGGTGGAATTATAGTAGATGACACCTTGAAAACATCTGACTCCAGCATTTATGCCGTTGGTGATGTCATCGAAGTAGAGGACTTTATCTCGAAAGAAAGAACCATGATTCCGCTGGCAGGACCTGCGAACAAACAAGGCCGTATCGCCGCTGACAATATTGCCGGAGCCATGGAGCGCTATGAAGGAACCCAAGGTACTTCCGTAGCAAAGGTGTTTGATTTGACTGCCGCAACTACAGGGTCAAATGAAAAAGCACTAAAAAAACGTGGACTTACAAAAGGCAAAGACTATGAAAGCTTAATTATAACCCAAAACTCCCATGCCGGTTATTATCCGGGTGCAGTACCCATGACGCTTAAGCTGCTCTTTTCCATAGATGGAAAGAAAATCTTCGGTGCGCAGATTGTTGGTCGTGATGGGGTTGATAAACGTATTGATACGCTTGCCGTGGCATTGCGTCTGGGGGCAGGAATTGAGGATTTAAAAAAGTTGGAGCTTGCCTATGCACCGCCCTATTCTTCTGCTAAAGATCCCGTCAATATGGCAGGATTTGTAGCAGAAAATGTATTATCCGGCCTCGTACAATTTTCCGATTGGGATGTGGCGGAAAAAAATCCAAATGCAATTCTGCTGGATGTACGTGAAGACGCAGAGCTGATGGCATTTACGCTGCCTCATGCCACGCATATCCCTTTAGGACAGCTTCGAGATCGTTTGCAAGAGCTTGATCCAACAAAGGAAATCGTGACCTTCTGTGCCATCGGAGTGAGATCCTATAATGCTGCACGTATTCTTATGCAGCATGGATTTAATCATGTAAAACTCTATCCGGCAGGAACAAGATTTTATCAGTCCACTCATTATCCATCAGATATTTCTGCTATTATAGGAGAAGTATCCTATTCGGATAATGGGAACATGGAAACAAAAAATATTGCTACTTCTGCTATGCGTCTGGATTGCAGTGGAATGCAGTGTCCCGGACCTATTATGAAAGTTTTTGAAACTATGAAAGCAATGCAGGATGGAGAAGTAATGGAAGTATCCGCTTCTGATCCTGGCTTTGCTCGAGACATCGGCGCTTGGTGCAGACGCACTGGCAACATCTTGGTTTCTAATGAGAGACGTGGAAATGATTACGTTGCCTGTGTGAAAAAATCCACTCCTAACACTTCTCTGGTCAGAGAAAATGCGGATGGAAAAACAATCATTGTATTTTCCGGGGATTTGGATAAGGTTTTAGCAAGCTTTATTATTGCAAACGGTGCTGCTGCCATGGGGCGACCGGTAACCATGTTCTTTACCTTCTGGGGGCTTACCGCACTACGCAAGGCAGAAAAACAGCCTGTTAAAAAGAGCTTGATGGAGTCTATGTTTGGAACTATGCTTCCTCGTGGCAGCAAAAAGTTAAAACTGTCAAAGATGAATATGGGTGGCGTAGGAACTGCCATGATGAAAAAGATTATGAATGATAAGAGCGTGGATTCTCTTGAAGTCCTCATTCAGAAAGCAATGCAGGCAGGAGTAAAAATTGTTGCCTGTACCATGAGCATGGACGTGATGGGCATTAAAGAAAATGAACTGATTGACGGCGTTGAACTGGGTGGCGTAGGTGCATATCTGGGAGATGCGGAAGAATCGAATGTAAATCTCTTTATCTAAATCTTCAAAGCGAATAAAAAGCTAAGAAAAGGGAATCCTATCCTTAATCTTAGCTTTTTATTTTGGAGGTGTGGTCTTGGAAAACAATTTATGGATAAAAAAAGCTCTTACACTCGGTACTGTGTTTTTCTTGGCCGTTTTGTTAGTAAAGCCAATCGGTGTGTCCACACAGTTTTCGGTGCTTTCCGGTATTTTTCATAGTGCACTGAATGAAACGGTTATTACTGAGGATGCAGAGCGAGAAAGCGGCTACCGTAGCACAAACCCTTATTACGATAAAAGTGATGGGAAACTTGCACGGTCAATAGAGCATCCGTGGAACTATGATTTTGTGTTTGTGCTGGCTATTCCTTTCGGCGGCTACCTTGCTTATCTGGCGAATGATAAAAAACGGCGCAGTCAAATGAGCGATGTGGACGTAACTATACCTTCTACCGCAAAAAGTGATATTCGTCGGTATTTTCCTTCCTTTTTAGGTGGATTTATTTTGTTATATGGTGCAAGAATGGCAGATGGTTGTACCAGCGGTCACATGATGAGCGGCATGATGCAGGGAAGCATTAGCGGATACATTTTTGCTGCCTGTGTATTTGCAGTTGCCATTCCGTCAGCTCTTTTGGTTGGACGAATGCCACGCAGGAGGGATTAAGATGCAAATTGTACTTGCTATTATTTTAGGAACAATATTTGGTGCTGTACTTTACTGGGTGGGTGCCTCCTCACCCAAAAAGCTGATTGCCATGCTGCGATTAGAGGACTTAACCCTGATGAAAATTATTGTATTCGCCATTGGCTTTGCCAGTGTATTGCTATCCGTGTTCAGCTTACTGGGTTGGTTTAATATAGGACATTTAAGTGTGAAAGCAATGAACCTTGGTGTAGTCATCGGCGGTCTGCTTTTTGGCATTGGTTTTGGTACAGTTGGAACTTGCCCCGGTACGTGTGTAGCAGCAGCCGGAAGTGGTGGCGCTAAAAAAGCAATCAGTGCTATTTTAGGCGGTTTGTTCGGTGCTTGGCTGTTTTCTGTGACCTATGGATTTTGGAAAAACATTGGATTGTTTCAGACAATGGATTTAGGTAAACTCACGCTATTTCAGATTTCCGAAAAATATCCTGCCGTTTTTGACATCGGCTACTGGGGATTACTTGCAGTCGGAATTATCTTTATGGCTATTGCCGCACTTTTACCTGTTGGGAAATATGTGAATAAAAAGTAATATCCATAATAAAATCCGCAGCCAGCGTGTAAAAGCACATGGCTGCGGATTTTATTATGCGTATAATTTTAGCCCTACAAGCAAGCATCCGTCAAGATAGGGAATGTTATGCTGCTGCAAATAAGAAATCAAAACTTCATCCGAAGCACCGGGTTGAATGACAATACATTGATAGGATTTCTGACATTCCTGCAACAGCTTTAAGCCCTTTGCTGGATGAATGCAAAGATCCACAATATCAATATCGCCATCAATATCATTCAGCGATTGTATTTCCTTACCCACAGCATATACGGTATATCCCTTTTCCTTTAGTCCTTCTTTGATTTTGTAGGCGTACTTCTCTTTATTCACTGTATCGCCAAGCACGGCAAAGGAATGCTTAGACATCACTTCTTTTAAATCCATAACGATCCTCCTAAATCAAACTACGTAGTTTTTTCTTATCAACCACACGAACGCCTCCTCTGGACAGTTCCACAATGCCTTCCGCTGCAAAATACTTTAGCATACGAGATACAACCTCTCTCGCACTGCCCATGTATCGTGCTATTTGTTCATGGGTCATTTTTATTTCATTGGTTTTATTTTTGCTGATTTCATCCCACAGGAAAATTGCCAGACGTTTATCTGCCCCCATAAATAAAATCTGCTGCATTGCCCACATCACATCAGAAAAACGTGTAGTGGCCAGCTGATATCCAAAGCATTTCATATAAATATTCTTATCTGCCATTTGATGAAACACGGAGGAATTGATGAGCAACACATCAGTATCTTCCTCTGCATCAATAAAGACATCAAAAGTAATCGCATCCAGCACACAGGATGCAGAAAGAATACACACATCACCCTCAAACAATCGGTATAACGTCACATCACGCCCATCCTCGGACAGAAGGTAGGTACGAAGCTGACCCTTTTTAACTAAAAGAATACCAATACAGTCCTCATTCCCGCTATGCACACTAATGCCTTTAGGATAGTGTGCAGCAATGGTATTGTCACATAACAACTCCTTTTCCTGATCGCTTAAATGTTCCCAAAAGGAAAAGTGTTGAATAAACAAATCGACACAATCATCTTGCAGCATAGCTTTCGCCTCCTTCTTACGATAAATAATATGGCATTTTTATTGACATATGTCAATAAAAATGCTATATTATGCTGCTATATTATTCTAACACCAATGCTTTCATGGGGCAAAATCGAACGCATTTCCCACATTTGATGCACTTATCATGGTCAACAGTAGGCGCTTCAAATTCTTTTTGAGACAGTGCACCTACGGGACAAACATGTACAGATGGGCAGGCGTGGTTCTGCGGACATCGGTTAATCTTTACCTGTAATGTAAGGTTTTCTCTTGGGATAGATTCTTTTTTCCAAAACATCGTTACTCTCCTTTCCGACTGCGCTTTACGACTTCCGTACCTGCCTTTGCACCCTCATAAACCGCTTTTGAAATTTGCAATAATCCGCCTGTGCAGTCACCGGCAGCATATAGCCCCGGAATATTGGTAGCCATATTTTCATCTACCAATATTTTATTACCATCAATCTCTGCTCCGATTTTTCGAGCCAGTGCGGTACTCCCAGCTACACCGTAGGCAATGAAAACACCATCTGCTTTTATCGTTGATCCATAATCGAATTCCACCTGCTCGACACGGTCAATCCCTTTTATAGCGTTTACCTTTGCATTGTTTACAACAACTCCGGCGGGAATATCCATGGATGCATCTATACCGTTTGTGAGTAACGTTACAGTGCCTGCCACCGGAAGCAAATCTGCAATTTCGTGAGCTGCGTATTCGCCTGTCCCTAAAACCGCCACATCCTTGCCCTTATAAAAGAAAGCATCACACACTGCACAATAGCTGACTCCTTTGCCCTCTAACTCCTTAATTCCTGCAATTCGAGGGGTTGCACGTGGTGAACCTGTGGCCAAGATTATATTTTCAGTTTCATAATTTGCCTCTGTGGTTTCTACAATTAGCTTATCTTGAAAGCTAATTTGAACTGTCTAACAGACGAAAAAGCGTGCATCAATGAAGAACGCTATGCTTTGCTGCTGGAGCAAACTCGTGACGTTGTATCTCATCGATAATAAAAATGTACTTTTTCAGTTCTTCCTGCTTAGCAGCAGCCTTTGACGTAGCGACTTTCTTCGCCTTGATAGCCTTATATAAAACAAAGTCATATGAGTATCCTTGGGTTGCGAATTGTTTTCCAAAGAAATTGGTGACATCCTTTATCTTCTCAAACTCCGCACCGGATTCCAACATTTTCTTTATTTCGTCAATGTAAAGGGTGAGCTTGTTAATAGACGCGTTTCCCGGAATCGAGATGCCAATATGCTTATCGTCAACACTTGTGATATAAAACACATTGCCATTTATTGTCTTGAACTCATCCGTTCCGAGCTCTATGCTTGAAAAGAAGTCCTCAATTGCCCCCTTAATAGAAACCTCTTTTTCAATGGTTTCTTTGGATTTTTGAGAATCCTCGTAATTCTTTCTTGCACGGGCAACGAAATTTTTGAAAACGCCGTCCTGAAGTTCAAAACCCATAGAGCCGTCGTCATTCACCTTCGGGCGCAGCCCTTCTACAAAATCAGAGTAATCATAGCTTGGATGGAACTGAACAAACTCCACTTGCTTTTTCTGTTCCTGCGACAGTAATGTATAGTCATCAAAATAACCGTTGCTGATAATATCAGCTGCGATTTCTTTTGCAAGGTAGGACTTTCCAGTGCCGGGAGCGCCACGGAATATGATGTTTTTTGACTCGATCAACATTGAAGAATACGGATTTCTATAGCCGTTGAATTGCTGAGCCAATTCCTCTGTAAGTATGACTTCGTTTTCTGCCTGCTCGGTCTCCTTTTCATCTTTCTCGCGATAGGTTAGGATAAACTGATCTCCTGCTTCTCCAAAACGCTTCAGGCACTCTTGTGTGAAAAGAATTGTGGAAAAAATATTCCAGCAATAAATCACAAACAGCCGACCATTGTCATAGCTGTATGTCAAATACTCTATTTTGTTGCGATGCTTTTTGAAATTCTCAACACTTGAGTAAATTCCTCGATATATTTCACCGTCCGTAGTGTACCGGCAAACGGGATAATTTTCTCGCTCTTCTACGGACAGTGTCGCAAGTTGACTCTCAAATATTTGGCAGGCTATACGAGGCATACAGGGCGGGTGAAATGTTTAGATTGCTTGATGATCTCGGAAAAATCACAGAGTTTGATTATCCGCTCATGCTCAGAACACTCGACCGTGTAGAAACCACCCCAGATGAAAAACTGACCTTCCTGTTCCAATCGGGCATCCGGATTACTGTTTAAACCCTTAAAAACCATTCCTCGCTAGTGGCACGGAATTGAGAAGCTGAAAAAATTGGATGATTGATGATATTGTTCCTAACGGCATTTAAGATATATTGGTTTAGTGATATAATATTTTTTGATAGGGTTTGATAAAACAAACATAAATTTGATGGGAGGTAGCTGAATGAAAACTCTGAATCAACTTATCAATGATTATTCTCGCCATTTACAGGAAGACAACATACAGATCGCCTATAAAGGCATACTTGATTTTATTGGTAGCTTGCGGAGTGATTTTATCAATAAATACCCTGACGATGGAATAGGAAACATATATCAGGGATATATGGATATGTCTTACTTCCCGGTGAGCCCGAAACTTTTGAAGGAAAAGGGACTGAAAATCGCCGTAGTTTATCTGCACGAAAAGGGAGCTTTCGAAGTATGGCTTTCTGCTCGGAACAGGGAAATATTGAGGAAATACAAAGCAATACTCGAGAATAAGGGCACGGATCATATTAATCTATTCCATGACGAAAGCAATGAGGATGCCGCCATAGAA
>DATESB010000146.1:0-7165 GCA_035271065.1 Lachnospiraceae bacterium | reverse complement strand
TTATAGGTATAGTTGCTGTAACTCATGGTTCTTGCACTTGATGATGCTCTGGAAGACGGTCTTGTATCTAACCCGATTCCATACATATCCTGTACTGATTTTGTTCTTCTTCTCTTCTTTTTGTTGTAATCCATCTTATGTACCTTACCTTAAAATGATTATCGCCTATAACAGTATAACACAAACATGATGCGTATTGCACCATTTTTTTCTATTCTTCCACAAACTTCTTCAATTGGTCAAATTGTAATCTTGCACACTCATATCCGTGCTCATAAAATCTCATAAGTTTATCCGGGTTTGTCTCATTATTGGCTACCGGTTTTTGGGTTGGGCGGATGACAAAAGCTTTCCCGTCCTTCTCTAACTGCTCAATTTGGTCAATAGCATCATTATAGCGCTGTGGTCTACTCTCAACCATCTTCACAAACTCCGGAAATTTATGATAAATCATACGCAGAAAGAACATATAGATATGTCGTTTCTTCTTCCGATACTCTCCGGTTCTTGTAAAAATCACAATTACCTTCTCAATTCCCTCTTCAAGTGCCTTGCTAATGGGAATCGCGTCGTACATCCCTCCATCCAGCATCGGAACACCATCAATATCCACTTTCTTTGAAATAAACGGCAGACTGTTACTTGCACGCGCAATCTTCATCAGCTGCGCTTTATCATCAAAATGTTCATAATAAACAGGCTCACCTGTCATACAATTCACGGTACTCATCAAAAAATGCTGGTCTGATGCAAAGAATGTCTCATAATCAAACGGCTTATCTCCATTCGGAAACTCATTAAACAACAGTTCCATGTCGAAGAGTTCTCCGGTTCGCAATAAGGTTTTCAGGCCAACATACTTTCTGTGTCTGAAGGTTTCTATATTCGTGTCGGCAGTACGCCCTCTTTGCTTTGCAATATAGTTTAAGCCTGCATAAGCTCCTGCGGATACTGCTACTACATTCGGCACATAAAAATCATTATCCATAAAATAATCAAGTACACCTGCTGTAAATACCGAACGAAGTGCCCCACCTTCAAGCAATAACCCCGTTGTCTTCTTCATAGCCTGACTCCTTTATTTCTCATTTTGTAACTTTATATTCTTCTTTCTGATTGTAATAATAGAACTATGCATCCACCCAAGCATTGTCGTAAAGATACCTACCAGAAGCGAACTATAGACAAATTCAGTAAATCCCAGAATTATAACATACACAACTTCTTGTTCATATAAAAGAACTTCCAATAGTGAGGCAATCAAAACCCATGTAATCATATTGGCTGTTATCTGAGCCATTTGGAATGATAACATCTGCTTTACACCGAACTCACCTTCAGAAACCTTATATTTGCCTCTAAATTGACCAATTACAATCGCAAATATCGCAAAGCTCAAAATCAAACTCCAATGAGATGCTCCATTCGTCAAATACGATGCTATGGAATAACCCATACCACCAATGATTCCTCCTACCACCGGTCCGTAAACCATGGCAAAATAAGCTAAGATAATATTCTCAATCCGAAATAAACCAGCTGAAGGAAACGATGGTATTTTCACAAAACTGAAGGCAACAAATAGTACTGTTCCCACCAATGCAATCAGAAATTCTGACAGATTAAATTTGAATCTCATCATGAATCACCTCGATAACTATGATACTTGATTTATCGCATTTTTACAAGTGCGCATTTGATTCCACAACAGGAACTTCTCGTCCCAGTTCAAAGGAATATATAATCTTTTCTTTCACATACATACCGGTCAATTGCTGCAGTGCCTTTGCATAATAATCAAGTTGTACTTTATATCTGTCAATCAGTTCCTCAGGCTGGTGCACTCGATCCGTCTTATAATCAACCACTACCAGTTCACCATCTTCTTCAAAATAAGCATCAACAATTCCCTGTATCAAGATCTCTTCATCGGAGTCATAAACCACAAAAGGCTGCTCGCGGTGCAGCTGTCCATGTTTTGCCGCCATGGCCATCCTTCCTGCCACAGAGGATTGGCAAAAATGAATCATTTCATTCATACGTATGGTTTTTGCTGCCTCATCGGTAATAAAACCGGCTTCACAGAATCCGACAATCTGCTGTTCCAGTGCCTCAATCTCTCCATAATCCAGCAGTTCCAACAACTTATGATATGCCGTACCTTTCTGTACCGCAGACACCTCCTGCGTCTCCAAAATGAAATTCGGTATATAAGGAACAATTTCTTTGGGTTGCAACAGTTCTGCACTCTCCGGCAATTCTTCTTGCATATGTCGTTTCTTTAATTCAGATACCGACATCTTCATACGTCTGTTTTGATCTTCTTCGTATGGATATTGAAATGAAAATCGCTTTTCAATTTGATGGAGCAAATCATTCTGTTCGGTCTGTTCAGAATCCCCAATTGATAACAACTGTTCTTTTATTGTGTCATTGACAATTGCTTTTTGCAATTGTGTTGCAACTAAATTCTCAATTCCGATTACTGATGTCTGAATATCCGATTGAAATAAATTCAGTCGATTGCTCATCGGCAAACCATACTCTTCTAACTTTTCTTTGAGTGCCGGATGTCTGATGAGAGAATAAAATAACATATCTTCAAAACTTGAAATACTCAAAATAGTCGTTGTTGGAATCAGAGCACTCTCATTTCCGGATATTGTACAGTAATGCTGCAACTTCTTCGCAAAATCATCGACCACTCCGGTCAGTACAATTTTCTGCTCTGCTCTCGTCAATGCAACATAAAGTAGTCGAAGTTCTTCTGCCAAGGTCTCCGTTTTTGCTTTCTTCTGCATGACACGTTTTAATAAAGTCGGACTCTTCAAACGCATCACAGGGTCAATACAATCGACCCCCAAACCATAGTCAGCATCAAGGATTACGGACGTTCTTGCATCCTGCTGATTCATGCCTTTATCAGTTGCCGCAAGGAAGCAAATCGGGAACTCCAAGCCTTTACTTTTATGGATACTCATAATTCTGACAGCATTGTCATTTTCATTTGCAAGGCTTGCTTCGCCATAATCTACATCGTATTTCTTGAGATATTCTATATACCTGACAAAATGAAATAGTCCTTTATAGCTTGTTTTTCCGTAGTCATTGGCTTTTTCTAAGAGCATATTAACGTTTGCGCGTCTCTGTTCTCCATTTGGCGAGGCTGACACGTAATAGATATAGCCTGTTTTCTGTATCAACTCATTCATCAGATAGTAGACTGATGTATATGGTATCTTGTCACGATAGTACTGAATGAGTGCCAGAAACCGGTTGACCTTATTGGTCAGTGCATTTACATCTTCTCGTTTTGCAAACTCACATACTGCATCATACAACACATATTTTTTGCTTGTGCATCGAATCAGGGCAAGTTCTTCGTCATTAAATCCTCCAAATACACTCTTCATAGAAGCTGCAAGTGGAATATCCTGTAGCGGATTATCCAGAATACGAAGAAACTCCAACAGCGTCTCAACCTCAGATACAGAAAAGTACCCTGTCTTTGAAGCAACATGTGCCGGAATGCCTGCTTCCTCCAAAATCCTCTTATATGTTTCATCAAACCCTTTGTTGGTACGCAGTAAAATAACAATATCGGAATAAGATATCTTGCGATATTTTTTCTCTTTTTTATCCCATATGGATTCTTCATTTACAAATCGCTGAATTCGATCTGCAATTGCTTTCGCTTCCAGTTCCCTCTTGTCGATAACATCTGTTCTTGAATTATTTGCGCCATCGTTCGCGTTGTTGTTTTCGTTGTTGTTCTCGATGATGATATATTCTGTTTGGGAGGATAGTGCTGAGGGCGGAACATCACTCACTGGTAATTGCTCTGCTGTGTCGGATGACGACGTTGTCTCTGATGGCGGCGTTGTCTCCGGATACTCAGCTCCATAATACAGTGCCGCTGCATCGTCATAGGAAATGCCGCCGACTTCTGAGCGCATAATCTGGGCAAAGATATCGTTCACGGTATTTAATACATTCTTCCGGCTTCGGAAGTTCTGGTGGAGATCAATGCGTATTGACGGCACTGTTTCTGCTCCTGATACGCTTTCTCCTGCAACCGGATATTTATGATACTTGTCCATGAACAATTCCGGTCGTGCCAAACGAAAGCGATATATACTCTGCTTTACATCGCCCACCATAAAAACGTTGTGCAAGTCTGCTGCTTCATTTGTTTCCTTGGAAATACTGTTAATCAGATATTCCTGAACCAGATTACTGTCCTGATATTCATCAACTAAAATCTCCGAAAAGTAATCCCTATATTCATTTGCTGTCTTCGTCGGATGAAGTTCTCCATTTTCCTTCGTCAGCAGAATACGCAGTGCCATATGCTCCATATCATCAAAGTCTATGATATTTTTCTCACGTTTAGCCGTATCATAAGCAGCCATAAACTCACTTGTTAAGTCAATAAGTGCATCTACCGCTCTTTTACTTTGCTTCATATCATTCAGCAAATTGTCTTCTGTTTCATAGAAATACTGTTCTTTCAGACGGTCTATCATTTTCTTATAATCATCGCGAAGCCCCTTTGCAATATCCTTCTTCACAGGATCAACATCGTCACCTGATTTACTGCGTCCGAGTGTTTCAAACACAACCTTCGAAAATGCTTCCCGATACTGAGAATACGTATGACAACGCAACAGCCTTTCCATGATTTCTATATCAGCCTGTACTGCCCGTTCATACATATAAGGTCCCTGTGGCTCTGTACAAAGCTGCAAAATATGCTCTGCCTGTTCTCTGATATCTGCCAATGTATTCGTGATATCACGCATAATGTCCTCGCACCATGCATAATCTTCTACTCTTGTAATACCTCTGGTCTCATATGCTTCCTTGCACGCTGTGAGCCATTCACCGGGATACGGGTGACTCATAGCGTATGTATAAAGCTTCCCTACCAAATCTTCAATTGCAGAATCGCTTTTCTTTGCCCCATAGCACTCCGCCATATAGACAAAGTTTTCTTCCGCACCTTCATAAGCCGCTTCCAGAACCTGTTCCATGACGTCTGCCTTGAGCAATCTGCATTCACCTTCATCCGCAACTCTGAAGCCCGGATCAATATCAATTTCGTGAAAATGGTTCTTCACCACATTCAGGCAGAACCCATGAATGGTTGTAATCGGTGCATTATGTATTAATAACGACTGTTTTTGTAAATGCTTATCATTTGGTTCCTCACGGAGTCTTGCTTCAATTGCATTGCCGATACGTTCCTTCATTTCTCCGGCTGCTGCTTCTGTAAAGGTCATGACCAGCATGCGGTCAATATCTGTCGGATTCTCCTGCTCCATGACACGTTGAATAATTCTCTCAACAAGTACTGCTGTCTTTCCTGAACCGGCAGCGGCAGATACCAAAAGATTTTGATTGCGAGAATCAATTACTTTTTGTTGTTCACTTGTAAAATTCATGATAATCCCGCCCCCTTTGCCCGCATGGAGGCATTTGCTTCCTGCATGGTCATTTTGGAAAGTACTTCGTCTTTATCTGTCTTCTTAAGTTTTCTCTTTTTGGAGCCCGGCATCTTTTCATCAAATTTGCATACTGAATGATACGCACAATACGTACAGGAATCTGTCTTGTCACTCTCATATGGATTAATTTCTATATTGCCATTCAAGATTCCGCGACCCATTTCCTCTATCTTGTGGTTGACATAACTCGATATCATTTGAAATTGTTCGTTACTTGCAACGGAGGATGTTCTGGAGAAGTCTCCGCTTAGTGTCTTGCTTACAGGAATAACATCTGATTTTTTATCAAACTCCCGATCCATCAGGTGAATGACTTCATCGTCGCTATTAACTAGTCCTTTCATGGACAGTTCCGCCATAATCTTATGATTAATCTCTTCTCCTGACATTTCACCTTTTCTGTCAATCATCGGATCGTCAATGTGATAATACAAAATGCCTGCCGGTACAATTTCCTTATCCGGATGCTCTTTCTGCTGTAGTTCCATTGCCGCATTCAGATATACCACCAACTGTAATTGTAGCCCATAATATACTGCTGCAAGGTCAAAACTCTGATTGCCTGATTTATAATCAATGATTTTCACATAAACATGCTCACCGTCTTCGTAGGTATCCATTCTGTCGATACGCCCACGCAGACGCATGATTTCATCCTCTGAAAGTTTGAAATTTAAGGATTGGTAATTGGTCTCGGCAGCAAATGAAAATTCAAAACGACTTGGTTCAAATGCCCCTTTTCGTACCTGTGAAGACAGCGCATCTACTGTTCTGTTCATGATACGTTTAATACGGTTAATCGCATATTCATTACGCGAGTTGCTGAAAAGTACCTCATGATCGGTTCGGTTCATACATATTTCGACCGCCTGCTCCACGTATGTTTCAGCCGTCTCCTTTGGAACATCAAACCATGTATATTCGCTCTTTTCAAGTAATGAAGCATATTCCTCCAGCGCATCATGAAACACACTTCCCATATCACTTGCCTCAAACGAATACAATTCTCTCTCTTGTAAACGTAATCCATAATGCAGAAAATGGCTGTAAGCGCACGCTGCATACAATTCAAGCCGTGTCACACTATTCTCCAGTACCTTTCCGTATAACACATTGGCAACTGCTTTACTGATGTGGTCTGTTTGATCATTGGCAAACGCAGAATTAATATAAGATAACATGCGTTCTTTATATACGTCACTCTGCTTATACCAGCACAGCAACGCCTTATATTCTTCGTCATACGGTCCGTAAATCCCCTTGACCAAGTCTTCCAGCGAGGCTTCCGGAGAGATAACCGTATCCATCCGCGTACTCTCTCCTTTGGATGTTGCAATCATTGGAAAGAGTTGTTCCACAGCTTGTATCAAATAGGACGGACGCAATGATTTACCGTCTGCACTTACCCGCGCATATGATAAATACAGCCTATCCTGTGGCTTTGTCATAATCATATATAAATACAATCTCTGCATATAAGCCTGCTGTCTCGCCGACGGTGCCAGTTCTATCTCCTGCTCGCTTAAATGTTCTCTGTCAATATCAGAAAGAATGCCTGCGGTAGAATTTGCCTTCGGAATAATGGTATCATTCACACCAACAAAGAAGAGTATCTTAATATCTCTCAATCGTGTCCGGGTAATATCACCAACTGTGAC
>DATESB010000145.1:0-6012 GCA_035271065.1 Lachnospiraceae bacterium | reverse complement strand
CCGGTGCGCTTTTTGTGTAATATGATAATGTTCACACAGTGCCGATAAACTTCTGCTTGGAAGTTCCTGTAGATATTTACGTGCAATCTTTAAGGTATCAATTGCTTCTGCCTCATACGTCATTCTCTGATTGACCGCGTACCGCTTCACAAAAGAAAAATCAAACAGAATACTGTGTCCAAGTAAAATATAATCTCCCAAAAAATCCAATAACTCAGGAATTGCCACATTAGGTTCCTTGACCAATTCACCTTTTAACATACTGTCGTCAATACCTGTCAGTTGAATGACCACATCGTCCAGTTTTCTTCCGGGCTTTACCAGTGTCGTATAAGTATCAACGATCTCTCCATTGACTACCTTAACTGCACCAATCTCTATCACCTTATCTTGTTTTGGATTGAGACCTGTTGTTTCCAAGTCTAATGAAACATACGTGTTAATCATTTTTTGTACACCGTGCAATATTTGGTCAGTCTGCATCGCTCACACTTTGGACTGCGTGCCTCACATATCTCACGACCAAACGTAATAATCTGGATGTTATAAAGAATCCAATGATCCTTCGGTAACACTTTCATCAACGCATACTCTATCTTTTCCGGATCTTCTTCCGTTGTCAGTCCGAGGCGCTTGGAAATCCTCTTTACATGCGTATCTACAACAATGCTTGGCTCATGAAATACATTGCCGCGGATTACATTTGCCGTTTTACGTCCGACACCTGCCAATCCTGTCAGTTCTTCTATTGTATGCGGCACCTCTCCATGATATTCCAATAATAACTTTTTACAACAGGCTATGATATTCTTCGCCTTATTGTGATAAAATCCCGTTGAATGAATATCCTGCTCCAACTCTTTCAAATCGGCATTTGCAAAAGCTTCTACAGATGTATACTTCTTGAATAAATCCCTTGTGACAATATTGACACGCGCGTCAGTACACTGTGCACTTAACTGTGTTGCAATCAACAACTGCCATGGTGTCTCGTGCTCCAAATAGCATTTGTAATCAACAGAATACTGCTCATCCAATATTGCCAATATCTCTTTTGTCCGTTTGCTTACTGCCATATTCTATACAACACCCTTTTCAAATTCCGTGTACAACAGTTCCATCCATTCACCAATCAATTCCTTGATTAATTCAAAGTCTGAACTCTTATTCCAGTTTGCACTACTATTTGCTTCTTCCAGATACAATTTCGAATTGATTTCTATCATAATGGATGTGACACGCTTGTCATTTCCATAATGTTTCATAGGCACCAATGCCCCTGCAAACGGAACATTATATTCTACCGAATATCCCTTTGCTTCCATTGCCTTTTTTAAGGTCTCTGCCAGTGCAGGCGGGGTATGATAGTCATCTGTACCGATGCAGAAATCTGCCCACTCTGTTTTATGGTTCTTAAACCACGGCAGTGGCTGCCTTCCAAAAGAGTGACCGTCAATAATCAAACATTTCCCATGCTTTTCTAATATGTCATCCACTGTCTTTGTGAGCATTGCATGATGCGGATCATAAAAACGATTTAGTAGTTCTTCACGTTCTTTTGAGGTAAACCGCTTCAAAGGTTTCCCCTGCATCGTTCTCTTATAGACAGCACCCATTCCAATCAGACTCATCTTCTCGTCTTTATCATTTCGGAATCGTTCCATATCACAGACCAATCGGCTCACCTTCGCCACAGCATAATGAGAGAAGCCGTCCTGTTGATAAATTTCATCTGTATAGAGATCTGCCATCGTATATAATTCTGTTTGCAGCAATTCTTCATCCGCCACAAAATATTTCATACAGTCTTTTGGTATATAGACACTGCTGTGCGGAATATGGATGACTGCCATATCGTAATTCTTCATTCTATTTCACCTCTTACCGTCGGTTTCACACATCTTTATGCAAACGGATACCACAACAAATAATAATCCGGTCTGATATACTTAGATGCAATATAACAGATAATAAAGATACCCAATAAAATGTACAATACACGAAATACCTTATCTGCTCTTGTCATTTCATGTTCTGCATAATAACTTCTGTGCTTGCCACGCCCAAATCCTCGCAAATCCATCGCATTTGCAATGTTTCCAACCTTGTCAAAGGAGGAAAAAAGTAACGGAATAATAATCATAATCGATTGCTTCAGTCTCTGTCCCAACTTGGTATTCTTTGAATCCATTTCCACACCACGTGCCTGCATACTAATACTGATATTCTGATAATCTCTGAAGATATCGGGAATACAACGAAATGCCAGTGAAACAATTGTGCAAATCTTATAAGGCACCTTTATGGAATACAGTCCTGCAGCAAACTCGGAAGGCGTAATTGCACTGATAAAAGTCAGTGACAACAATACCTGAGAGATAATCTTGATAAATCTGGTCATCAGATACCACAAGGTTTCGCCACTTACAAAATACCGTTCACTCAGTACCTTCAATATTGTCTGTGAACCGCAATATTCTGAACCAATATTCGGATTCGCAACAAAATATAACGTTAAACTGAAGATATTATACATAATAACAAACATCAAAATATAGCGTAACGGTTTCCATTTTGATTTAAGAGATATCATACCTACAATGGCACAAACCGTAACCGGAAGTATCAGTCGCAGGTCAAACGACATAATCAAATAAATCGTCAGCAATAAAAACATACGAACCTTCGTTGCTCCTGTCAGCTTGTGTAACAGCGTGTCACCGGGCTTAAAATTAATGATAAATCGACTGTTATTCATGAACGCCCACCTCCCTCTCATAACTGATAAATCGAGAGATACACTTCTCGGGAGCCATCCCTATCTTCATTGCCAATTCATATAGGGATGTCTGTTTCAGATTTGCTTTCTTTATGACACTATCGTCAGAAAGTACTTTGAACACCTTGTCATCGGCTATAATTTCACTGTCCGAAAATACCACCGCTCTGTCCGTATATTCTATGGCAAGATGCATATCATGGGTAATCAAAATAACCGTAATGCCGAACTCTTTATTGAGCTGATTAATAAAGTCCATAATCTCTGTATAGTGCTTATAATCCTGTCCGGCTGTTGGTTCATCCAATATAATCGTGTCAGGTTCCAGCGCAAGGATTGCCGCTACCGTAACACGTTTCTTCTGCCCATAACTAATAGAGCTGACCGGCCAATTACGCATCTTATAAAGGTCACACATGCGCAATGTCTTCTCAACTCTTTCATTCATCTCTTCTTCCGAATAACCACGCAAACGCAATGCCGTTTGCACTTCTTCAATAATAATATCCTTGACTAACATCTGATTTGGATTCTGCATTACATATCCAATCCGCTCACCTATTTCCTTGATTGAGTAATTCAGATAATTCTCTCCCTTTAAGAAAATCTTTCCTTGAAGCGGTCTGTAAAATCCACAGATTACTCTTGCAAGCGTTGTCTTTCCGGCACCGTTCTTGCCGATAAATGCAACTTTTTCACCTTCTCTTATCGTACAGCTTGCGTTATTCAACGCATCAATTGTACCGTCATATGAAAATGAAACATCTTCTATTCTAATAATTTCATCCTTGGTGCTTGCCTCTTTTTCAATTGCATCCTGTCCGAAAAACTGACAAAGCTTTGCCTTATTATTCTCTGTCAATTCCATTCCGTAGATATCTGCAATACTCTCTTGTTCCTTCAAATCACAGCCTGCATATTTCATGGCTGTCAGATACAAAGGATTCCTGATACCGTTTTCCTCCAACAATTTGGAGCGCAACAATTCTTCAGGCGTTACATCTGCAACAATATGTCCTTCTGCCATTAAAACAATTCTGTCCACATGACGATACAACACATCCTCCAGACGATGCTCAATGATAATTGTTGTTTTGTTCGTTTCCTTTGCAATATGATCAATTAAATCTACCGCTGTCATACCCATTTGCGGGTCAAGTGCGGCTAACGGTTCATCAAAGATCAGGATATTCACATCTTCGTTCATAACTCCGGCAAGTGCTACTTTCTGCTTCTGTCCTCCGGAAAGAGAATACGGAACCTGTCCCAAAAAATCTTCCATTCCTACAATCGTGGCATTATGCAACACCTTTGATAACATTTCCGGTCTTGGCACGTCTTTATTTTCCAGTGAAAAAGCAATGTCCTCGCCAACAGTGATGCCTACAAATTGTGCGTCGGAATCCTGTAACACGGTCCCGACGCACTCACTTAAATTAAAGACACTTGAACTTGATGTCTCTACTCCATTTACTTTGCATGAACCCGTTATCTTCCCACTCTCAAGAAAGGGAACAACTCCGTTAATGCACCCTGCCAAGGTAGACTTACCACTTCCGCTTGGTCCCAATATCAAAACCTTTTCACCTTCGTAAATGGTTAGGTTGATATCATGCAATGTCGGTTTTGTCTGTACCTTATACTGAAAGGTGACATCCTTAAATTCAATAACAGGTTTCATAATTTATATTTCCTTTATTCTATTCTTCTTCTTTCAGATTACTTCTTGAAGCATATCTCTTAGATAGTGCAAACAGTACCGGAATACCGATAATAACGAAAATAGCTACATTACTGATGCCGCCGAAAATAGCCTGCATAAATGTAATGGATAACTCACCACCATAGAATAAAGTTGTCAGAATCGGTGTAATAACGCCGAGAGCAAGTACTGTTCCCAAGAAGCAGGTAACTGCATAGATAATTGCATGTTTTACTGTAAAGATACCTTCTGTAATCTTTGCTCCGTATACTGGAAGTAAACCTACGAAAAAGCCCATGATACCATTACCGATAGACCAGTCAAACCACATGCCCCAGCCACCGATTAAATCGGCAAGAACGTTACCAAGAAACAGTGTAATCATACAAGGAACCGGTCCGCAAAGTGCTCCTACTACTACAGGAACTACCATTGCTGTTGATAACTGTGTGTTTGAGAATACAGGAATTGACCCGTAAACCATAAGTACTCCGTAAAGAGCGGCACCGATTGCCATAGTAACAATTGTCTTTGTGTTCCACTTACCCACTAATGCTTTCATTGTAAATCCTCCTCTGTGTTTAGATAGTTTTTTCCCTCTTCATATGTCAAAAAATCTACATTGACACCTCTTTCAGTATAGCACGCAAACTCCCATAAAATCAAGCGTTTATCACATTCTTAAACTGTGCCATATACAGGTCATAATACAACCCTTTTTTCGCAATTAATTCCTGCGCGGTTCCTTCTTCCATAATGCCGCCGTGGTCAATGACAAATATCCTGTCTGCCTTCTGTATCGTCGATAATCTATGCGCAATGACAAATGATGTTCGTCCCTCCAATAGCGTCTGAATACCGTCCTGCACCAGCAATTCTGTATGTGTATCAATGCTGGAGGTTGCCTCGTCTAAAATCAATATCTTCGGCATGGATACCATGGTTCTGGCAAATGCAAGCAGCTGTCTCTGTCCAATAGACAATCCGCCTCCGCGTTCTTCCAATACCGTGTCATATCCCTTTTCCAATTTCATAATGAAACCGTCTGCATTCACTGCTTTTGCTGCTGCAATAATCTCTTCATCGGTTGCATCCAATTTTCCGTAACGGATATTGTCTTTGATGGTTCCCGAAAACAAATAATTATCTTGCGTCATAATACCCATTTGCTGTCTAAGACTTTCAATAGTTACTTCCTTGATATCATATCCATCTATGTAAATATTCCCGCTCTGGATGTCGTAAAAACGGCTGATTAGATTTACAATCGTTGTCTTTCCTGCACCTGTCGGTCCTACAAGGGCAATCGTCTCCCCCGGCTTAATGTGAAAGTTTACATGATTTAGCACTTTCGTATCCTCATCATATGCAAAGGTTACATCCTCAAATTTGACATCTCCCTTAATTTCCGGTATCTCAATCACATCTTCCCCGTCTTCTATTTCCGGCGGTGTATCAATGATTTCGAAAATACGTTCCGCACCGGAGATGTTTGTAATCAACTGATTATAGAAGTTTGAAAGATTCATAA
>DATESB010000144.1:0-10418 GCA_035271065.1 Lachnospiraceae bacterium | reverse complement strand
GTCGCCACCGGTAAAGCCTAATACCTTTGATGCAACATCATCGTGTGGGTAATATCGTTTAAAGTCTTCATCCACCTTCACTCCGCTTAAATCGCAAAGCCTGATGCGGTCTCCGATTTCTTTGTCCACGTTGGTTTTAACGCGCTCAATGGAAGACACCTTTTCAACCCGTTTCCGCACTGTTTCTTCCGGAATATCCAAGATTTCAGATAGTGTTTCGATGACTTTTTCCGGTTCTTTGATTTGACTATGTATGACAGATATCGTGCAGACTGTCTGATTGGTTGCAAGTACTTTACCATTTCGGTCAATGATTTCGCCACGTGCTGCCTTGATTTTTCTTTCACGTTCATGTAACTCCTGTGCTTCCGTCATATAATAATCAGAACAGGCTATCATCAGGTAGGACAGTCGAACACTCAAAGCAAGCAACAGTACATAAACACCAACCATATAGAGAAATATCTTTTTTCTGTATGCTGTTTTGTTCCTTAACATACAATACCTCACGAAAATATCACAGCCGCATTTCTATAATCTATTACTATTTTCGTAAGGTTATGTATGATATTATTTGTTTGTATTAGTCTATCAGCGAAAACGAACTGTCAAGCGGTGCTCCTGTTTCCGGATTGAGCAGTATTCCTGTGCGTGGATCAATTGGATACCCTGTCTCCGGATCATATTGAATCTCCGGTGGTGTATATCCCGTGGGAGTATGATTATCCGATACAGAGTTATCAGATACTGAATTCTCCGACACTCCATTTCCTGATACCGTACCGTCAGCCTGTACCCCTGATGAACCTACCGCAAAAGTCTGTTGCGTTGCTGCCAGTTCTTCTCTCTCATCCTCAGATAATTCCTCGGTCTGGAATATCTTCATATACGGTAATACTTCCGTCAAAATTGCTCTTGTAAGCCCGGTTGCATACTTTGCATCCGGCTGATATGAAACATTCGGTCTGTCAATGACTACATAAATTGCCAGTTGCGGATCTTCTGCCGGTGCAAACCCAATAAAAGAAACTACATAGTCTTCTTTATCACGTGGATATGTCTCGGCTGTTCCGGTCTTGCCTCCAATGATATAACCCGCCGGTCTTGCGCTGTGTCCGGTACCGTTCACAACAGCACTGACACACATATTTCTGATCGTCTCGGATGTTTCTGCAGAAATTGTCTGTTTTAACATACGCGGTTCAATCACTTCTACCTTGGCACCGTCTGCCGTCTGTATTTCCGAGACCATATGCGGCTCATAATACTCTCCGCCGTTAATTAAAGAACAGAATCCGGTAATCATCTGTATCATAGTCACATTAAATCCCTGTCCGAAGGAACCAATGGCAAGGTCGGTCGGTGTCATAACCGATTCGTCAAATACAACAGAAGTTGTAATAGGTTCGCCTGTTAAATCTATATTGGTTTTTAATCCAAAATTAAATATTTTGTTGTATTTCATAAAAGTAGAGCGGCCAAGCATGGCACCCATTTTCATCAGTGCTACGTTGCACGATTTATCAAGTGCTCCCTGAAGAGATAATTCTCCGTGTCCCAAAAGGTTATTACAGTGAATGGTATGATCACCGACTTCAAGTGCACCTTCGCATACAAAGTATTCATTTCCAAGCAGTTTATCCGTTTCCAAACCTGCCGCAATTGTGAATGGTTTCATGGTAGAACCCGGTTCATAAGTATCAGTTACGCAGAAATTCTTCCAAAGTGCCGCCAAAGCCTCCAATTCTGCTTTTTCGTCTGGTGAAACATTTTGTGTGGCTTCATTACCGGATACTGCGTTATCTGAAACTGCATTCTCGGAGACGTCATTCTCAGAAACACCTTCTGAGCCCTCTTCCTGCCCTTGTGTATAGTCAACAGGCAGTCCGGTCAAATCACGCGGGTTGTTCAAATCATAGACGGGATAACTTGCCATAGCAAGTATTTCACCGTTATTTGGATTCATAATGATGACACCCGTATTATTACTTCCGTTTCCTTCTCTGTATTCATTCTTGTGTTCTTCATTAAACGCCAAAATGTGCTTTTCAACAATACTCTGTATATTCACATCAATGGTTGTAACGAGCATTCTGCCGTCTTGTGCCGGCTTAATGGTTCTTTCCAAATTCTCGTCATCGTTCAAATATCCATACTCTCTTCCGTTTGTTCCGTTCAGCAAATCATTGTAGTACTCTTCCAAACCATAAGTTCCGATATTGTCGCCCTGTACAAATCCGATTACATCACAGGCAAGCGTATTATAAGGATACTTTCTCTGATAAGCATCCTCCAACCAAATACCCTTGATATTGCTGTAGTCGGTAGGATTATTCACGATTTCCATGAGCGAACTCACCTGCTCATAAGTCTGTTTCTTTGCAACAACACGATATTGCGAAGCCGGATTTTCGGATATAAATGCCCTGATTTCCTGCTCTGTATAATTAAAATCTATATCTGTATTCATAAGTGCCTGCATAGATGTTTCAAGGTTTTTTCCCTCATCACCTAACATTGCCTTTGCATCCACAATGACATTGTATACTTTTTCGCTGACGGCAATCTTGGTCCCCTTACGGTCAACAATTTCTCCACGCTTTGCAGGCAGAGTGATACTGTCATATTCCTGCTGGGATAATACCTGCTTTTTATATTTCTCGCCGTCTTCCTTGTTAATTTTCATTAATCTCATATTTAAAGTGACAAAAGCCACCAGTATCAAAATAAATAATACTGCCAGCTTTTTTTGCATTTTTATTGAAAATCTTTGCGTTCTGTCTTCTTGTTGCCTGCGTTTCAAAAGATAACACCTCTTCTATTGCAATTTTATGACAAGACTAATTGGATATATCCGCATACTGTCTCACATAATCACTTTCTTCACTTGTGTATATGACAATCTGGTCCTCCTTGGCATATTGCATGCCCAACTCTTCCATTGCCCTTTTCTTAATCTCTTCCAATCCGACTGCATCTTTTAATCTGCTTTCGGTCTCGTCATTGGCAAGTTTTAGTTCATTATACTGACTTTCCAACTTTGCAACATTCTGTACCCGATTAGTAATATCGGCTTGCAACTGCAAATACTGAATACAAAAATAGCCTGTAATCATCATTGATATTGTCAAAAATAAGATATATCCGGGATTCATATGTGCTGCTCTGTCTCTGTTCTTTCGTGCGGTATTGCTGAGTCGCTTCGGAACAGGTGCATTTTCTCTGACAGGTGCCGGCTGCAGTTTTCTGACCGTATTTCCGTATACGTATGCATCTCTTCTGTATGAAGTTTGTCTTCCCTGACTTCTTCTTGCCATATGATACTGCCCCTCATTTCATAATCTATTTTCTGACAAACACCCGTAACTTCGCACTTTTAGATCTGCTGTTTTGTTCCATTTCTTCTTTGCTCGGTAGTATTGGCTTATGTGGGATTGCTTGTCCCTTTGAAACATTGCCGCATACACATACCGGAAAGTTTGGCGGACAGGTACATGGGTTTTCATTTTTCCTAAAAATTGTCTTTACAATTCTGTCCTCTAATGAATGAAATGTAATGATACAAAGTCTTCCGTTTGGATTGAGTAAGTCAATCATCATATCTAATGAATCTCTGAGCACATCCAATTCTCTGTTCAGTTCAATCCTAAGTGCCTGGAATGTTTTCTTTGCCGGATGTCCCATTGTCTTTTGCACCTTCATTGGGATTGCCGCTCTGATGATTTCAACCAGTTCTCCTGTTGTCTTGATTTCTCCTTTGACGCGTTCATTCACGATATGCTTTGCAATATTCTTAGCAAATTGGTCTTCGCCGTAATCTCTGATGATGCGATAAAGTTCCATCTCCGGATAGGTATTGACAATATCCTTTGCTGTCAAATCATTGCGTCTGTCCATTCTCATGTCGAGCGGTGCGTCTTCTTTGTAACTGAATCCTCGCTCAATTGTATCTATCTGATAGGAAGATACGCCCAAATCCAGTGCAATTCCGTCTACCTTGTCAATTCCCAGTTTGTGAAGTTCGTCCTTCATATTGCAGTAATTGCTTCTGATGTATGTAATGTTTCTTGTTGTTTCAAATTCCTTCAGACGACTCCCTGCGGCAGATAGTGCCGCGTCGTCTTGATCTATCCCTATGAATCTCCCCAGATTCGATAGCTTTTGCAAGACCTCGTAAGCATGTCCTCCGCCCCCTAACGTCCCATCGACGTAGGTCCCTGTGGGCGAAACGCTTAAATTCTCGATTGTCTCGCTGAGTAATACAGATTTGTGCTCAAAGTTCATATGCTTCCTCTTTCTTTAAATTCCAAGTCCCAAATCTGCCATGCGTTCGGCAATGCCATCCATATCTTCATAAACTGCATCACCAAGGTATCGTTCTTTGCTCCATACTTCTATACGGCTGCCGACGCCTGCAAGTACCGTATCCTTTAATAGGCCGGCGAATTCCCTTAAATTCGACGGGATGAGGATACGTCCCTGCTTATCAACTTCTACGCTCGCTGCTCCTGCTAAGAAGAACCTAACGAACTGTCGTGCGTCTTTGCTTGTAAGCGGTAGTGTCTTTAGTTTTTCTTCAAAAGCCTGCCACTCCTCGTTATCGTACACAAATAAGCAACCATCAAGTCCCTTCGTCACAACAAATTCGTCCCCTAGTTGTTCCCTGAACTTTGACGGTATGATCAGTCTGCCCTTTGTATCTACTGTATGGTTGTATTCTCCCATAAACATAACGAAGCACCTGCTCATTTCTTTCGTTGGCGGTGTTTGGCTCCACTTCCTACCACTTGACACCACTTTTCACCACTTATGAGTTAATAATACCCTCTTTTAGGGAATAATGCAACACTTTTTTCATGTTTTATGCAATAAAAAACACCCCAAAATGGGGTGCTACAAGATGTTGTGTGTTGTGGTGGAGATTGCTACTATTTATGTGTTAAATCAGCAAATATTTCTTTCATTATTCTGTCTGTCGTGACATTTTTACACGAAAGCAAATGATTGCAATAACTGCCACCACTGCCGTAGTCAGACCGATTACCTGCGAAATGGCAATTCCGATTCCCGGAATTAAAAGTTGGTCGGTTCGAAGTCCTTCAATCAAGAACCTTCCCACACCGTAACCTTCCAGATACAGTAATAGCATCTCGCCGTCAAATTTCTTATGCTTCTTATATAATAGGATGCCCAGAAGAACGAAGCAATTCCAAAGCCCTTCATACAAAAAGGTCGGATGTACTTGAATATAGTTCGTTCCTTCTATCATATGTGCTGCAATATCCTCGGAGATATCCTGCCGTCTGACCATCTCCAGTGGAAGGCGCATGGCAAGCACGCTGTCGGTATAGCCTCCAAAAGCCTCTCTGTTGAAAAAGTTCCCCCAACGCCCAATAATCTGTCCCACCAATACACCAAGTATACCGGTATCCGCCATCAGAAAAAATGATTTCTTCTTGACTCTTGTATAGACAAACAAAGTTAGAAATGCACCAATCAAAGAACCATAGAGAGCAATGCCGCCCTCTCTCAGATTGAATATACTGAGTAAGTTGTCCTTATAGTAATCCCACGAAAATGCAACATAGTAAATACGTGCCCCAACAAATGCAAACACAATGGCGTACATCACCATATCCCAATAATCATCAGGATTTTGATTTGTTCTCTTCGCCTCATGCGTTCCCATTAAAATTCCCATTAAAATAGCAGTCGCCATTGTAATACCATACAGCGCTATTTCAAAACCAAATATAGAAAAAGACTTCGGAACATTGTTCAGATAAATTCCCAGATTGGGAAACGCAATGTCCATGGTGTTCATAATTTGCGGCATAATTTATCCTTTTCAGTTACACATTAAATCGGAACAAGATGACATCGCCGTCTTTCACAACGTATTCCTTGCCTTCCAGCCCAACAAGTCCTTTTTCTTTTGCAGCTGACAAAGAACCGCAATCCAATAAATCCTGATAGTTTACCACTTCTGCACGTATAAAGCCGCGTTCAAAGTCGGTATGAATCTTACCGGCAGCTTGTGGGGCTTTGGTTCCCTTTGTAATGGTCCATGCACGTGTTTCATCCTCACCGGAAGTCAGATAACTGATGAGTCCCAGCAAATGATAACTTGCCTTTATCAGTTTCTCCAAACCGGACTCCTTTAATCCCAAGTCCTCTAAAAACATTGCCTTTTCTTCATCATCCAGTTCCGCAATCTCCTGCTCAATCTGTGCGCAAATGACAAAAACCTCGCAATCATTTGCTGCCGCAAAGTCTCGTACTGATTTCACATGAGCATTGCTTGCTCCATCATCAGCGAGGTCGTCTTCCGCCACATTTGCAGCAAAAATTACGGGCTTATCCGTCAACAGATTATAAGTAGGAATCAATTCTGCCTCATCCTCATCTGCCGGTTCAAAACTCTTCGCCAGTTTACCGTCCTCTAAATGTGCAATCAGACGCTTTAACAGTTCTAATTCCTTTGCAATCTTCTTATCATTCAATGCAGCCCGTCCTGCTTTTGCCACACGACGCTCCAGAATTTCTATATCAGAAAAAATAAGTTCCAAATTAATTGTTTCTATATCACGCATCGGATTAATGTTACCATCTACATGTACGACATTGGTATCTTCAAAACAACGCACCACATGCACAACTGCATCCACCTCTCTGATGTTCGACAAGAACTGATTACCCAGACCTTCACCCTTTGAAGCTCCCTTAACAAGTCCTGCAATATCCACAAATTCAATGACAGCAGGCGTCACTTTCTTAGATTTGTATAAATCACCAAGTAACTTAAGTCTCTCATCCGGCACCGTTACAATACCGACATTCGGATCAATCGTACAAAACGGATAATTTGCCGATTCCGCTCCCGCTTTGGTCAATGAATTAAATAATGTACTCTTTCCAACGTTTGGAAGTCCCACAATTCCCAGTTTCATATATGATAATCTCCTTTGTGTTCTGGTTTAAAGCACGCACCGTCGCGTGCCTTACCCATAATACTACATCGATATCTTTTTTTCAACGGTTGAATGAAATTCTCTCTTTGGATTTCAGTACATTTGCTGCATAATATAATCAGTACCTTTTCACATCAAAACCAGAAAACAGGAGGACTCATATGAACACAAAACGATGTATCCTATCCATCCTTTTATGCCTATCTCTACTCTTAACAGCATGCGCAGCACCAGCCACAACAAAGCCGGCTCCGGAAGGTTCCTCCGGTACCGTTACCTCAGATGCTGCCGCAACAGATACCCCTACTGATACCACAGGCGATGACACACTCACCGAGACATCCGCCAAATACTTCGACCCGGCCATAGAAGGCAATCTCACCGAGAAACCCTCTATCCAAGACAACTATATCGGAGCCCTCGGTTATGACTGGTATCAAAGTGCCCAAATACCTGACGGATACGCCAAGTGGTCCAGTTTTGATGAACTGACTTTCAATGTGAAAAAGGATATGATTGCATTACTGCAATCTCCCAATGAAAGTATCGACCAACAAAAGGCTGGTGCACTATTTGCCTCTGCTATGGATACCGAAACACGTGATGCTGCCGGAAACAGCACACTCATGCGCACATTTTATGCCATCGAAGCAACACAAAGCCTTGAAGAATTGAGTGATTTATTTGCCAGCGATGGAGCATTATATCTTTACATCCCATTAATCCGCACATTCGTCAGCGCTGATGCTCAAAACAGTTCTGTTAATCTTGCAGCGCTCGCTCCACCAGCTCTCTCCTTGGAAGATTCAGCAGAATACACCCAATTAACAGAACAAGGCGAACGATTCAAAGCAGCGAACGAAAAATACTATCAGGCACTTTTGACACATAACGGAGTTGATGAAGCAACAGCTACCACTATGATTGCCGATGCTTATGCGTTTGAGGAAATGCTTGCTCCAGGTATCTATCCGCTTGAAACCTCTTATCGGGATGACTATCAGGAATTAATCTACAATGTTTACACCCGGGAAGAACTTGCAGCACTCTCGCCTAATTTCCCGCTTATTGACATCCTCGACCTTAGCGGGTTTGATCATGCAAAGCGTTTTCAAGTTACAGAGCCTGATGCTTATAAAAAGCTCAATGATATCTATACCGAAGAAAATTTAGCAAACATCAAGGCATATTTGATGATTCATCTACTTGCCAATATGGCTTGCTTTGGTGATAGTTTTTCTGCAAATGCAGACATTCAGTGGCAAAATGAAAAATACGGCATTTCCGGTTCCAAACCTCAAGAGGAGATTGCTTATGGTCTCTGTAATTCCTTGATTGGTGAATTACTTGGCACTATATATGCAGAGCAATATTTTGATGAAGCATCCAAAGCTGACATTATCGATATGATTGAAGAAATCAAACTTGTATACAAAGAACATCTAAACAATGCCGACTGGTTGTCTGAAGAAACGCGTAAAACAGCTTGTGAAAAACTGGATACGATGTCTCTGCGTATTGGTTATCCCGAAGTATATCAAATCGACTGGGATGCCATCCAATTCGAGGCTGATACTCCTTTCATTGAAAATACAATGAACTGTATCTCACTCGTGCTTCTCCAAACGAATAAACAGGCGGATCAACCCGTGAATCTGGATTTGTGGATTATGAACGCCAACACAGTGAACGCAGGCTATATGCCTTCTGACAACTCCATCAATTTTCCTGCTGCGATTCTGCGACCGCCGTTCTATGACCCAACAGCTTCACAAAGTGCAAAACTCGGAAGCATCGGCGCAGTCATTGCGCATGAAATCACACATGCCTTTGATACCACGGGAAGTCAGTACGACAAAGACGGAAACCTCATTAATTGGTGGACCGATGAAGACCGTGCCGCCTTTAAAGAACGCACTAAAACAGTATCTTCCTACTACAGTTCCATTGAAGTCCTTGAGGGCGAATATGTACAAGGTGACCTCACAATAGGTGAAACCGTAGCTGATTTAGGTGCCATTTCTGCTACTCTGGACATTGTACGAGAGCTTGAGGAACCAAATTATGATGACTTCTTCTCAGCTTTTGCTACTATCTGGTTTGAAAAATGTACACCGGAATATCGTGTATACAATCTCAAAAATGACCCACATGCGCCCAGTTATTTACGAGCAAACGTAACGTTTTCTCAATTTCAGGAATTCTATGATACCTACGATATCAAAGAAGGGGATGCAATGTATGTAGCTCCCGAAGATAGATTGCAGGTTTGGTAAATCATCTGTCACTGTTGCAGCCGGTAAACTCTATAGATTACCGGCTGTAATACTGTGAACATAACCGCATACATAATAAATAGTATCGGCAATGCCCCTACTACATTTCCACCTACAGAATAAAGATTAAACAGTCTAAGTGCCATACTAATCTGCAGCAATTGATCCGGCAACAATCCAATGATTTTATTGACCCATACATAGTCCAATCCACTGATAAATGAAGGAATAAAGGTCAACATAAACGGTACTAAAACTGCTACAACGGTAGACTTGGTCTTTGCCGACACCAGCATCGTAAGTGAGGTGATAAAGACACAGCCAAGATATCCTCCGATTGTAATCAGGAGATACGCCTGCTGATTGGTAATATAATAAATACTCTTCCATTTTCCCCAATCCGTCTGTATCAGAGAGTTTGCGCCACTCGTTCCATAGTATAGAAGAACAGCAAGACTAAACAGCAGAAGCACCACCCAATACACCACTGTTGCAATCACAAATCCTGCCTTTATCTTGGCACCAATCGCTTTGTTTCTGCCGTGATAAGAGGTAAAGAAAACAGAATCTGTCCTCCACTGAAATTCATCCGAGAAGATACCGGCCACCAAATATCCAAGAACCAGTACCACAATCATAATAATGGTTGAGGAATATTCAAACAATTGCGTCCACCCTTCCATATATTCATACGCTAACGGCACCGGCATTTTCTCATACTGTTGCAGCAAATAAGCCTTCTCCTCTGCACTAAATCGCTCCGCAGCGTCTTCTTTCAGCCACTCCTGCAACAGCCGAGTTCTGTTCGGGTAGAAATCCTCAGCCTGCTCCGGTAAAAGGCTGTCTGCTTTGTAATAATTGTATTCTTGAAATCCATCTGCGTAAGAAGAATTCAACAAATCCCGAACATCGCTAAATCCTTGCTTCCAACTATATGCAATGTTATTTTGATGATAATCTTTAGAGGTTGCTTCCGGTGTCAATGAAATTCTACGATTTTCCTCAATCACTTTTGCAATTAATTCCATACTCAGCACACCACTCCAAGCCTCTTTTTCCGTACGCAGTTTCCGAACAGCCGCAGGCCCCTTTTCGCTTTCACCTGCTTCATTAACATAAGCAGTGCTCATTGCAAACCAACCGGTAACGAGGCAAACAGCAAGCAATAACA
>DATESB010000143.1:0-6241 GCA_035271065.1 Lachnospiraceae bacterium | reverse complement strand
CGTCGCGTATTTGCTGAGTTGAGCGTTTACGAGAACCTGCTCATGGGTGCTTATACACGTAAGGATAAAACGGAAATTGCAGAGACACTTGCTACTGTCTATAAGCGTTTTCCACGTTTGGAAGAACGAAAGACACAGCTTGCAGGAACACTCTCCGGCGGTGAGCAGCAAATGCTTGCAATGGGACGTGCACTGATGTCAAAGCCCCGCATTATCTTAATGGATGAGCCCTCTATGGGACTCTCCCCTATCTATGTCAATGAAATATTTAATATCATAAAGGAATTAAGTGCTTCCGGCACTACCATTCTCCTCGTTGAACAAAACGCAAAAAAGGCACTTTCCATTGCCGACCGTGCTTACGTCATGGAAACAGGCTCTTTTGTTCTGAATCTGGAGGGTGATTTACTGGATAATGAAGCAGTCAAGAAAGCTTATCTTGGCGGTGAATAAAGGAGGAACTATGGCCAGACCAATTATTGCAATTGCACGTCAATACGGCAGTGGTGGAAAAACAATCGGACAGATGTTAGCGGATGATTTGAATATCAACTGCTACGAGAGAGAAATCATCTCTATGGCTTCCGAAGACAGTGGCATCAGCGAAAGTTTGTTTGCAAAGGTAGATGAACGCATCGGCACCAACACGATATTCAAGATGAAACACATCTACAAAGGGAATCTGATTTCACCGGAAAGCGAAGGCTTTACCTCGGACCAGAATTTATTCAACTATCAGGCAAAAATCATTAAGCAATTGGCTGAACAGAATCCTTGTGTCATCATCGGACGCTGTGGCAACTTTGTATTAAAAGGCAATCCTGATGTAGTCAGCGTCTTTGTACATGCGAACCCGGATTTTCTCTTGAAGAATGCGATGGAGCGTGTCAGCTTCACCGAAAAAGAAACCATCAAATATATCGAAAAGACGAATAAGTACCGTGCCGATTACTATAAGTATTATACCGGAGAGGATTGGTATGACCTACGTCATTATGACTTGGCACTCGACAGTTCTAAACTGGGCTTTGAGGGCTGTGTAGAAGAAATCAAAGCATACATGAAAATAAGAGGCTTGGTGTAAACTAACTATAATGATATAAAGCAAGAGGGCTTGGTGTAGAACACCGAGCCCTCTTCATAGCTAACAGCAAACTTACGAATAAATCTTCATCAACAGTCGTTTCTCAAACTCCTCTTTCGGCAACGGTTTGTCGAACAAAAATCCCTGCGCCACATCACATGACAGATTTTTCAGGAAACAGAAATCCTCTTTTGTCTCAATTCCTTCTGCAATAATGTCCATATCAAGTTCCTGCGCCATATGTATGATATTGGCGATAACTGTCTTATTCCGATTATCTTTCTCACGTTCACGCAGAAATGACTTGTCCAGTTTCAGTGTATTGAACTCCAAATTCTGCAACAGACTCAGAGAAGAATATCCTGTTCCGAAATCATCAATTGACGAAGAAATTCCCATATCACGTAACTTATCAATGGTTGCCACCAGATTATCATAGTCATCAATGTATGCTGTTTCCGTAAACTCTACCTCCAGATATTCCTTTGGTATCTTCCACTTGGTTGCAATTTCATTGATTTTCTCTGCTACATTTTCATCCACAAAATGCTGCTTTGAGAAATTGAAGGATATCTTAACCATATCATAGCCCTGCTCCAGCCATTTGTGAATATCTTCACACACGCGCTCTAACACATAAAAATCAATTTGACGCACAAATCCATTATTCTCACACAACGGAATAAATTCCATCGGCGGTATCAGTTGACCGTCCCGCTCCCATCTGACCAAAGCTTCTGCTCCGACCAAACTCCGATCCTTCATGCTGACCTTCGGCTGATAATATACAACAAACTCCTTATTTCTGAGTGCCGGTTCTAACATTTCCTCGATTGTAATATCATGCAGAATTCTTGAACTCAATTCTTCATCAAAATAGATAACATGATCCTTACCATGCTTGTTCATTGCGGCATAAGTGGTAGCAACCTGCCCCATAACCTGTTGAGCCGTTCCCTCCTCTCCTGTCAGCATATAGACTGCAATACGTGCTGCCAACTGGCATTCTTCATCCTCTTCGCCCTCTCTGACCACATTCAATGTCACAAAGGATAACTGCCTCAGGATTTCGTCCAGATGCTCATTATATACAAGTCCGACAAACTGATCACCACCCCAGCGTGCTATTATTTCATCGTCACCGACAAGTGCTGATACATACTTCGCATAGTTTATGAGAACCTGATCCCCTGTTCTGGAACCATATTTTTTATTAACCAGTTTGAAATTACGAATATTAAAGAATATCGTGGTATATGCTGCGCCGCGATTTTCCAACAGCACCTGCGATACTTTTCTCATATAGGCATTTGTATTTGGCACACCAGATAGCGGATCGGTGACATACAGGCGCAGATTTTCATCCTTCATATAGTGCACACAATTCTCCTTGCGATTATGCCCACTTGCAATGGCGCGCACCATGTCCTTACAGGAATCATATCCACAGGAATGACAATCTATGATGCGATCTGCCTCCGTATATTTATACATACTGTTAAAGATATCATCATAGTCTTCTCCGACTTCCGGTTTCACAACCACCTTATCGTAATCATACTCCCTGATGAAATCTTCTAATTTCAGATGTTCAAATTTCTTATTTAGCCTCTGTCTGCGCTCTTCTCTCGAAATAATACCTGAATATGGATTATCCCCTTCAAAATCATTATTCACAACGCTGGAACGCTTTTTATCCTGCAATGCAAACATAATATCATCATTATGAACCAACTTATTACAGGTAGCCGTTCCGACAATACAACCCTGCCTGCAATTCAAGATATCCACTAACAACGGAAGACGCTTGCCTTCGCTGACTCTTTCGGAATACTCCCGCAAATAAGGATACGCGTCTGACTCACCGTCTACCTGCCGTACCAATTCATCATAACCAAGGAAATGCTCAATATTCTGACGCAGACCGCCAACGGTCGGATACACTGCTCCCAGACCATAATCGGTCAACTTCATATCTGCCTTACAGCCGGACATATCAATACCTTCCAGATGCTCCAACAATCTTCTGAAGGTCACATTATACTGTACATTTCCGCCCGTTTCCTTGGCATCAATTTCATCCTTCTTGGCAATACAGGGGCCGAGAAATGCCAGTTTGCTCGTATCACCCAAATACTTGTGAATATAGATAGCAGCACACATCAGTGGGGAATGAATCGGCATCAACTTTGTAATCAATTCGGGCGCATATTTCTCAACATAATTCACAATTGCCGGACATGGCTGTGAGATACCGCTTGCTCCATGGTGTTGTGCAAGATATTTCATATAGCCCCAAGTAGTAATGTCCGCACCGAAACTAACCGGATATACATTCTTCACCCCGGCCTTCTGCAGATAACCCAATATTTCCTCAGCCTGATCCTGATAATCAATGAAAAATGCCGGTGCCACTACAAGCGACAGTTCCTCTCCAACTGCTAAGTCATGGAAAAACCGTTCCGTATCATCCCTGTATTCTCTTGCACCATGTCGGCACGTTTCCAGACAATGCCCACAATGCAGGCACTTATCACCATCCACATAGATACGATTATGCCCTTCCTCATTCAGCGAGACATTTGCACACAAAACAGGACAACCGGAAATACAGCGGTTGCATCCAATACATTTGTCATTCGTGTAAATCAAACCCTTGTTCAATTTGTCACCCATATTTACTTCTCCTGTGTTTATCCCAATACCTGTTATCTTTTGTTGTCAGTCCTTCAGTCCTTCCGAATGCTGTCCTTGCGTAACTTCTTAGCTTCATACAGAATCTTATCTGCTGCATCCAATACATCGGAAAGTAATAACTCCGGTTCACAGACAAACTCCGTATATCCCATAGAAATCTCAATATAATACGGCTTCTCCACCATTTTATTCAATTGACGATATCCGTCCTTTATTTTCTGTACCACATCCTTAGCTACATCTTCTTTCGCCACAAACATCATGACGAACTCATCACCGCCGATACGTCCAACAATGCTCTCACCGTCATACGCCTCCCGAAACAGCTTGCCAACACTGGTAATTGCAAAGTCTCCTTCCACATGACCAAACGTATCGTTGATTTCCTTTAGTCGATCAAGATCACCGAAAATCAATGCCGCTTTCTGTCCGATATGTAATTTGTTCATTGTGATAACACGTTCCACAAATCCACGTCGGTTCAGGCATCCCGTCAATTCATCATATTCAGATAGGAAATTCAGCACCTTATTCTTATCTTCAATCTCTGCCAGCGTTTTCTCAAGCGTCCGCTGCGTATTCCGCTGCATATGGCTAATCTCCACATAACGAAGTGTTGCACCAATCTGCATACTTGCAAAGTACAACAATGACATATCCTCCGGTGCAATCTCACCGATTAGGATGCCGTATTGGCGCTCTGCCGAAAAGATATTATAGCAGAACATACAACAATCTCCACTCTGTGAAACATGTGACATAAACCCATTTTCCTTGGTCACGCGCGGGCGTTCTTCAACTGCAAAAGCCTCCACTTTCTCCCCCTCGTGGTAAGCCGCCAGATACATTTCATCCGGGCACTTCCACTCCTCATCTTCATGATAAGCAATCGGAGTTTTCATCAGATAAATGTACGCTTTCTTGGTTTTAATTGCCTTTAACTTTACAATAACACCCTCAAACAGTGCACGCTCATCCTCGGTGTTATTTACCATATCCCTAACAATCAACGGCATAAACCATACGTCATGCTTAAAGGTTTCCATTTCTTCCTTACTCCGTTGAATGATATACGCCTGAATATAGGATTGACATTCGCGCAGCACACCCAAAAATAATGAATCCATCGCAGCATAATGTGTCCGCGTGATAATCAAATCAAAGAATGAAAACAATTCATTGGACAATGCATCTAATGAAATATACTTGCCATATTCTCCATATAACAGTGAGCGTAACTGTGCCATCATTTCCTGTTTATCCATGAGCGAAGCGTCCTCATAATAGCAGGTCGTCACCACCGCTTCAATAAACGGATATAACATCTGTGTCACATACTCTCTGATTTGCTCATTGACATCAGAAATAATAATCTTATTTACAATCTGTCTGGTTGTTGCCTGCGCATAATCATACAGATTGCTTCTTGTAATCCTGCCTTTTAAGATACCTTCGGTTACACCGACTATCTTACAACCACACGACGCTCTGTACTTCAGCACACCCGGCATCATAATGGCCTGTGGCTCAAATCCATCACACAATTCCAACGCATTCTTTAAAGACATGTATCCCATGTCATACGCATTCTGCAATACCGTTGTCAGTGGCGGGTCCATAGACTGCGCCATCTCCCAATCATCATAGCCCGTAATTGCAAGGTCCTTACCCACAACAATTCCGCGCTTTTCACATACTTTATATGCCGTATTTGCCATGACATCATTAGCACATACCAATGCCTCAGCATCCGGATTATGATCAAGCAGCGTATTGATTTGCTTCTTCACATATCCCGAATAGTCACCAACCTCCATCATCTCACTGTCAACCGGAAGATGATGTTTCTTCATCACATCAAGATAAGCCGCACGACGCTCCTGGGCATCCGTATTATCAAGCGGACCGCTCAAATAAATAATCTTCTTATAATTATGGTCTGATACCAAATGTTCCACACACGCATACATCCCACCATAATTATCCGAGATAATATAACTCGGCTTCTCCACTTCCTCACGGTCCTCCAAGAGAACATGCGGAATCCCCTCAAAACGACTCAGGAATAATTCTTTATCGTTATAGGGTAAAAAAATGCACAAAGAGCCATACGAAATAATCATGGCATCTACTTTTCCCAACCATGCGTAATCATAGATTGTATTAAATTGATAATCAAAATCATTTTCGGAATCTTCGCCGAACATGTCGGCATAGAAATAACTACTGTGAATGCCCAAGAAAAAAAGAACGTTGGCCCCCATATCCTTCGCAGCGTGATAGATACCCTTCATAAGGTCAACTGTGTGTGGCGAAGTAGCATTGCCAATCAGCACCCCAATGGTATAAGATTTTCGTGAGTTCTTACAAATGCCGTCCCCATTACTTGTGTCCAAATGTCTCATATTGTTTCTTCCCGACTTCTACACAGGTTTCTTCATACTCTTCAAATATCTCTCC
>DATESB010000142.1:0-4314 GCA_035271065.1 Lachnospiraceae bacterium | reverse complement strand
GCCAAAGCCACAGATTCGGTATCAACTGTTGATAATGCAGTATCAGAAAACTGATGGTATTACGTGGGGTGATAATAAATACGATATAAATGAATCATCTGATTCTCCAAGCAAAAGCATATCAGGAAACTTCGCAAACTTGCTTAACATTCAGTTTGATGTTATCTCGGAATTTGGCTATAAGCTTGCAGCGGAATTAAATCTAAAGATTACCGAAGATAAGGCAAAAGTTCTTGCAGATACAACACTCAATGGCATTTCAGGGCAAGATATAAAATTCGAGAACACCGATGTATATCGATACAGGGATTATACGATAAATACTGAAACGCAGGAAAAAACTGGTGTTACTCGAGAGATAACTTCCGGCATTCTTCTAAAGATAAACGGATGGGTTTCCGGAGATGGCATGATAACAATGGATGTTAATGCAGAAATTTCAAAGCAGGGGGACTCAGACCAATCCGGTGATTCTATGAAAAATCCTCCAGCGTCCTCCGAAAGAATGGTTACCACACAAGTCCGTACAAAATCAGGGACACCTATAATAATCGGGGGTTTATTGCAAGTTGAAAAAAGCGAGAATGCGAATAAAATACCGATCCTAGGTTCAATACCGATTATCGGTAGAATTTTTACAAATGTTTCAATTTCAAACGTGACTACAGAGATGATTATTTATATTGTCCCCTATGTTCATATCGCTGAAAAAAAATTAGTCGATATATTTACAAAAAACGGAGAATATTTTCGTAAATACATACTACGCGAGGCTATGTAATGGTAGCTAACTATTTTTCCTTACGTAATTTCTCTTTCCTGCCGGAGTACGGGGCGCAATATACTCGTGAGTTTATTAGCAGTAGAGGCGTTATAAAAATACAAGAAACAGATACAGAGATAAATATTGGATTAGTAGAAGGTTATGACAGTAATTTGGTGCAATACCTTGAAGGGTTCCACATACCCAAAAAGGCTTTTTTTCATGTGATAACCAAAGCCGACTTCGCAGAATATATTGGCGGTACAACTGAAGTAAGCATGCATGGTGAATCGAAAATTTCCGAATGCGGAATTATAGATATCGAGACCGTAAACCAGGATGCTCCTGTCGTTAATATAATTAACTCAATGTGTATTGAGGCAATAAGGCTTGGTGCTTCCGATATACACATAGAATCTATGCGTGAAAATGTTCTCATCAGATATCGTATTGATGGCTTGTTGCGAGTTGTAAAAAAACTGGACAAGGAAATATTTTCCACGATTTCAAATCGCATTAAAATAATGGCTGATCTCAACAGTATGGAAAAGCGTTTGCCCCAGGATGGTCGATTAACTTTGAAAATCTCAGGCACTACCATCGATATTCGTGTGTCCACTATTCCAATATCAAATGGTGAGTCTATAGTCTTGCGACTTTTCAATAAGTCTTCAGAAACTATGACTGTCGATACCCTTGGTTTTAGTCAATGTGATTTTAATATGATATGTGATTCTATAAAAAGACCGAATGGATTGATTCTTTTGACAGGTCCGACAGGAAGCGGAAAAACAACGACTCTACATGCTTTATTACAGACATTACCACATGAAGACTTGAAAATAATAACAATTGAAGATCCTGTTGAACATGTGATATCGGGCGTAAACCAGATACAGATTAATACAGAAATAAATCTTGGATTTGATACGATGCTTAGGCGTGTTTTGCGTCAGGATCCGAACGTTATCATGGTCGGTGAAATACGTGATACAGATACTGCCGAAATTGCACTTCGGTCCGCGTTGACAGGGCACTTGATTCTTTCGACCTTGCATACCAATGACAGCATCTCTGTTATTACCCGGCTTTCAAATATGGGTATTGAGCCGTACTTGATTGCTGCTGTTCTTAAATATTCTGTTGCACAACGTTTAGTGAGAAAAGTTTGTCCGTCCTGTACAGAAAAGGTGTCGATGCCAAAAAAAATTCGGGACTTGTGTGATCGATACGGCATTATTGGCAAGACCATGAATGAATCGAAAGGTTGTCCGGCTTGCAATTATACAGGGTTTAGGGGTCGAACAGTTGTTGCTGAAGTTTTTGAAGTTACGCAATCAATCGAACATATGATTTCGAGTGGTGAGAAAACCGGCGATATTCTTAAGCATGCAATAAAAGCGGGAATGAAAACAATGGCATATGATGCATTGATTAAATTATCTCAGGGGGTCACTACGTATCCCGAGATTCAACGGGAGGTATTATTATAATGCCTCTCTATGAATGCATCGTTACAAATGCTATCGGTAAAAAGAAAAAAATATTCCGTGAAGCTTTCAGCGATCGTGAACTGATCGCCTCAATCGAACCACAGTTGTCCCTGGTTTCATATAGGCAGATACAATCGGAAGCCCAGATTATAAAAAGAAAATATTATAATAAAGAATCCATTATACTGTTCACGGACATGATATCAAATCTGCTGAAATCTGGCCTTACTATTAAAGATTCTATTGCGATATGTGGTTCTATATCAGCAGATAAACAGGTGGGCTTTCTTTGCGCAGATATTTTGTTTGGGCTGGAAAAGGGATATCCCTTTCATAAAGTAGTCGGATTATTGCCCTCGGCATTTTCTCAATTATACTATTCACTTATACGACTTGGGGAAAAGATCGGCGATGTATCCGGAGTTTTCCAACGAATGTCGAATTACCTACATACAGAAAGAAAGATCAAGAAAAAACTTATGAATGCAATGATTTATCCTTCAATGGTATTGATATTTGCAGTACTGGGCTGTATAGGAATTGTGCTTTATGTACTCCCGCACATGATGGAGATTGTATCGGCATTCAAGGTGAATAACGACGAAACAGCGGTATTGTCGATGAATGCTTTCATTTCCAATATCCGGTTTTCGTTATCATTATTTGTTTTGATGATAATTTCCATTTGCCTCTTAACAATCACTCGTAAAAGGAATCGTGGAATTCTCTTGTTTACCGATAGACTCCTTCTTAAGATTCCACGTATTGGAGGAGTTCTTAAGGCCTATCAGACACTGGAATTTTCATTTGCAATGGAAATGTTGATCGGGGCAGGAATCCCCATGGTATCCGCATTACATGAGGCTGCGACTGTTGTTAAAAATCAGGCATACGCCGACGCGCTATTGCAGGTTCATACGAAAATTCAGGCCGGTGACAGGCTTTCAGATTCAGTAGTAATTCACGATGAATTTCCTTCTTACCTTTCAACATGGATATCGATTGGCGAGCGAACTGGTAAGGTGGAGAATGTCTTTACTCAAATTCGTGAGTACTATCAACAAGATGTCGAGCAGGCTTCCGAAATGATAATGACCATGATTGAGCCGGTAATTACACTTCTTGTTGGCGTGGTTGTTCTTGTTCTGATAATTCAGTTTGTGTTACCTATTTTTTCACTATATGGGAAGGTCTTATGAAAAACGAAAATTCGAACACAGTGAATTCAGAAGAGGGGTGGACGTTTATGGAAACCCTCATTGTTATTGCGATCGTCTTGATCTTAACATCCTCTGTTGGATTCATGGCGATACAGTATCTGGACAAGGCAAGGATCGCAACAGCTAGAAGCCAAATAGATTCATTCTGTGTGGCATTGGAATCATACTATATTGACAATGGGCGATATCCGAGCGAAGAGCAGGGGTTATCAGCGCTCTGGTCTAAACCAGGCATTGAACCGGTAAGCAATAACTGGAGTGGTCCATATATGTATAAAGAGATACCGAAAGATCCTTGGGGTAATGAGTATATTTATACGGTTCCTAGTCAAAGCGGGCTGCCTTTTGAATTGGCATCTCTTGGGGCTGATGCAAAGCAGGGAGGAGAAGGGAACGATGCAGACATTTTGTCATGGAAAGACTGACGAAGGTAGTATTTTACTTCGAAGTATTATTACCCTATTTATTTTTCTCATTTGCTTTTCGGCAATTTATTTCGGGTTTGCAGTAGTTGCACATAATGGTGGTGATTTTTTGCGTGATGCATGTAAGGAAATACAGGAAAGAAATGCAAATGTACAAGACGAATTGCGATAAAAGGTACGATATGAATTCGGATCATGGCTATACACTTATGGAGACTCTCATTGTAATCGCGATCGTGGTGCTCATGGGTGGTGCTAGTGCAAATTTTATTAATGTATCAATGAATGCAAACAAAAAGGCATTTAGTAATTATTCCGTAGCTATTCGCCTTTTATCCATCGATCATTTTATACGGAGAACATGTGATGAAGTTCATATTCCTTATTGGGATATAGCCGATACATATATCCCT
>DATESB010000141.1:0-43454 GCA_035271065.1 Lachnospiraceae bacterium | reverse complement strand
GATATCAAATTCCTGTCGGTCTACTACCTGTGTAATACGACCGTCCTGAGGTTTTCTCTTCTCTGATATATCCATACCGCCAATGATTTTAATTCTGGCAGTAATCGCAGCCAACAGTCTCGGACTGTAGGTCATCTTTTCATAAAGGGCACCGTCAATACGATAACGGATACGAACCTGATTCTCCATCGGCTCGATGTGAATATCGCTCGCTCTCTGTCGTACAGCCTGCTCAATCATTGTCTTGACCAACTGTACAATCGGCGAGCTGTTGACATCGTCGTCGTAGACATCGTCCTCATCTGCCTGGAACTGAAGTTCCTTCTCCTTTGCATACATATCAGCGGCATTCTTAACATCTGCCGTACTGTAATATCTATCAATACATAAAACAATCTGTCTCGCGGTTGCAACCACCGGAGAAATCTGCATATTCGTAATAATTGTAAAGTCGTCAATAGCAGCCATATCCATCGGATCGGACATCGCCACCTTTAATACATTCGCATTGCCGGGATCATACATATAGGGAATTGCAGAATACTTCTTGACAATAGACGAACTAACCAACTCAATAACCTCATCCGGTATCTGTACACCGTTGAGGTTCACATATTCCATATTTAACTGATCACTAAGAGCGTGCGCAATTGCTTCCTCCGTAGTAATTCCTTCATCTACCATGGTCTCGCCTAATTTACGTCCGCTACCCCTTTGTAGTTCCAGGGCTTTCTGTAATTGATCTTCGTTGATGACATTCTGCTTTACTAAGATATCTCCAAGCCTTAGTTTTCGTCTGCCCTGATCAAACCTATGGTCCATATTATGTTATCCACCCTCTGATTTTTTCGCACATTCAGACAAAAAAAGCCAAGATTGTGCAAAACTTACGCAAATATTATTATACATTATATCCATTATTATGCAATAGCACATTTTCATAAAAAACCTGCACTATTTTGGGCATGTTTGTAAAACTAGTAGTGCTTGCCTTTGCCCTTACAATATCTTGTGTACTTGGTACTAATTACCTAAATTATTTTGCAAGTATCTTACTAATTTTTAGATTTAGTTCTTCTCTTGTTGCACTTTTAATAATATACCCTGCTGCTCCCTCATTCATGAGTTTCATGACAACCTGTGGTTCTGCTACACCTGTCAAAAACAGGATTGGTATTTGATTATGTGATGGAATTTTCTTAATTTCTTCAAACACCTGCAATCCATTCATAATCGGCATTTCAATATCCAATAAAATCAAATCCGCTTGATATTCTTCTATATTCTTAATGAAGCGATATCCCTCATTTTCAATCTGTACATCGTACTGCTGTTGAAGATGACGTTTTAATATCTGTAAAGTTGTAACGTCATCATCAATAATCAATATTTTCTGCTTCATGTGTGTTCTCCTCTCCAATGTTCCTTAGTTCTTATTAATCAGCGATGCAACCGACGCCCGCAATGACTCTTGCGATACCGGCTTGGGAAGAATTCCTTGTGCGCCTGCCTTAATACAGTTCTGAACGGTTTCCTGATTGGCATGTGCCGTAAGGAACAGTGCCGGCACAACCCTTCCGTTTGGTTGCATGCGAATACTCTTAAGCGTCATTGCTCCGTCAAGCATTGGCATTCGAAAATCTATGACTAACAAATCAGATTTGTGGCGAACAATATAATCTATTGCCTGCGCTCCGGAATTCACCAGTGTCACATCATATAAATCCTGTAAATATGCTTTGATTGTCTTAAGCGTTGTCGGATCGTCATCCACAACAAGTATTTTCTTTTTGTCTACGCTTGCCATTCTAACCATTTCAGATTGCCGAAACGTTTCCGCTTGTTTCATTGATTGCGCTTTTTGTAGTGCCTCCTCATGTTTTCTTTCCTTCGTGGCAAGTGCAACTTCAATGGCCTTTCTCAGTTCCTCCATTTTACGTTCGCCACGCTCGAGGGATTTTTTCAACTGTTGGCGACGATAGGTATCATTGATTGTCTGCGTATGCTGTGGTCTTCCTTTGACATGAGCCACCTGCACCGTTGATGCAAATGCATATGCTTTATTGATACCGGCACTCACTTCATCGTCTTCGCCACGTTCTCTGGCTCTTGCCTCCAATATCTCACGCACCGCAGCTGCTGAATTAGCCTGCCACGGCTTCATTTCACTGATTGCAGTTGCCGTCTTTTCCTCTTCCACAATTTTGGCAACTTCTCCGGTTCCTGCTGCCACCCAGCCAGCCGGTTTCTCATGATTGAGTCTTGCTTCTTCTGCGCGAATTTGCGCTGTGTAAACCTTGTTTTCCTCATCCTCCAATATCTGCATCATACGTGAGAAAATCCCAAACTGTTCCGGCTCACCTTCGTAAAATTGTGCATCTCCCAATTCCATAAAATCCAGTGAACGTTCTGAAAATTCGTCCTTGGTCAGCAGCATAACCGGAATGGTTGCATATTGTGCATTCTCCTGTAGCCAGCCGTACATATACAGACCGTGTCCTCTGCTGTCATCGGCATACATAATAATGATATCCACACGGTTACTTCTGATGACATCCTTTGCAGCATCTCCATACAAGGTCGTAATAACCTTGGCATAATCCGGCATAAAACTTCTGAGCAATGTCATTCGTTCTTTATTATCATCAATAATGACAATCACTAATTCCCGTTCTGTCATACCTTGTCCTCCCCTTCATTTAATCCGTTCCACACTTCTTTTGCCTTATCAAATGGAAAATTATTGACATGGGAACGTGTTCCGGATACGATTTCCAAAAGTTCCGGCTCCAACTCATACTGCATCAGGGAGTCCAACATTTCCATTGCCGTATCGCCATCAAATTCCTCGATTGCATCTCTGATTCCGTTAATTGCATCATCATATCGCTCTACGGAAATATGCTCCTTAATTAATGCAACCGTATCTTCTCCCTGTAAAATCCCCTTTTCGTGTAATACAGTCCTGATATTTGTAATCAATTCATAATAAGTCTCAATCAAGCTCTTATAATTGCTCATGATGAAGTCATAATTGCCATTCTTTCCTGCCATTTCATGTATCTTTGCCATCGTTGAAAGTTTATGAGCTCCGATGTTTGCGGCAACGCTCTTCAGTGCATGAACATCAATTGTATAATTCTCATATTCGTGTTGCTCAGCATACCTTTCAATCGAAAGACATTTCTCATCACCGTATTCACATACAATCGCTAATATCTGCAAGTATTCCTCCACATCATTGGAGCATTTTGAAAGTCCGGTAAAGATATCAACGCCCGCAATTTCAAAATCAATCTCCGGACGTATATCAGACTTCAATTCCACGCCCTCAACGACCTTCATTTCCGGTAGGAATTCCTTTAATATCTTCTCTAGATGCGATACCTCGATCGGCTTTGACAGATAATCCTGAAAGCCTTGCTCAATAAACATGTCACGGACACCACGAATGGCATTCGCAGATACCGCTATAATATTGACTGCACGGGCGCTTTCGTTATCCATGGCACGGATGAGTTTTGTCGTCTCAACGCCATCCAGTTCCGGCATCATATGATCCATGAAAATCATATCGTAATCTTTTTCTTTTAACATCTTAAGCGCAGCAAACCCGCTGTCTGCCGTATCTGCTTCTATCTGATAATGCTTTAACAATCCTTTTACAATTCTTAAATTGATTGCATTGTCATCAACCACCAAGATATTGGCACTTGGAGCATAGAACACGCGATGTACCTTGTAATCCTCTGCTGCCTGCTTTGCAATACTGTCTTTTAACCGCTCATCGCCGACCACTTGCTGCTCAAACTCAATGGTAAAGGTGGTCCCCTTGCCATATTCACTTTTAACCGATATCTCTCCGCCCATCATATGAATCAACTGACGTGAGATGGACAATCCGAGACCGGTTCCTTCAATTCCTCTGTTTACCTTTGCATCCACCTGCTTGAATTTGTCAAATATATTGCCCATATCCTCAGGCTTAATTCCGACTCCGGTATCTTCAACCTCAAAAATTAATTTAATTGCTGACGTAGTTTCGTTCTCGCCTCTTACCGTCAGCTTAACATATCCCTCTTGTGTGAATTTCACTGCATTATTAATAACGTTAATCAGAACCTGTCGCACGCGCACAACATCGCCAAACAATTGATTGGGTAAATTCGGGTCAATTTCTGTAATATATTCCAACCCTTTATTCTGCATCGGAATCGATATAATGCTCTCCACATCTGAAAAAAGATAATGCAGATAATAGGAAGTCGATATCAATTCAAGGTTACCCGATTCAATCTTGGAAATGTCAAGCAAATCATTAATAATAGCAAGCAGGTTATTGGATGCCCGCTTGATATCTTCTGCGTTTTCTTTTGTTTCCACACCCGCATCCGATTGTAAGATTAATTCACTAAACCCCAATATAGCATTCATGGGTGTTCTGATTTCATGTGATATATTGGCCAGAAATGTACTCTTGCTTTCATTTGCATCAACCGCACTGTTCATCGTCGATACAAGTTCATTAATGGACTCGGCAAGCAATCCCACCTCATCCTCACTCTCTACCGGCACGCGCATATCAGAATGTCCATGCGCAATTTCCTTGGTAGCCTCTACCGCCGTATAAATCGGCTTCAAAGCTTTATTGATTTTCCTTCTGATTAAGTGACAAGTCCCCGCAGTTGCTGTAACCCACAATAAAAAAACAGTCAGCGCCCACTTAAGCATCGGCTTATATACAGACATCGTAAACGTCTGTGCATCCGTCTGCTCACTTAGGATTCTGACTGCCCCCGTACTCCTTAAATATAGATACATACCGATGGTATAGCAGAAAATAAAGACCATGGAACCTGCAATCGCTATACCAACAATAAAAGATATTCTGGAACCGAGCTTATGCTTGTCATACAACCATTTCATGCCATTCCCTCCGACAAAATCATATTGTCTTTTCTCACGCAAAATCATACATTAATTATGCCACATTTTGCCTGAATTGGGAAGTATTATTACTTATTTTGATTTGTCTTCGCCTGGCTTGTCTTCTGACTGCTTGTCCTCTGATTGATTCTCTCCTGATTGATTCTCTTCTGACTGTTTTTCTTCTGATGCTGTATCTTCTTTGTCAGCCTCTTTTGCCGACTTGTCCTCTATTGTATTCTGTGCCGGTGCTGCAGCAATCTTCTCCTGCTCCGGAGCTTCTACTTCTCTTGTCATGATACTCATGCCCTGGAAGATTGCATCCTCGTCAATTGACAACACTTTCGTTGTAATATCACCATGCACTCTGCCTGTATCGGAAATCGACACTTTTTCCTTAATCCACATGTCGCCTTCTACAACTCCGGCAACTACCATATTCTCTGAAACCACATTGCCGGTCACTTTTCCCGACGGAGAGAGAATAACGGTTCCGTTTGCTGTAATTCCGCCAATAATTGTTCCGTCAATTCGTACGGAATTCTCTACAGTAAGCGTTCCGCCGATGACTGTATCCTGTCCAATAATTGTTGTTACCGGCTTCTGTTCCGGTCTTGCATTTTTCTTCATTTGTTTCTCCTTTACCTTTATCCTGCTATCTCCATTAAACTCATCGGATCAATATACTGTCCATCTTGCATAATCTGATATGCCAGCAATTCACTGTCCATCGTCATAATACAGATTACATCGCCCTTTTCAACTTCATCCCCCTGCATAACCCTTACATTTGCTGAGGTATAGTAAATTGTCTCGTACCCATTCTGATGATCAATTTTAATTACATGTCCATAAGTTCCTTCATCGCTCACCTCGGAAACAACACCTGTTCCGGCTGCCATAACCGCTGTTCCTACTGTAGCTGTAAACACAACCCTCTTATCATCACCGGGTGCCGGAGTTGCCTCTCCAACTGCTGCCGCATCTTGTTCACTCATCAATGATGCCGAGCCATCTAACGGAAATCCTGTCGGAATCGACTGTTCGCTTTTTGTTACCTGTGCAACCTGTGCTTCTTTCTCCATATCGGCAATCACCGTATTCAGTGCATTAACCGCCTCAGACAATTCTGCATTTTCTGCTGCAAGTGCCGCATTTTCATCCGTCACCTTCTGTAACTTCTCGCCGGTTGAACCAATGCTCAAATGAACACCTTGCATTGCCTGTGTACAATATACGCTATAGCACACCAGCAGCGCTATTACCACTACTAACGTCACAATGCCTCTTATAAAAGCATTCATGGAGAATTTGAACTGCCTTACCTTTCCTCCGTCGCTTGGAAGCATCATTACGTCATATCGATCTTTCTTTTTCTTCTTTTTTTGCTGTTTTTTGTCGCTCATACCAAATACATACCCCCTCTATCTAAAATCTAACCTCGCTACGAAGTATACCATACTTTGCCCACCGAGTTCAATTCCATTTTATTTGCTTTCCTATTATTTAACATTTTTGATATTTTAGCATTTACTTTTGAAATATTTTATGATAGAATGTTTGTGTTGCGAATAGGCGCAACACTCACTATTATATTTCTGGAGGATTTTAGGATGAACAAAGGTACAGTAAAATGGTTTAACAACCAAAAGGGTTACGGATTTATTTCCGACGAAGAAGGCAATGATGTATTCGTACACTACTCAGGACTTAACATGGACGGCTTTAAGTCTCTTGAAGAAGGCGCTGCAGTTGAATTCGAAGTAGTTAACGGCGAAAAAGGCCCTCAGGCAACTAACGTAACCAAACTTTAATCTATCGTTTTATAGAAGTGCCTTTTTCTCTAATATATAAAGATGTAAATCAGTCCTATATTAAGAAAATAAGCAACAATACGTAAAACAGATTAGAAAAAGACCTATTCGAGCAATCGAGTAGGTTTTTTTCTGACTTTCTGACAAATGGAGGTAATACAACATGATCATTGATTTTCATACACATACTTTTCCCGAAAAAATAGCCGAGAAGGCATTGCATTCATTAAGCGAAACCGCTAATGGTATTCTTCCCCATACAAAGGGAACCGAAACTGCTCTCCGTCAATCCATGACAGAAAACAACATCACCTATTCTGTGGTGATGCCGGTTGCAACCGCTGCACATCAGGTAACCGATATCAACAATAACGCCATAGCCGTAAACGGAGTTAATGGTCTGTTTTCATTTGCGTCTATGCATTATGAATTTGAAGATTATAAAGCAGAGTTTAGACGTGTGAAAAAGGCAGGTTTGAAGGGTGTAAAACTGCATCATGATTATATGGGCATTTGCTTTGATGATGAGCGTTCTGTTGCAATCATGCAGGCAGCATTTGAACTTGACTTAATGGTACTCATTCATGCCGGTGGTGATCCCGTATCACCCAATTTGCATCATTGTACCCCTGAGATGATTAAACGTACACTTCCGAAGTTACGTGGGGGACGTCTGATTGCTTCACATTATGGTGGATTGATGAATATTGAAGATGTGGAAAGATATTTACTTGGTGAAGATATTTATTTTGATACAAGTATGGCGCACCACTACTATGGATTAGAGCAGTTACGACACATCCTGATGTCACATCCTGCCGACCGTATCCTGTTTGGTTCAGACAGCCCTTGGGAAAATCAAGGCACTTCACTTGCTCTGCTCAAGAGCATGAGTCTGCCAGATGCGCTCATTCACCAAATCACATGGGAAAACCCCAGCAAATTACTGGGGCTTTCATAATAAATGATATTTGATTCTACTGTGGCTTTAGTGATTGCATGTTTTGCTGCGAGATTTCATAGAATTCCATATGTACGCGCTGGAATGCGGCAACAACCTGTGGATCAAACTGCATACCTGAACCCTGTGTAATAATGTTATATGCCTGTTCATGTGTAAAAGCCTTTTTGTAACTTCTCTCGGACACCAGCGCATCATATACATCCGCAACACACAGGATACGCGCTAAAATTGGAATGTTGGCTCCCGCTATTCCGTCCGGATAGCCCGCACCACTGAACTGTTCATGATGAGAACGCGCCATCTGGTATGTATAATTCAAAAACTTACTGTTCGGTAATAAATATGCATATTTCTGAATAGCATTGGCAGCAAGTATCGTATGGTTCTTCATCATCGTAAATTCTTCATCCGTGTATTTGCCTTCTTTATTTAACACAGAATCCGGTACGCCGATCTTACCCATGTCATGTAACTGTGATGTCAGCAAAATCAACTCATAATCAGCCGGATCAATCCCGAAATTGATGCCGCTCATCAACATTTCCTTTAACAAGACACCCATATATTTTGATACACGCAGACAATGCATGCCTGAATAGCCGTCCTTTTCCGTAATCAAATCGGTAATAATACCAATGATAAAGTATTCCAGACGCATCGCATTCTGTGTCTGCACGGAAGCCGTCTGAAGCAACTGGTTATTATAATCCGCCATTTGCTTTTGGTGTTCCAATAGCTTTTCCTGCAATTCCACACGTTTTTTCAAAAGTTCAGCCACAACCGGTTTTCTGATAAAATCAACTGCACCCAGCCGAAAGGCCTCCAACTCAGTGGTAACATCGGTATCCCCGGACAAAAACATCACAGGAATTCCCTTTGCCTTTTCACTGGTCTTTAACCGCATAATCATCTCAAATCCATTAATACCCGGCATTGCAATATCTAATAAAATCAAACTCGGCATCACCGTAGATTTGGCAAGGCGTTCCAGCGCCTGCTTGCTCCCGGTCATCGGAATAACCGAATAATCCTTCTCTAATGCCTTCTGCGCAATCATTAGTTCCGTTTCGTTATCATCCACAATCATAATTGAATACATGTGTATCCCTGCTCTTTCTGTTATGCTATTCTTTGATGCTGATATATTGTTCTTCTGCTTCTTTCCACTACATTTTTCGGAAATGCTCTACCACTTTGTCAAATTCCAACTGTCCGCCAAATAAATCCAGCGCGCTGCCTATCGTTGCGTCAACATGCCCTTCTCCAAGTGCATTCAACTTATCTATATCTTCATAATTTGATATCCCGCCTGCGTATGTAACCCGACGTATTTCCGTTTTTTTCTTCGCCAGCGCGTTTTCTCGGCTCTCGCCGTTTTCTCTGTCGCCACTGTCTCCACGGCAGTAGCCCGCCAATATGGACACCACTTGCTCGTCAATTCCCGCCTGACGTCCCTCCACATCTACGGCATGAATTAAAAATTCATCGCAATAGCCTGCAAGTTCCGTAAGCAGCCCTTCAGACATCCTCACTTCGGTAAAATGCTGCCATCTGTCTGTCACAACATAATATTCGCCGTCCTTCTTCCTACAACTCACATCAATTACTATTTTTTCTCGTCCAACCGCCTGTACCAATTTTTCTAAATTGTCATAACGTATCTGACCATTCTTGAAAATAAAAGAAGTCACAATCACATGTGATGCACCTGCCTCTAAGAAAGCGGTTGCATTTTCGTCTGTGATGCCACCTCCGATTTGAAGTCCGCCCGGATATTCCCGCAAGGCAGAAATCGCTTGTTGCTTTGTTGCAGGATAAAAATCGGAATTGCTTGCATTTAGCATGATAACATGTCCGCCATTTAATCCCTGCTGCTTATATAGCGCTGCAAAATATTCGGCATCTTTTTGCGAAGCAAAATTCTCTACAGCATTGTTTCCCTCATCCTGTAAGGTTCCGCCGACAATCTGCTTCACTTGTCCGTTATGAATATCAATACAAGGTCTAAATTTCATCGTCAGCCTTCTCTCTTTTTTATTAAATAAATTATACAATATTTCCTATCCAGTACACAAGTACTATTTTTTTGTTTTAACATGCTTTTTACATGTATATTATTTTCTATTTTGTGAATGATATTCTTATGAACAACAAGTTTGTTCTGCTAATCAAACAAAAGGAGTGTGACCTATATTATGAAGAGTATGAAGGCTGTTTTACTATGCCTTGTCATGACTGCTACACTGTGTCTTTTTACAGGCTGTGGTGATGATGACAACGGCGGAGCTACGCAAGATGAAATCGGAACAACAGATAACGGCACAACCGGCACCAACAGTTCAACTAACACAAATACTACCGGCAACAATGTAAATACAACAGACATCAAACCCGGTGCAAGATAGTAGTATATATTAAAACATGCGCAAAATAGCGCACAAAAAAGTCATATCAGTTGAGTGATATGACTTTTGTTTTAATCTTTTATCATATATCCTTCTCGATAATTGTTCCTTCTTGATAAGCACTCAGCAGTTCTTCCAACTGACAAATCGACTCCCTGATTTCATAACCGGTATCCGTATCTGCCACACGCAGTCTGAATGCTGCTGTCTCTACAATCACCGAATCAGAATAAACATCTGTCTCCTTGATAATTGCATCCTCGGTCGAAGTAAACGGCTCATGCGCAACCAATCGCATTCCATGTGAATTGTAAACCAACGTATAACCCGCAATTCCTGTCTTATCCTGATACGCTTTTGAAAAACCGCCATCGATGACCATCAGTTTTCCACCACATTTAATCGGTGACTCGCCCTTCTTTTGCTCCACCGGTACATGACCGTTGATAATATGAGAATACCTTGCGTCCAAGCCAAATTCTTCAATAATTTTATTAACCGTCGCTTCATCATTCAGCAATTCGTAATACTTATTCTTCTTTTCAACATGGCTTGCTTTATCTTCAATCAGATATCGCTCAAAGGTTGCCATCCTGTCTTTACCGAATACAGGTGAATTCGGATTGCCCCAGATATACCACATGATATCCTGCCCTTTTTCGCGTTCCTTCTGGTCATTGGTCGTGTAATAACCACGTCGTGCATAATGCTCCAAAATATCATACAACGCTTTACCACTATATTGTTTTCCAAAGATATTTACTTTCTTAAAGTTTCCCTTATCGTCAAGCGGTACACAACCGTGATAAAGCAGATTGGAATTAAATACTTTATAAAGACTGCCCTTTGAAAATAAGAATTTCACATGCTTCTGTAGCTTCTCACAACGCAAAAATGCATGTGCAATACGCTCCATAACCTGCGACTCTTCTGCTGTTAACTCATACGGATTTTCGGGATCAACCGTTGGAAAATCAGTATCCTTTAAGGCATAACTAACTCCATTTACGGATATAGTTTTGTTTTTATAATCAATTTTGTCAAGTAACAGGCGGTCTTCCATACCGAAACTCGGACGATTCTTGATAATCTGCCCCTCTAATTTGAACTGAATGATTGTAATTGCCTTGTGCATCTTTGTATCAAGCGCCAAATCATTCGAGTCATATCCGTCACTCGGCTTAATGGCAAATGCGTGGCAATCTGTATTGGCATAGACTTCCATTGCAAACGTAGCAAGCGGAATCAAATTAATACCATATCCGTCTTCCAATGTGTCGAGACTGCCGTATTTTGCAGCCATTCTGATCACATTTGCTATACATGCCTGATGTCCTGACGCTGCACCCATCCATACAACATCATGGTTTCCCCACTGAATATCAATTGAATGATAATGTCGTAACGTTTCGAGTATCAGATGCGGACCGGGTCCTCTGTCAAAGATATCACCCACAATATGCAAATGGTCGATAACAAGTCGCTGTATCAGATTGCTGAGCGCCACAATGAATTCCGGTGCTCTCCCAATACGGATAATGGTATGAATAATCTCATTATAGTAGGCTTCCTTGTCCTGTACCTCAACCTTTTCCGTAATCAATTCTTCTATGACATAAGCGAAATCTTTCGGAAGTGCCTTGCGCACCTTGGAACGGGTATACTTGGATGCCACACGCTTCGTAATCTGTACCAGGCGGTGCAGCGTAATCTTATACCAATCCTCAATATTATCTTCCTGCTTTCTGATGAGTTCCAGTTTTTCTTCCGGATAATAAATCAGAGTTGCAAGTGTCTTCTTGTCTTTTTCGCTTAGCGTATTGCCAAACTCCTCGTCAATCTTACGTTTCACAGAACCCGAACCGTTTCGGAGTACATGGATAAACTGTTCATGTTCTCCATGAATATCCGTCATAAAATGTTCCGTGCTCTTCGGCAAATTCAAAATCGACTGCAGATTGATAATCTCCGTTGATGCCGCAGCAATCGTCGGATACTGTTCCGCAATACTTTTCAGATATTTCAGTTCTAAATCATTCATTACTACACCCCGACAACTTGGCTCATATCATAACGGCCTGCTGCCTTGCCCTTCAAAAACTTTGCTGCCTGTATGGCACCCTTTGCAAAAACTGCTCTGGAATATGCAGTATGTGAAAACGTAATCACCTCATCCGTTCCCGCAAATATCACATCATGGTCACCGACAATCGTACCTCCGCGCACTGCCGAGATACCGATTTCCTTGTCATCGCGCTTCTCACGTATCTGACTTCTGTCATAAGTATAATGATAAGCTCCGTCCATTGACTCGTTGATTGAATCCGCAAGTGCCAATGCAGTACCGCTTGGTGCATCCAGTTTCATTTTATGGTGCTTCTCTACAATCTCCATGTCAAATCCTGCTGTCGCAAGCGTTGGTGCTGCTTCTTTTAATAACTTCATCAAAAGATTGATGCCCAGAGACATATTGGCTGACTTTAAGATTGCAACCTTTTTGCTTGCTTCTTCCATATGTTTCAACTGTTCGTCACTGAGTCCTGTCGTGCAAAGAACACAAGGTATCTGTTCCTTTACACAGAAATCCAACAATCCGTCAACTGCTGCCGCAGCTCCGAAATCAATCACTACATCTGCCTTTGTATGACAACCCGTGATATTCTTAACCACCGGATATGTATTGCGGATATGGTCTGACACATCCACACCCGCTACAATCTCAATCTCAGGATCATCAGCAATCAATCCCGTAATCATCTGGCCCATACGACCATTACAGCCGTGCATAATTATTTTTGTCATAATGTATTCCCTTCCACCGCAATCAGTAAACTGCGTGCTAATCCTAATCCATGGCATCCGTCCTACAGGATACCATACCTCTTCATTGCTGCTTCCAGTCTTGCTGCATTTTGCGGTTCCATTTCAGTCAGCGGTCTGCGCATGATTCCTGCTTCCATTCCCATTAAATTCATTGCTTTTTTAACCGGTATCGGATTCACTTCACAGAAAAGTGCATCAATGATTTCGATTGCATCCAACTGCATCTTCATACTGCCTGCAATATCTCCTTCGGCAAACTTTGCACAGATATCATGTGTCTGTGCCGGAGCAACATTTGACAATACGGAAATAACACCCTTTGCACCAAGTGCCATCATCGGCGTAATCTGACTGTCATTGCCTGAATACAAATCAACACAGCCATCTGCCAATGCCATCATCCTCGCTATCTGGACAAAATTATCTGTTGCATCCTTAACACCCACGATATTCTTAACGTTCTTACACAAGTCTACCACGGTTTCCGGCAAAATGTTCACGCCACCGGTTCTGCCCGGAATATTGTACAGCAGAATCGGAATGTTAACACTCTCTGCCACAATTGCAAAATGCTCGCGTAAGCCCTTCTGTGTTGCTTTGTTATAGTAAGGAGTTACAACCAACAGTGCATCTGCACCGCTTTTTTCCGCTTCTTTAGATAAATAAACCGCTGTCTCCGTACAATTAGAGCCTGTTCCGGCGATAACCGGAATTCTCTTGTTAACGGTATCCACTACAAACTTGATGCAGTTAAGATGTTCCTCATGGCTCAATGTTGATGCCTCACCTGTTGTACCGCATACAATGATTGCATCAGTTTTGTTTGCAATCTGAAACTCAATCTGCTCTGCAAATTTCTCATAATTAATAGAACCGTCTTCCATAAATGGTGTAACGATAGCGACACCTGCGCCTGTAAAAATTGCCATATCCATGTCCTCCTAATTTGACTATCAGGGAATATACCCCTGATTTGATTATGTATTCCGCTCAACTTTCGATGTAAAAAGAGTCGACCGGATGTGGGTCGACTCATAATATACAATAAATTCTTGTCTCTTATGATAGCCCTCCATTCCGTAAACGCCTACGCGTTTTTCAAAATGACAGTCATACATTTATTAAATGTATGCCCAAGGAAATGTGTGCAGATACCCTATTTCCTTTCGGCGTCGTTGCCTTTCCCTTTTCTTCTCCTGCCTAACAAAGCGATAAATGAAAACACGGCTCCGTCCATCTGCTGCATCCGAAAAAGTACTGATCAAAAACGCGACCTCTATCCTCTATTCAATTGTTATTAGCATAATAGCACCATGCTACCTGCTTGTCAATTCCTTTTCCTACTGTAATTTAACGATATCTGCAAATCCGGTAATCTCGAATACTTCCATTACAGATTCGTTCGCATTCATAATCACCATTGAGCCCTGTGTGTTCATTTTCTTCTGTGCAGCAAGCACAACACGCAGACCTGCGGATGATATGTATTCCAATTCTGCAAAATCAAGTACCAATTCTTTCACGTCTGCTTCCAATGCTGCAATTGCCTTCTCCAGTTCCGGTGCAGTTGCGGTGTCTAATCTCCCTGTGATTTTTAATGTGCTTTTTGCTCCGTCGTTCGTTTTGTCAATTGTCATTTTCGTTCTCCTTTTCAGTATATTTATCAAAATCGTTTCTTAAAATAGTTTCTTTCACATTTTCTATTCTTATTTTACCGTATTTTCGTTCAAAAGTACACAATATTTTTGCCTTCTGCAAACTCATACTTCAATTCTGATGCTACTTTCTGAATAATACACTTGCATACTCCTTGCTTCCACATGAGCCTTTGCATCTGCTTTTTGCAATTGCGACATTGCCTCTGTTTCACAATTGGTATCAAACCTGCAATACCATTCCATCCCTGTCGGTAATATCGGCAACGAATAATCATGTGCTTCCCAATGCGCATTGACAGCCACGTAAATAAAGCAGTCCTTTTCTGTGTGATACTTCTTGCAACTCTCAGCAAACATAAATGCAAACGTCAGCGTTGGCTGGCACATATCCATACTCCACGGTTCAAGTCCATGAAAAGAAAGTTCCGGATAACCTGTATCATTCTCCCCATCCTCTGTTTCGCCTTCTGCACCACAATTCCAACTCTCATTGTCATTGCAGCCATCTCTGTTGTCTTCTCCATTTGCCAGATTATGCTTCTCATTATAAGAAACCATATCATATAGGGTAAATCCGTCATGACAGGTCACGAAATTAATCGAAGCCTCTGCACATCGATTTCCGTACAAATCTTTTGAGCCGTTTATGCGCCAATATAATTCCGGTGCACATTCCGCCTCTCCCTTTATGAACTTGCGGATGCAATCTCTGTATTTTCCATTCCATTCTGCCCAACGGCCCCAAGACGGAAAACTGCCTACTTGATATAGACCGCCTGCATCCCATGCTTCTGCAATCAATTTGCATCTGCCAAGTATCGGGTCATGTGCCAACGTCTCTAACAAAGGTGGACTAGTCATCGGTGCCCCCATCTCATCCCTCGATAAAATAGCCGCCAAGTCAAAGCGAAAGCCGTCAATATGATATTCTGATGCCCAATACCGCAGGCTGTCCAATATGCAATTACGCACCACTGAATTGTTGCAATTCATGGTGTTACCACAACCGCTGAAATTGTAATAATATCCGTCAGGTGTTAATAGGTAGTAAGTCTTATTATCAATCCCGCGATATGAAATATACGGACCTTCCTCATTTCCCTCGGCAGTATGATTGTATACAACATCCAAAAGGACTTCTATTCCGTTTCGATGAAATTGCTTAATCAGATTCTTTAGTTCATCCACTTCCAGCCCAATCGGCGCTGATGCAGCATATCCTGCTTTGGGCGCAAAAAAGCAAACCGTAGAATAACCCCAATAATTATATAAAGTATTTCCTTCCACTTCTCGTGAATTTTCAAACTCATCAAACTCAAAGATTGGTAGGAGTTCAATACAATTAATACCCAACTCCTTCAGATATGGTATCTTATCTCGAAGTCCCGCAAATGTACCCGGGTACTTGGCGTCTGATGATGGGTGCATGGTCATACTCCGCACATGTGCTTCATAAATAACCAAATCCTTAAACGGAATCTCTAACGGTTTGTCACCCTGCCAATCAAAATCATCATGTATAATCTGTCCTCTGTGTTGAAATTGTCTGGAATAGTCCGGCTTTACGCCCCATACAGAACGCCCGGAAACTGATTTGGCATAGGGATCCAACAAAACCTTTGTCTTGTCAAATCGATTGCCCTGCTCCGGCTGAAATGGTCCATCCATCCGGTAACCGTATTCCACAAGTTCAAGATTCAGGTCGTACACCACCATAGAAAAAACATTACCTATGCGAAATTCTTCCGGAAAGGGAATCTCAATAAAAGGTTCCTCCTGTCCGTGATAATATAAGAGAAGCGAACACGCAACAGCGCCACTTGAAAAGATTGAAAAATTAACGCCTTCCGGAGTTAAACTTGCACCATATGGCAGTACATGACCAATTCTGAATTTAATACCGTCCAACTCATGTGTCGGATAACTATCCATTCGAATCATACTGTTCCCCTTCTCGTTAGGCATGGCTTACTTGTCTGTTATTTTACCATTTTTACGAAAAGTATTCAACAATTTTCACAATTCTTGAACAGTTTTCGCAAAATAAAAAACCGGACATTGCCCGGTTTTTTCACTGTTACTTATTCGTCTCCATACTCTAATTTTCCAACGGATACTTCAAATGCCACACGTTTTTCAAGTTCATCCTCGTTAATTCGTTTCATATATTCTCTGCTTTGAATGCGGCCCCATACCAGTGCTCTTCCGCCCACTTCAAACGTAGAAGCAAAGCGTGCATTTCTGCCCCAGCAGATACATGGAATATAGTCGCTCTTTCCATACGGACGATTCACCGCAAGCAACAAATCTGCTATCTCACGTCCAAGCGGTGTCTTCCTATAAATAGGCGGTTTGCATATATAGCCATCCAGAAAAATCTGGTTTGTCTTTTCATTTTCATCAATCTCGTCTATGTATTCAATTTCTCTCACAAACACGGACAATACCAATCTGTTTTTCTTTTCTTCATGGCGATTATAGGAACGAAACTGCCCGCTTAGTGCTACCTTTTGCCCCTTGTAATCCGCTTCTACATCTAATAGCCTCTCTGAAACCATTAACGGAATAATATCCGATGACTCACTCAATCGTGACACCTCTATATCTACCATATAGAAGCCCTCTCCGAATACCTCGTGGCTGTAGACGAAATCACCTACTATCTCTCCCACGATACTTACCTGGTTGTTCTCAATTACTTTATCAATCATTTTGTTCTCCCTTCTTGGAGGTGTGTTTCTGCACATTCCTCTCGATAGAATTTTAGCCAATATTATGTATATGAGAAAAATGAGTATGTATTCCTTTCTTTTCAATAAATCGTTCTTGTTATTTATCCATATTTTTTGGTTTCGACAGCAAAGCAACCGTATCGACGACAAGGTCCACAAAAATCATTTCTTGTAATCTGCGTCAAATGTGGTATACTACTTAGGTTGTATATAAACATATTAATAGGAAAACATGGAGATTTTTTATGATTCAGGAAAGAAAAGATATCAGAAACATTGCAATCATCGCGCATGTCGATCACGGCAAAACTACTTTAGTCGATGAATTGCTTAAGCAAAGCGGTGTATTCCGTGCCAATCAGGATGTGCAGGAGCGCGTCATGGACTCAAATGACATCGAGCGTGAACGAGGCATCACCATATTGTCAAAGAATACGGCTGTCTTCTATAAAGATGTAAAGATTAATATCATCGATACACCCGGACATGCAGACTTCGGTGGCGAAGTAGAACGTGTACTTAAAATGGTAAATGGTGTTGTTTTGGTCGTAGATGCATTTGAAGGAACGATGCCACAGACCAAATTCGTATTGAAAAAAGCAATGGAACTGAAGCTGCCGGTGATTGTATGTGTCAACAAAATCGACCGACCGGAAGCCAGATGTGAAGAAGTAGTGGATGAAGTATTGGAACTCTTTATGGACCTTGATGCTGCTGATGAACAGTTAGACTGCCCCTTTGTATTTGCGTCAGCTAAAACCGGACAGGCAAGTATGGATTACAAAAATCCGGGTACAGATATGATTCCGCTGTTTGAAACCATTTTGAATTATATTCCTGCACCGCAGGGCGATCCTGATGCAGGTACACAGGTTCTTATTTCTACCATTGATTATAATGATTATGTCGGACGTATCGGTGTCGGCAAAGTAGATAACGGTTCTATTTCTGTCAATCAGGAAGCAATTATTGTCAATCACCATGAACCGGACAAATCCAGAAAAGTTAAGATTTCCGCTTTATATGAATATGATGGCTTAAATAAAGTCAATGTCAGAGAAGCAGGCGTTGGTTCTATTGTTGCTATTTCCGGTATTACGGATTTGCATATCGGTGATACCATTTGTTCCACAGATCAGCCGATGCCCATTCCGTTCCAGAAGATATCAGAGCCAACCATTGCCATGAATTTTATGGTCAATGACTCTCCGCTTGCCGGACAGGAAGGTAAATTTGTAACCAGCCGTCATCTCCGTGACCGTTTGTTTAAGGAATTGAATACCGATGTCAGCCTGCGCGTGGAAGAAACCGATGCCACAGAATGTTTCAAGGTGGCAGGACGAGGCGAATTACATCTATCAGTACTAATTGAAAATATGCGTCGTGAGGGCTATGAATTTGCAGTCAGCAAGGCAGAAGTATTATATAAGACCGATTCCAAGGGCAGAAAGACGGAGCCTATGGAAACTGCATACATTGATGTTCCGGAAGACTTCGCAGGCAGTGTTATTGAAAAGCTTGGACAGCGTAAGGGTGAACTGGTCAATATGGCACCGATTACCGGTAACTATACCAGACTCACATTTTCCATTCCGGCACGTGGACTGATTGGATATCGCGGTGAATTTCTGACCGATACCAAAGGAAACGGTATCATCAATACGATGTTTGACGGATATGCACCTTATAAGGGAGATATCCAATATCGTAAGCAGGGTTCTCTGATTTCCTTTGAAACAGGTGATTCCATTACCTATGGCTTGTACAATGCGCAGGAGCGTGGTGTTCTCTTCATCGGAGCAGGCGAGCGCGTTTATGCCGGCATGGTCATCGGACAATGTGGTAAGCCCGAAGATGTAGAAGTAAATGTCTGCAAGAAAAAGCAGTTGACCAATACGCGTTCCTCGGGAGCTGATGAAGCACTTCGTTTATCACCGCCCAGAGTACTCAGTTTGGAACAGGCGCTTGAATTTATCGATACAGACGAATTGTTGGAGGTTACCCCAAAGAGTCTGCGTATCAGAAAGAAGATATTAGATCCAACGCTTAGAAAGCGTTCTCAGTTTAATAAGAAATAAGACAAATCAGAAATAAATGCAACTAAATAGCAAAAGGTGCTGCCTCAAATAGGGTAGCACCTTTTTTGTTACATATTACTCTTAGATATGAAGAACATGTGTTGCAATCTGGAAGTAGATCATCAGAGAAAGTGCATCTACAATTGTTGTAATAAACGGGCTCGCCATAACTGCCGGGTCAAAGCCGATTTTCTTAGCTAGCATTGGAAGAATACAACCCACAATTTTTGCAATGAACACCGCAAGTACAAGCGTTGCACATACAACAAAGGCAATCAAGAGTGTCACTTTATCAAACAACATCAATTTCACAAAATTTGCTGCTGCAAGCGTAATACCGCATAACAATGCAACCCTCGCTTCTTTCCATACGATTGAAAAAATATCCTTAAAATCAATCTCTTGCAGCGAAAGTGCACGGATAATTGTAACACTTGCCTGCCCACCTGCATTACCGCCGGTATCCATAAGCATCGGAATAAATGCAGTTAACACCACATAGGCACCCAGTGCTTCTTCATAATGAATGATAATACTACCGGTCACCGTAGCGGAAATCATCAGCAGTAACAACCACGGAATACGTTTCTTCCATGTTTCCCACACACCGGTTCTCATATATGGTTTATCAGACGGCACGATAGCTGCCATCTTTTCAATATCCTCTGTAGCCTCTTCCTGCATAATGTCGACAACATCATCGACTGTGATAATACCGACCAAGCGATTTTCATTGTCCACAACAGGCATGGATGTAAAGTCATACTTCTGGAATGCGCGGGCAACCTCTTCCTGATCCATCAGGGTATTGATTGAAATGACATTCTCATTCATGATGTTGCCGATTGTTTCTTCATTATCACTCAACAGCAAATACCGAAGCGATACTGTACCGAGCAATTTACGCTGCTTATCAAGCACATAACAGATATTAATTGTTTCCTTATCAACACCGGTTTTACGCAGTCTGTTAATTGCCTGCTCCACCGTCAGATTTTCTTTCAAATCCACAAATTCCACCGTCATGATACTTCCGGCTGAATCTTCCGGATATCGCAGCAAATGATTGATATCACGTCGTGTTTCTGAATTTGCATTGGCAAGCAACTTCTTTACTACACTTGCCGGCATCTCTTCCATAAGGTCAGTTGCATCATCCGCCATCAGATTATTGATGATGTTTGTTGCCTCACGCTCGGTCAATTTTGTAATAATCAATTGCTCCGTCTCAATAGAAAGGTACGCAAAAACATCTGCCGCAATTGTCTTCGGCAGAATTCTGAATATTTTAATTAGTTCTTCTTCGGGTAATTCTTCTAAGAGCGCCGCGATATCCGCTTCATTTAACTCAGATAACTCTTGGCGCAGAAGTGTATACTGCTTGTTTTCAATCAGTTCTTTGATTCTCTCCATAGTTATTCTCCTTATAGTGGTTTATGCGCGGACTTCGACCCGGAACATCAGATAATGTATTACTCTTTATCTTCTTCATAAAACCACCACCTTTCGAATTACTATGTTTCCCACTTAAACACTATATCAAACGGTCAGATTTATGTCAACGAAAAAATGTCTCTCCGTTGACAACTGCACAATACCCTTTGCCAATCTCCTTTGCCTCTATTCTGCCATTGGTTGCCTCAACCAACTCCGCAATAACCCCCTGTGCTTCGCCTTCCGGAAGGAGCACCTCTACCCGAATCGTTTCCGCATAATCAGAAGCCGTAATCAAATAATTGCCCTTAGCCAATATATACTGCACCTTACCGATTCCGTTATAATCAATCAAGAGTTCCATGCGCAGGCAAAACCGATACTCTGCAATCACACTCTCTTCAAGCCCCCTCTGCACTGCCTTCGTATATGCACGAACCAATCCACCGGTTCCGAGCAGGGTACCCCCAAAGTAGCGCGTCACAACAACCGCCGTGTTACGCACTTCGGCACCAAGTAACACCTCTAACATCGGTCTTCCCGCTGTTCCGGAGGGCTCTCCATCATCTGAGCATCGTGAGATTTCGGAATTCATCCCAAGTACAAATGCCGAACAGTTATGTTTTGCATCCCAATATTTCTTCTTGGTACTCTCTATAAATGCAATTGCCTCATCTTCTGTCTGTATGGCACATACCGTCGCAATAAACCGTGATTTCTTCTCCACGATTTCTCCCTCACCGCCAATATGCACTTCCTTGTATCTCTCTACCATCTGCCGCACTCCCATGTCACAACTTTTCTTATATTGTAGCAGAGACTCGCATAAAATCCCACTCATTTGTGAACAATTCTTTACGAAGGGATATTTTCCTTTATTTAATACCTTTTTTGGGGTATAATAACATATTGTAAAGAAATTAAGTGACACAATTTTAGGAGGCTTTCATATGAATTACGGACGAAGAGGTGCACGTAAAAGACAGCGTAACCTTGTATCCAAATCAACTAAAATCGGAAAAATGGTAGCGATTACTTTTTTTAACGCTATTTTAATATGTATGCTTTCACTTGCAGTCATTGGTGGCTGTGCCGGTGTTGGCTTATTCAAGGGTATCCTTGCAACTGCACCCGATATATCTAATATTGATGTATCTCCAACCGGCTTTTCCACTACCGTATATGACAAAGAAGGTAATCCGATTACCAAATTGGTTGCTGCTGATTCCAACAGAATTTATGTAACAATTGATAAAATCCCCGAAGACTTTCAGCATGCTTTTGTTGCAATTGAGGATGAGCGTTTCTATACGCATCCCGGCATCGACATTAAAGGTATCATGCGTGCCGGTGTACAAGGCATTCGTAGTGGCGGTAAGTTTTCAGAGGGTGCAAGTACCATTACACAGCAGTTACTTAAGAACAATGTATTTACCGGCTGGACATCTGAGTCCGGTCTTGTTGAGCGTTTCAAGAGAAAATTCCAAGAGCAGTATCTTGCAATCGAACTTGAAAAGACCATGGACAAGGATACCATTCTGGAAAATTATCTGAACACCATTAACCTTGGTCAAAGTACACTTGGTGTACAGGCTGCTTCACTTCGCTATTTTAACAAACCTGCTTCACAGATTAACCTCTCCGAAGCAGCTGTTATTGCGGCAATTACGCAGAACCCGACCAGATACAATCCCATTTCCAATCCTGAAAGCAACGCAGAGCGACGTCAAAAGGTGCTCAATGATATGCTGGATCAGGGTTATATTACACAGCCCGAGTATGACGAAGCCATGGCTGATAACGTCTACGACCGAATTCAGAATGTCAACTCACAGACCGAACAGAACTCTATTTATACATACTTTGTGGATGAATTGACCAGTCAGGTCATTACGGATTTACAGGAAATGAAAGGCTATTCCTACACACAGGCTTATAATGCACTGTATAGTGGAGGCTTAAGTGTCTTCTCTACACAGGATCCTCATATACAGGCAATCTGCGATGAGGAATTCAGCAATCCCGAGAACTTCCCGGAAGCCACCAAGCTTTACCTGAATTATGAATTAACCATCGAAGATAAAAATGGAGAAGCAAAGAACTTCAGCACACAGAACTTTGAGAGCCATTTCAAAGAAACAGATAAATCCTTTAACATGATATTTGACAGCGAAGAATCAGCTCAGACTTATATTGATGAATATAAAGCTGCTGTGATTAGTTCTACCGATACATTTATTGCCGAGAACATCACACTGACTCCACAGCCTCAGATTTCCGTTACCATTATGGATCAAACCACCGGCGATATTGCAGCAATTGTAGGCGGATACGGAACCAAGCAGGCTTCACTGACACTTAATCGTGCTACCGACACCGCACGTCAGCCCGGTTCTACATTTAAGGTACTTGCTGCTTATGCCCCCGCTCTTGACAGTGCAGGATTTACATTGGCTTCTACGCAAGTGGATGAGCCGTTTTCTTATACAAACGGAAGACCTGTTTCAAACTGGTACGACACCGGATATAAGGGAATTTGTACCGTCCGCTACGGAATTGAACAGTCACTCAACATTGTTGCCGTTAAGACACTGACTGATATCACGCCGCAGCTCGGATATGATTATCTGAAAAACTTTGGCTTTACAACGCTTGTTGAACGTCGTACACAGGCTGACGGAAACATCACCTCTGATATTACCCAGGCTCTTGCTCTTGGTGGTCTGACAGATGGTGTCACCAATCTGGAATTAACCGCTGCCTATGCTGCAATTGCCAATAACGGTGCCTATATCAAACCAAAGTTCTATACAAAGATATTAGATCATGACGGCAATGTACTAATTGAAAATGCACCGCAAAAACGTCAGGTAATCAAAGAAACAACTGCTTTCTTATTGACAGATGCCATGGAAGACGTTGTTACAAAAGGAACCGGTGGAGCTGTTAATTTCGGTAACATGGCAATTGCCGGTAAGACCGGTACCACAACCAGTAACGTTGATGTCTGGTTTGCCGGATATACACCGTATTACACCTGTGCTACCTGGGCAGGTTATGATAATAATGTTCATTTGGGCAAAAGCGAAACCAGCCTCGCCAAGACTCTGTGGCGTGCTGTTATGAGTCGTATTCATGAAGGTTTGGAATACCGATCCTTTACAACACCGGAAGGCATCACTACCGCAACAGTATGTAATAAATCAGGCAAGTTAGCTGTTCCGGGATTGTGTGCATTAGACGGCAGTGCGATTACCGAATACTTTGCAGTCGGCACCGAACCTACCGAAGTGTGTGATCGTCATGCAGTTGGTTACCTATGTGCTGCTACAGGCGGACGTGCCGCTGACTCATGCCCTTATAAAGTGGAAGGTGTCATCATCGTGGATCCTGAAAATAATCCATATGCATCTACACCATACTGTATCCACAGTTATATAGACGGTGTTCCGCTATTCTCACTGGATCCCAATATGCCAAATGCAGTCATACCGGAAAATACTACAGTGGATCCAAATGCACCAATTGATCCAAATGCACCGGTGTTACCGGCTGTACCGGCTTTACCACTGCCGGATGGTTTACCACAATAAAAGTACCGTAATATCTATATTACGCAAAAAAGTTAGGACAGCATTTCTGTCCTAACTTTTTTAATTCATCCTACCAATCATGCAAATGAAGTCGGTATCTCAAGTTTATACTTCATCATATTGCCCGTTATCTCACGTTCTGCACTCAGTGCAAGTTCTCCCAGCACCTGTTCTGTCGTGAGTTTCGCTGCTTCCAGCAACGGTCTGTTGCTGATAAGTTTCTCTACATCTGTATCCGGCGCAAAAATTGCTCTGAGTTCCATATAAATCTTTGTATTCGTCAGATAACTTGAAAGCACCTGAACCTCACAACGATCCGCACATTTGCTGTAATACGCCACAATCATCATAATGATAAATCTGACATTGGCCACCTTCACACGCGGCACCTCTCCAAACATACAACTTTCCACCGTCAAAACCTTAACATTCTTAAATAACTTTAATTCTTCCGTCATCAGTTCTTCAAACGTTTCGATTGGGATTTGACCTGTTGTCTGCGCTTTGATTAAAAAGCCAACCATCTCGTTCGTATAGCGATAAGCTGCATCTTTCATATCCTCTGTCAACTTACCGGTCAATCCAATGAGTGAACTATTCAATAGAATATCAACCACAGAACTGATTTTGTAATAAGCATGCTGCTGGTACTTCAAAGAATCCGTTAACGTCTTCAGCTGAAGATCAAAGTCTTCGCTATTCTTATTCAGAATCTGCTCTTTCCGTAACTTCTCGGCACGTATCTCCGCATATTCCATTGCATCCTCAATCTGCTCAATGATAGATGCCGTATCCCACGGAGCCACAAAAATCTTATAAATACCGTGTCGATTAATCAGTTTTGTCAACAATTCCGAATTCGGATAATCTGTAAAAACCGCCAGAACGGTTGCCGGAAACTCATCAGCGCATCGCTTTACTACCTCTCGCAAACGCATATCCGGGATATTAATATCAAGCATCAGCAAAGGGGAATCCTGCCGCGTCATGAGGTTTAACGCTTCGCCTGCACTTGTGCAGTGAAACACCTCATAACCGCTGCTCGTAATCCCGTTAATGATTGCCTTGGCAATCTCTTCATTTTGCTGCACATAGATGATATTCTTGACCATATAATAGTCCCCGCATCATGAAAACCGACACCCTGTCAGTTTCTATCTTATTTTGTTAATAATAACATAATCTCATTACTGCGTGCAACAAATTTGGTCATTGCTTCCGGTGACAGCGGTTTATTGGCAAGTACCGCCAAATCATATAACTGTTCACAAATAATCGGAATATTTTTAGCTTTCTTATGATCAAAGATATACTGTACCAACGGATGATTTGCATTTAATACAAGCGTTTCACCCTCAGCACCAAACATATCACCGCCCATATCCATTCCGGGCATACTGTACATCTTCATCATATCCTGCATACGTCTGCTCTCTTCAGATATGGTCAACATGGAGGATACATTTTCATCCTTCAGTTTTTCAACTTTCACTTCCAATTTGTCCTTGGAAAGCGCTTTTCTGAATAATTCAGTCAACGTTGTTGTCGTAGACTCGATTGTCTTCTTCTCATCTTCAGAAATCTCTTCCTTGAAATTCTCGGTCAAATCAGCATCAATTCTCTGGAACTTGACATCCTCATTCTTTGATTCAAGTTGAGATACAAAAGGCTGGTCAATATTATGTGTCAGAATCACTGCATCCATTCCCTGCGCCTTAAACATGTTAATGTACTGGCTCTGCTGCTTCTCGTCTGTTACATAATAGATTACTTTACGCGGCTCTTTCTCACCGTCTGTCTCTTCCGCATCCGCTGCATCCGCATTGTCTTTCGCCTCGTCCACAACCTCTGCTTCAACCTTATCTCCGGTCTCGGAATCAACTGCAGACTCTTCATCTGACTTCTTAATCTCCAGACACTCCGGAAGTGTCACATACTTACCTTCCAAATTCTTAAAGAGAATATAATCTGTCATCTTTTCACAGAATTTATCATCCTTCAAGCAACCAAACTTGATAAACGGGCTGATATCATCCCAGTATTTCTCGTATTCTTCCTTCTCCGTCTTGCACATACCTGACAGTTTATCCGCAACTTTCTTGGAAATGTAATCGGATATCTTCTTCACAAAACCGTCATTCTGCAATGCACTTCTGCTGACATTCAACGGCAGATCCGGACAATCAATCACACCCTTTAACAACATCAAGAACTCCGGAATGACTTCCTTGATATTATCCGCAATAAATACCTGATTGTTATACAATTTAATGGTTCCTTCAATTGACTCATACTCCATGTTAATCTTCGGGAAATACAGGATACCCTTTAAGTTGAAAGGATAATCCATATTCAAATGTATCCAGAACAGAGGCTCTTTGTAGTCCATGAACACTCTTCTGTAGAATTCCAAATACTCTTCCTTTGTACAATCATTCGGATGTTTTGCCCAAAGCGGCTGCGTATCATTCAAAGCAACCGGACGTTTTAGAATTTTTACTTTTTCCTGTTTCGGAGATACCACTACTGTTTCCTTGGTACCGTCTTCATTTTCTTTTTCTTCTGTCTTCTCTTCTTCGATAATGGTCTCGATAACAGTATCTTTATCTGTCTTTTCCTCTACCGGAATGGTCTCATACTCCGGCTCAGCGTTTTCTTTGCTTAGGAAAATAGGAACAGGCATAAAGGAACAATATTTCTTAATGACTTCACGTGCCTTATACTCATTACAGAATTCCAAACTCTCTTCATTTAAGAATAATGTAATCTCTGTACCAACTGTTGTCTTGTCACCGTCATCCAGCGAATACTCTGTACCGCCGTCACACTCCCAATGTACAGCCTTTGCACCGTCCTGATAGGATAATGTATCGATATGCACATCATCAGCAACCATAAATGCCGAATAAAAACCAAGTCCGAAATGTCCGATCATCTGGTCTTCATTTGTCTTATCCTTATATTTTTCCAAGAAATCCGTTGCACCCGAAAATGCAATCTGTGTAATGTATTCCTCCACCTCATCAGCTGTCATTCCGATACCGTTGTCTATGAATTTGAGTGTCTTTGCCTCCGGATTAACAATCACTTCAATTTTACTTTCATGATCATCCGAAAAACTATACTCTCCCATCATTTCAAGTTTCTTTAACTTTGTAATGGCATCACAGCCGTTGGATATCAACTCTCTGTAGAAGATATCATGGTCTGAATACAACCATTTCTTAATAATCGGAAAAATGTTCTCACTGTTAATTGATAAACTACCTTGTTTTGCTGCCATTTTCTACACTTCCTTCTTTAAATATTTTGTCCATCTATATAAGATAATAATGCCTGAAAAAACAATTGTCAATAGAAAATTAGCACTCAACCACCTTGAGTGCTAATAATTTTCTACAAGCGCGTTATAGATATCAAAGAAATCCGTTGAAGTAACACCGTCTTGTGCATCTACATTGACCGATTGCCACAAGTCATCATTTAAATGCGAAGTCAATGTCGGAAGAAATGCATCATAGATTGCGCTGAAAGCCTCTTCCTTTCGCTGATTCACAATCACCAGTTTGTTGGCATCCGTCTCTTCCTTATCAAAGGTGTTGATACACTTGATAATATGGTATCCGTACTCCGTCTCAATCACATCACTGATTTCATCCTGTGCAAGATTAAATGCTGCCGTCTCATAATTCTGTGGCATCACGCCCTTACCAAAACTGTATTCTGTCTGCACATCCTCATTATAGGCAAGTGCAAGCGCATCAAAGTCCTCACCTGTTCTTGCTCGGTTCAATATATCAACACATCTCTCATATGCGTCCGCTTTCTGGGCACTCAGGTAATCAATTCGATTTCCCGCATCATCCAGCGTATAAGTCTTAATCAAAATCTGCTTTACCGTTATGGTTCTTGCTTCATCATCACTGATTTCAGGATTAACATCACTGGTCAGAACCTCATATACCTTATTGGCCAGCGCATATTCCGCATACATGGTATAGATTAAATCTTCGTTCACATGAAGCGTTTCTGCCTGCTCAGTACCAAGAGAAGTCATATACTCCTGCGCCGCCCGTCTGGCAATTGCCTCCTCAGTTGCATCCAGCTTTACCTCATGCTCCTCTGCCAGTAAGTTCATTGCCTTAATTCTGGCAATACGCGCCATTACAATATCCTTAAAGCGTTCATCCAGCGTACTCTCATCCACCTGCACGTGCCATATTTCTTCTCCGAACACTCCCTCATATTGATTACGTGCCGTAGTCAGATATACCATAACCTCCGGCAGCATACAAGAAATATGTTCAATACGGAATACTTCATTTTCCTCAAAATCTGTTGTCAGGATAATCTCTGTATCCTTTTTAACACCACATCCTGTTGCCACGAAAAGTAATATGAGAACCAAACAGAGGACACATAAACGCAAACCGTCAGCGTTCTTTCTATTCCTTATCCTCATTCAACAGCACTCCCACTCTCTCTTTTCTTCAAGATGCTTCTGGCAACGCTGATACCATTTGCAGAAGCCTGCTGCAATCCACGCGTCACACTTGCTCCGTCACCGATTGCGCGAAGTCCCTGAATACTCGTTTCAAAGTCCGTATTAACCACTACCTTATTAGAATAGAACTTGACCTCCACACCATAGAGCAGAGTCTCATCCCCTGCCAAGCCCGGTGTAATCTTATCAAGTGCCATAATCATTTCTTCGATATCCACCATAATTCTATGCGGAAATACTAATGACAAATCGCCCGGTACCGCATCCTTTAACGTCGGAATCAGATTATTGCGGCAAAGTCTTTCTTCTGTTGTTCTGCGTCCTCGTCTGAAATCGCCAAAGGTCTGCACTAAAATTCTGCCACCGCAAAGCATATTGGAAAGCTGTGCAATCTGCTTGCCATACTCAATCGGTGTCTTGAACGGCTTCGTAAAATTCTTCGATACCAAGATTGCAAAGTTCGTATTATTTGTCTTATACTCTTTTGATTTATAGGCATGACCATTTACTACTGCCAGCCCATTTTCATAATATTCCGTTGATACTTCACCCGAAGGATTGGTACAGAACGTTCTAACCTTATCATCAAACGTAGGTGTATGATAAATCAATTTTGCCTCATAGAGATTTTCATTCAGGAACTGCATAACCTCGTCACGCACCTCAACACGCACGCCAACATCAACTGTTCCAACCTTTGTTTCTACACCGTTTTCTCCGCAAATATGGCTGAACCAATCAGCACCCTCGCGTCCAACCGCTGCTACGATTTCATCCGCATAAAAGGTATCGCCGTGATCCGTAACAACGCCCTTTGCCACACCATCTTCAATGACAATCTGTTTCACCATTGTATTAAACAGCAGTTCAACTCCGACTTCCTCCAGATGCTTCTGTAACTTGCCATAAATCTTATAGCCTTCTTCCGTTCCAAGGTGGCGAATCGGACACTCTACCAACTTCAGATTGGCAACAATTGCTTTTCTTCTGATTTCACGTATTTCTGCTTCCTTATCTACTCCGTAGACTTTCTCGTCTGCACCAAACTGCAGATAGATACTGTCGGATTCCTTGATTAATTCAGTTGCCTTTTCATATCCAAGAATCTCCGGCAGATTACCGCCAACATCCGGTGACAACGAAAGCTTTCCGTCAGAAAAAGCGCCGGCACCCGCAAACCCTGTTGTAATCGAACACGGTTGGCATCCGACGCATACTTTCGTATCGCGTTTGGGGCATACACGTTTTTCAATTGAACGCCCTTTTTCTATCATTAGTACCTTAAGGTCCGGTTCCTTATCCAATAATTCATAGGCACAGAAAATGCCGGACGGACCTGCTCCGATAATAATCACATCATAATTCTTCATAAAATCATTCCTTTTTCTATTAACTACTTGTTAAAATACAACTTTACTTCTCCAACCCCACCATCAACGTTCAATGAATAATCCGCATCCTGATTGGTATGGTTAATCTCGCTTTGCTGAATATCATCCACGTAAACAGCTCCGATACCCGGTGACAAATCCATATCATAATCCGTCATCTGATCATTTAGATATAACGTCACCGAACCAACTCCGGCATCTATGTCAACATCACCACATGTCATATCCGTTGCCTCAATGCAGCCTGTTCCGCTGGACAATTCCAACTCCCTTGTCGTAATTCCATCCATGGTCACAGTTCCTACTCCGCTGTCAACACTAATCTCTTCAAAAGCAAACCCTCTCGGCACTTTCACTGTAACTCCCGGATCTTCATCCGTCACCTTTTCACCCATGTTAATCCCAAATACAACAACTTTAACCGACGTATTATCAATATAAAGCGTATCGCCGCTCAACTCAACACTCGATGCCTCACTCAAATTCACGCCTATCACCTGTATCGCGTCCACATCAGCCGCCTCTATCGTCAAATTGCCAACGGAATTGCTGATTTTCAAATTATCAACTTCATTAATGCTAAAGGTTTCATCAATATTCTGCAAAGCAGCCACTTCCGACTCATGCGCATGCGTATCTTCCGCATCCCTTACTATATTTTGCACTTTATCAGAAGAAAATATTGTCGTAACTGCAAATACTGCAGTTGCAATACTCCCTATAATCGTCACCGCTATCAATATTGCAATTGTAATCGCGAATCCTTTAATCAATTTTTGAAATTGTGTCATTTGATTTCAACTCCTCCAAACATACAAGTTGCATTGATATGAATTAATGCTCTGATATCTCCTACCGGATTTACTGCCTTGTTTGTTACTCCGCCGAAAATAGGAACACTGTTCACTTCCACACGCACATTGTCCGGAACAAAGATTTCCACTCCACCAAATACACATGTAACCTGTATATCAATATGTCCGTTCATATATGCATCTCTGAGGTTTAACTCAACACCACCAAAAATGCTGTTAATGTTTGCTCCTGTAAACGGCTCATTCTGATACGTAACCTTGCGTCCACCAAAAATGGCTGAAATATCTTTCATATTTGCAGTGCCCTTTTCCTCTGTGCCTGAAAAAGCACTCGTACCATTATGATTCGTATCCACAAACTCGCAAAAATCATCATTGGTAAATGTAAACTCCTGATGATGTTGACGATTATTACGGAAGATAAAGCCCAATCCTATAACAACCAAAATCAACGGTACAATCAAGTCGCCTACTGTACTCCATTTGATTACGTCCTGCGCTGTAAGTAACATCAGAATACCAATGGTCAATCCTATAACATTGCCTGTATTCGGTCCCTTTTGAACAATTCCGATTGCACAAGGTACAATGATAAATAAGGTCCACCATCCGGAAAAGAATAGATTAAAGTCCCACATATCAAATGCCTGTCCGGCAAATCCTAAACCAATCAGGATAAATGCAACACCCCATAGTACATTACCAATCTTATTTCTTGTATTCATATAGAAAGTCTCCTTCCAAAATTAAAATCTATTTTTCTATCGCTTTCATGTCTACATCATAAGCGATTTATCAGCACTTTTACAGTTACATTTGTCATTATTCTATATGAAAAAAAAGTAAAAATAAATTATTTTTCACATATTCTCTTTTCATTTTAGCAAAATAGTATTACAATGTTAGCGTAAATGAAAACGAAAGGAGCATACACTATGGCAAAGAAATTCGGTAAGTTTTTACTGTTCACAGCACTTGCAGGCGCAGCGGCAGCCGGTGCATACTACTATCTTAAACAAAAAGACAACGATCCCTTCCAGGATTTTGATGATTTCGACGATGATATCGAAGATTTCTTCGACGATGAAAACGCAAGCAAAACTACTTCAGAGAGAGAATATGTATCCCTTGACCGCAGTCAGTCTGCTGATGAAAAGCCCGTAACAGAGGAAACTGCTCCCAAGGAGGAAGTTCCCGAAGAATAAGCATTGAAAAGGATGTGGTGTTGATACCGCATCCTTTTTTAGTGGACCGACTTTGCTTTATTTTCTTCTGCTGTCTAATATCTCCTGCTTCAAATCTCTTGCCTTATCTTTCATTCTGGCATTCGCATTCGGCGATAAAAGGATTCCTGATATCAGTTTTGATGCTACATCATATTTATCAAATTTAATTGCCGTAACAGCAATCAGATAATCCACCGTCGTCTCATCCATTCCGCACATTGGGAACGACTCAGACTGTCTTGCTGCAAGAAAACCTTCCAAAGAACTCTTTAACAATTCCATTTCATCCGCCTTGCATTTCGCAAGTTCTGTATCATAAGAAGCATCTGTCAAATCAAGTGCTTCACCCTTTGCCCTGGAAAGCCATGCCATTTTCAAACAAATGTATGCCTTCTCACTTGCTTTCCCACGCTTTACAATTGCATTGGCAAGCGCCAGTTTATATCTCTCCAATGCATCATCATAATCATATACATCCTTCTCCGGCAAGCGATGAAAGCCTTTTGAGATATTCTCCTTCACCAGTTTCGCCTGTGGCGGTGTAATCACCTTAAAATATCTGGATAAAGCTGTATAGCCACAATGAGGACACAAAATAATATCATATTTTAAAGAATCAATTTTATCGTATTTAGGACGAAGGTCACTGTCAGTACCCAGCAATTTAGCCTTGCCAACCTTAACCGTTCGTGTTTTGAACTCTTTATCACATACAGGGCAGGTATAAGTCTTATCAAACAAAAAGTCTGCCTCTGCCGGCTCCTTTGCTTTTTCCTCCTCAACGGCATCAGCACCTTTTGTAGGATCCGCATATAAATCCGCTCCTTCTAAGTCGCCTAACCCGAATTGATCTAATCCCGACAATATACCCATGTAAAACTCCTCCTTAGTTTATCTCCAAATCCTTTATCTTTGCTGAAACAAATTACATTTTTACTGCTGCGTCGGTAACTTAAACGAACTCTTTAGCGACACAATACGATTAAATACCAATGCATCCGGTTTGGAATCCTTAGCATCCGCACAGAAAAATCCTTGTCTGACAAACTGATAGCTGTCATATGCCTTTGCATCCTCAAAACTCGGTTCTACGTAACAATCCTTCAAAACCACCAATGAATCAGGATTTAAATTAAGACTTCCGTCCTCATTATAAACACCTTTTTCTTCATCAATGATGTTCTCATACAATCTGACTTCTGCCTTCACCGCATACGGTGCCGGAACCCAATGAATGGTTCCCTTTACTTTACGCTCTGCAAATCCTGTTCCGCATTTGGTTGCCTTATCATAAGTACAATGTACTTCTGTTACTTTTCCGTTTTCATCCTTAATAAAGCTCTCACATTTTACAAAATAAGCATGCATCAAGCGCACTTCATTACCGGGGAACAATCTGAAGTATTTCTTCGGTGGCTCCTCCATGAAGTCCTCTCTGTCAATATACAGTTCTCTGCAAAACGGAACTTTACGATATCCCAGTTCTTCATTTTCCAGATTGTTGGCTACATCCAGATATTCCACTTCACCCTCCGGATAATTGTCTATCACCAATTTAATCGGGTCAAGCACTGCCATCATTCTGGCTTTCTTTAATTTCAAATCCTCGCGGATACAATACTCCAACATTGCATAATCAACCGAAGAATTTGCCTTGGATACACCGCAGAGTTCCACAAACATCTTAATGGATTCCGGTGTAAACCCCCTTCTCTTTAATGCTGCAATCGAAACAAGGCGCGGGTCATCCCAGCCGTCAACAATACCATCCTGCACCAATTTCTTAATATAACGCTTGCCGGTTACCACATTGGTCAGATACAGCTTCGCAAATTCAATCTGCTTCGGCGGCTTCTCATATTCCAATTCTCTGACTACCCAATCATAGAGCGGTCTGTGGTCTTCAAATTCCAGTGTACAAATAGAATGCGTTACACCCTCAATTGCATCCTCAATCGGATGCGCATAGTCATACATCGGGTAAATGCACCATTTGTCACCTGTATTGTGATGTGTCATGTGTGCCACACGATAAATAATCGGATCACGCATATTGATATTCGGTGATGCCATATCAATCTTTGCACGCAACACCTTGGCACCGTCTTCATAGACGCCATTCTTCATATTCTCAAACAGTTCCAGATTCTCTTCCACACTTCTGTTTCTGTAGGGACTTTCCTTACCCGGCTCTGTCAGAGTTCCTCTATATTCACGTATCTCATCAGCAGTTAAATCACAGACATAAGCCTTGCCCTTCTTAATTAACTTGATTGCGCCCTCGTACATCTGGTCAAAATAGTTAGACGCGAAGAAAAGTCTGTCTTCCCAATCAGCACCTAACCACTCTACATCTGCCTTAATGGATTCAACAAACTCTATCTCTTCCTTTGTCGGATTCGTATCATCAAAACGCATATTGAACTTGCCATGGTACTTCTGTGCCAAACCATAATTCAATAAAATTGACTTTGCATGTCCTATATGAAGATAACCGTTCGGTTCCGGCGGAAATCTTGTACATATCGTATCATAACTTCCTTCTGCCAAGTCCTTCTCGATAATCTGCTCAATAAAATTCCTGGATATCACTTCATTCTCTGCCATGTTTATTCCTCTTGTCATAGTTAATTGCGCAAGTTCTCTAGGGAACATGCGCAATTTTAATTATACCTTTATTTTGCTCTTTTCGCAAGGCATTCCGGTGCTTTTCTTGATATAAATTCCATTTTAGTTTTACAGCGCTCCGGATGCTTCAAATTCATCAGACACTGCATCCAGTTCCGCTTGTGCCCGTTTTAAATCCTCTCTGATTGAAAGTCCCTGCGGACATGCCTTCTCGCAAAGCCCGCATTCCACGCAGTTCTTAGCCTTTACCTTTTCATCCGTATCCAGACGCCAAGTCCATCTGGTTGAGCCAGCATTTTCATAAATCCCGTACTCGTTCCATAATTTAAAGTTCTTCGGAATGTCCACGCCCTTCGGACAAGGCATACAATATCGACACCCTGTACATTTATTTCTGACACGCTTCTTCAACTCATTTGATACCTTCAGGACAGCAATCTGCTCATTTGGAGTCAACGGTGAAAACGGACTAAAGGTATACAGATTATCATGCACTTGCTCCATGGTGGACATACCGCTCAGAATCACCTTAACATTGGGAAGGCTGCCAACCCAACGAAGCGCCCACGATGCATAAGAAGCATTCTTCGAAATCTCTTTGAAGGTACTTCCAATCCCCTCTTCCATATAGGATAGAGATCCGCCACGCACCGGTTCCATAACAATCATCGGTATGCCAAGTTCTTCAGCCAGCTTATAGCCAAGCATTCCCGCCTGCTCCTCAGTATCCATATAATTCAACTGAACCTGGCAGAAGTCCCATTTGCGAGCATTAATAATATGCTCAAATGCTTCAAAATCATCATGAAATGAAAATCCAAAATACTTAATCTTACCCTGTTTCTGCAGTTCCTCAAAATATGTAACAACTCCCAATTCACACATCTTGTCAAAGCTTCCGCGATTCAGAGAATGAAGCAAATAGAAATCAATATAGTCTACCTGTAACCGCTCTAACTGTTCCGCAAAAATCCGCTTTGCATCTTCCACCGACTCAACCGACCAGCACGGTAGTTTTGTTGCAAGATAAAAACCGCTTCGGTCATATTTCTTCAAAACCTGACCCAGAAACGGTTCACTCTCTCCATCATGATAAGGATATGCCGTATCATAATAGTTAACACCTGCCTGCATTGCCGTATCAATCATCTTCTCGGCACGGGCACGACTAATCTTCCCACTGCTCGTCAGCGGAAAGCGCATACCTCCAAACCCAAGCAAGGATGTCTCTATTCCCAATTTGTCCATTTTCCTGTATTCCATATTTACTCCTCCAATCAATCCCTCATGTATCCTGAACCACATTTCAATTCTAATTGATAGAAATGGATTTGTAAATATGCTGAATCTACATGAAATTATGACATTTCTATTTTCTTCATGCAGCTGCCCAGCGACGCAAATAACTGCTGCAAATCAATTGGTTTTGAAATATGAGCATTCATACCTGCCGTGAAGGATTGTGAAATATCTTCTGCAAATGCATTCGCCGTCATTGCCAATATCGGAATCTGCTCTGCCTCCGGATGAATAGACATTCTAATCTTCTTTGCCGCAGTCAAACCATCCATAATCGGCATCTGAATATCCATCAAAATAGCATCATAAGTACCAACAGGTGATGCAAAGAATTTTTCATAAGCTTCCTTGCCATTTGCAGCAGCATCCACTTCAAATCCTGCACCACGTAATATCTCAAGGGCCATTTCCAAGTTGATTTCATTATCCTCTGCAAGCAATAATCGTCTCCCCTTAAAATCAAACTCGCTTGCCTGCTGTTTTGTATCCAACTGCGCATTATGACAAACTTCAACCAATGTATTCAACACCGTTGACTGAAACAGCGGCTTGTTTATAAATGACGTAATGCCCGCAGCATGCGCCTCATCACGCACATTTTCATAATCATAGGCCGTCACGATAATCACCGGCATTTTCTCACCGATAATCTCACGGATACGCTTCACTGTTTCGATACCATCCAAATCCGGCATCCGCCAATCCATCAGGCAGATATCATAATCATCCACCGTACTGTGTGCACGTATTACCGCCTGAATCGCCTCCGCACCGGAATACGCCCCTTCGCTTCTGACTCCGTATCGTCTCAGCAAAACTCTCACATATTCACACGCATCCTCGTCATCATCTACTACCAATGCATGAATCTTAGAAAAATCATAAGTCGGCATTGCATCTGATGCAGCACTCTTGCAGGTTTCAAAAGATAATTCCACCGTAAACTTTGAACCGGCTCCTTCTGTACTGTCAACCGCAATTGTTCCGCCCATCATTGTCACAAGATTCTTTGTAATAGACAAGCCAAGACCTGTTCCCCCGTAATTGCGGGCAATATTGTCATCCTGCTGTTCAAATGGCTGAAACAGTCGTTCACGGAAATCTCTGCTCATTCCAATACCGGTATCCACAACTGAAAATACGACATTTACCTGATTTTTGGACAATTTCGTCTGTGTCACATCCATAATAACCTACCCGCCCTCAGGCGTAAACTTAATCGCATTGGACAAAAGATTGACCAGAACCTGATTCAGGCGCAGTTGATCACCAACCAACCCTTCTTCCGTTAAATCATTCAGTATCACTTCAAAATGAATCTTTTTCTTTGCAGCCTGTTCATAGAACATCGTTGTAAGGTCAGACAGCAACTGTTTAAAAACAAATGGATTTGTTGCAATCTTCAGCTTGCCATTCTCAATTGCCGACATATCAAGCACTTCATTGATGACACTCAATAAATGTTTTGCTGATATCTCCGCCTTCTCAATACATTCATCAATCTTTTCTTCATTTCCCTTTGCGCTCTGTGCAATCGCCATATAGCCAATCACCGCATTGAGCGGAGTCCTGATTTCGTGCGACATACGCGACATAAAATCACTCTTTGCAGAATTAGACCGCTCAGCCATATACAACGCATCCTCTAACTGTTGTCGCCGTTCCTCTTCCGCGCGCCGTTCCTCGGTAATATCAGTGCGTAGCATCACGATGCAGCGAGAACGTTCCTGGCTTTCCAATATCCCCTGTAAATGATACCGCCACCAGCGGCATTCGCCATTCTCCTCATACATCCTTACTTCAAAATGAACTCCTTGCTGCGTTTCGACTAACTTCTTCAAAGCAGGCAAGGAGCAATACTTGTCAATAATATCCCTGTCATCTGAATGCACCTTGGCAAAAACATCCATCAATTCCTCCGGTGTAAACAGCACATTACTTTTCTTCTTCCAATTCTTCAAAACATACATAAATTTCGGCATGTGATTTGACTTCCTTTTATCCATCCGATATCCTCCCGGTATTGATACACCACCATATCATGTGTCTTTTGTAAAAAAACGACTATCTATTGTAGCACAATTAAGTGGCGAAATCAACCAACTTTTTCCTTGTTGATTGATTTTGATAGGTTTTATCTATGTTCTCAATGTCTCTCTTTTTTAGCACAATTTTAACATGTAAAACATTCCCTATATTCTGAAATAGATTTCTGTCCGTAAAGCATATCTGCTGCTGAAGGAATATTTCAAGCCAATCAGAGCAGGTGATTGCCGCCAATCAGTTTTATAAACAGACAACGGCGTTGCCAGAAGATAGGTTTCCATTAGTGGAACGCTGTTGCGAATTGCATTGATAAACGTTGTCGTCAGAATATCAGTAACTGCATCGGTTGTCTTTTGATCGAAATCCTCATAGAAATCTAATGAGGCCAACTGTTTCTGAACGTATGCCGATGTTTCTTTGATGAGTTTCTTTTCGCTTGTAGCTTTGCTGTGGTGTTTCACGATGTAGGATTTGACTAAGGGTGCAATTGTTGTTAGAACGGCGGAAGGGGCATCCTTCTTCTCTATCCGGCTCATACCATCCGAAAGAATACGATTCACCTCATTTAAAGAAGTAAGCGTTGCATCGCAATCTACATCGGCATATAGTTCATTGCCCAATGCCTGCATCTGCGTCCACCAATCTGACAGGCGCGCATCATCAATGAATTTGTCATATGCCTTTACATCAGCATCCGAAATAATATATGCCAGTTCATCTCCGCTCGGCTGTTTCTGTGGTGTGTCTATATAGTAAGAAATGTATAGGTATGTGAAATAACTGCCGAAGTCCTTTTCCGTGGCGGCTTCGCAATCATAAAGGTCAGATTTATAGTATTGTTTGGCGGTGTGGTAGATGTTCTTAATTCTGGTTAGGTGAGAGTCGGTCGTGTTGATAGAGTCTGTGGATACTGCAGAATTGTTGGCAATCGTCACTGCTTGGGAAGTTATTTTGGTTGTACCGGCTGTCTCGTCAAGAGAAACGAGCTTTGCGGAAATAGGCAAGTTCAAACTTGCTTTTTTTATATAAAAACTTTTTTCACGCGGAAGCAAAGAAAACAAATCCGTGACATCCTGACCACTCAATCCCAACCCTTCTAGTTGGGCAACAGCATCAGCAATCCCATCCAATATTTCATCTGATTCTCCCCTTGAAACAGATGTTCCGGTCGCTGCCTGCACATAAAAAGGCTGCACACCAATCAAACAAATGACGGTGATTACAGCCACAAGTCCCTTACCTATTCTTCCTCTAATCATGACAATCATATCCCCTTATATTCGTTCACTCGTACCACAAGATATTGTATCATGATGGTTTGGAAAATACAAGAAAAAAAGTCAACCACTACATAACTGATTCAGTTTGGCAGAATGATTAGAAATCACCTGACCATGCATCTTCACTGTTTCCTCTAACTGATTAACACGTTCCACATCAATAAAATGTGATTGCGTAACCTGATATGCGTCAAATAGTGTCTGCGTATTCTTATTGACAACATTCTCAATATATAAGCCCATCTCATGAACTTTGTCTTCTAATGTGTCAAAGCGTACATCCATCTTGTCAAAGCGGTCGTCCATCTTGTCAAACCTAGCATCCATTGCATCAAAGCGTACATCCATCGCATTGACTTTATCTAATATCAAATGCATTGTTTCCATCATTGTAGTATCCATACAATACCTCCCTTCATACCTTCGCCCCTCGTAACTGTATTATATGAGGTCGTAGGACACACGTCAATGCCATTTCCATTACTTTCTTCTTTTCAGCACATTACACATACTTACAACAGATTTTATGTCTTTGTCTTCCGGACGTCACTATTTTAGGGTCTTTCGCTTGTCAATTTACATAATGTACGCCTCTTACTATGCGGCCATGCGCATTATATGTTTTCATGTATTATGTTTACAAACATAATAATTGTGGTATAATGTGTATAAGAGGAGACAAACTATGCATACATTTATTGATCGTGAGTCTGAAATGAAAACACTAAAAAAAGAATATTCAGCAAAAGACTCGTCACTTGTAATTGTTTACGGAAGAAGGCGCGTTGGAAAAACCACACTTTTGACTGAGTTCATCCGCGAAAAACAGGCTCTCTATTTTCTTGCCACACAAGAATCCGAAGTCTTGAATCTTGCCGCCTTCAAAGATAAAGTTGTCGAATTCACAGGCAACGATTTGTTATCAGAAACTACGATTGATAAGTGGGACACCGCATTCAAGGCAGTTGTCTCTCACAATTTTACGCAAAAACCCATTGTTGTAATTGATGAGTTTCAATATCTTGGAAAAACCAATCCCGCTTTCCCCTCCATATTTCAACGTATATGGGACCAAATTCTAAAAGAAGCCAACATTATGGTTGTACTATGTGGCTCGCTTATCTCTATGATGGTTTCACAAACCCTCTCATACAGCAGCCCACTATACGGACGACGCACTGCACAAATACGTTTGAAACAGATTTCCTTTTCATACTACAAAGACTTTTTCAACGAGTTGCCCTTAAAGTCTTTAATCGAACGGTATTCTGTAACCGGAGGAATCCCAAAATATATAGAGTCCTTTACTGATTGTCGAGACATCTATAAGGGAATTGAAGAAAATGTTCTGAATCCATCTAGTTATTTATACGAAGAGCCCCAATTTCTTCTTCAGCAGGAAGTATCAGAAATCGGAGGGTATTTTTCCATTCTTCGAGCCATTGCATTTGGAAACCATAAACTGTCCGCCATCGCATCTGCTATCGGCGTAAAAGCAACCGATTTGACACGTCCGCTTAAGACGCTTATGGAACTTGACTTGGTGGAGCGAGAAGTGCCAATTACAGAATCAAGTCCGGAAAAAAGTAAAAAAGGACTTTACAAAATTACAGACAACTATATACGCTTCTGGTTTTCATTTATATATCCCAACCTTAGCGATATCGAACGAGGAAACGCAACCTTTTTGCTTGAGAAAATCAAGAAAAGTTTTGTGCGAAGTCATGTTGCATTTATTTATGAAGATATCTGCCGTGAATTATTAGCAGCTAATACTCAGATACCTTTTCACTTTTCTAAAATAGGACGTTATTGGGATAAAAATATTGAAATTGACGTAGTAGCCATCAACGAAGAAGAAAACACCATACTTTTTGGAGAATGCAAGTATTGGACTAAATGCGTTACCGCTGACGTGTTCTATTCTCTGATTGAAAAAGCCAAGAAAGTTTCATGGTCAAATTCAGAGCGAAAAGAACTATATGTCATTTTCTCCATTAGCGGCTTTAGCCAAGAATTAATCGATTTGGCTGAGAGGCGCGAGGATTTGTTTTTATGCAAATAGAGAGTAAATATCTCGCCTATGCCATAATTATTTCATTGTTTTGGGGTTACTAATCGAATAAGCGACCTATCATTCAACATGATACATCGTTAACATGGATTCAAAAAATTCTTCATCCGACTTTAATCTTGGTATTTCTGCCATCCTGCCATCCGCAATCATCGCCTCAATAAGTGTCAGCATAAGTTGTTGACCTTCTGCTTTTCCTTCTGCTTTTCCTTCTGCTTTTCCATCGGCTTTGCTATCCTGTAATAACTCTTCAAATAACATATACTTCGCCTCCAAATCGCGACTTGCTTTCAAGGTCTTCACCTTATTGTGTAGTTCCTGAATCGAAGGATCTTCTGACTGTCTGGCATACTCATCGGTGGAATTCATCACATACCTAAGAAAATGTATCAATTCTTCAGGAACATCTGCAGCATTATTCCCCTTCGTGCTAAGAAATATCCTCTTTGCCTCATCCCCAAGTGGAAAATCCGCCTCCACACATTGCTCTTCAAACGTATACCTATACAGTTCTCTGCTAAATGGATCAAAGTCACAGATAAACACCACATAACTTGGCGCCAACATTGAATAATCTTCGCCCGGTTTCAACGATGTAATATCCATCTCAGCTTGATGAAACCGGCTCCGCTTAGGCAAATTATGCCTATCCTCATTCTGCATTTCAAGATTATATGAAACTCTTGCATGACTGCTTGCATAGATATCCAACCGTAAACTATGAAAATCCGAACTAAACAAAATACTGTTTTCCGCCCTAACGTCTTCCAAATGAATATGTTCACCCAGAATACACTGTAATACAATTTCGCAAGTGTCCTTATCTTCCAATGCTGCCGCAAATAGAAATGCATTACTTAGATTTAATTCTTTAAAACTCTTATGTACCATTCATACTCCTACCCACCATGGCACATATTGCAAAATACCCACTCCCATCTTCATCATACTTGTAAATAAGTCACAATGCAAGGGCTAAATATGAAGCACCCAATCCACCCCATTCTCATTGTTTTTCCAAACAAAACACAGCATACTTTTTCGTAAATAAATTTAGGCTTCTGGATTTATTATGCTCACCCTTTTTCACTTCAATCGCATATCGGCCGCCTTCAACCATTCAATTGCTTCCCCGAAAATGGTGGCAGTGCCGCCCTTTTGTACTACTTTATATTGAAACTTCCTATTTTCCTTAGTCAATTGCGCAGGTATCGAATTAAAACAAGCCCGTATTTTAACACTGCTTGTATTGTCCGCATACTTTGCCATATCCGCAAGATAGTTGTTCAATATTTCATTTTGTACTGCCGCCACGATATGATATTCAGGAGCTTCCTCACAGAAATACTTAAGAGAAGTCAACGCTCGTTCACAAGCCTGTATTTCATCCAAGATAATCAATGTCTCTCCCGGAATAATTCTCTCTCTTGTTGGCGCTTCCAAATACTGAATAATCCCATTTGAACCCAGCGCTATATTCAATCTTCCACCACACGATACGTATATACAATTTTCAACTTCATATTGTCGCTAAACCAATCAACCTTCGGTGCTGAACTCATGGAGCCGAAGAACCGGAACGTTGCCATGGACTCGGCATCTGTCTGTACCAATTCACCCTCCTCATAGATAGAAGGAGCTAGCACAAATTTGATTGGTTCGATAAGGTGTTCATCTGTAATCAGAATATCATTCTCGCCTGCCGATATGTCCTCTGCCAGAGTTTGCTGCCCCCACTCTTCATCCTGTCCATCTATATATTCC
>DATESB010000140.1:0-10233 GCA_035271065.1 Lachnospiraceae bacterium | reverse complement strand
ATATTGAACAAAGATGCGTTGACCCCGGACTTTTTTGTTTTGAGTACGAGGATTGCCGGTGAAATTTTACAAAAGTTTATCAATTACCAGTTTAAGTTTGCGATTGTTGGCGACTTTTCCGGCTATACAAGCAAGCCGCTGAAAGATTTTATATATGAAAGCAATAAAGGAAGAGATATCTTCTTTGTGTCTTCCGAAGAAGATGCTATTGAGAAATTGAGCAGAACATAATCCGTTTCATATCTTGAGGTTGCAGTTAAATTATAGTATAATTTAAAGTGAAAGCGGGGTAGAAATATGTATTTGATATTCATGTAATTTAGTTTTTAAGCACTGCCCTTTTTAGGGTTTATTTGTTGTGCTTAAAGACATATTTACATGAGTATATCCTCGCTTTTGAAGATCTCCTTGTAAAATTATGTCTTTCTGCACGAACAACGCCTTAGGCAGTTGTTCGTTTTTAATTTTATATAAGGAGATTTCTATAATGAACAGAATAAAGAATTGGAAGAAACAATTTGCTGTAATATACACAGGGCAGGCTTTTTCAATCTTGGGTTCTGCCGCAGTGCAGTTCGCTGTTATCTGGTGGCTGACCATCCAGACTGAATCCGCAATAACCTTGACGATTGCATCCTTAGTTGCCTTTCTCCCCAATATGTTAATCGGACCCTTTGCCGGTGTGTGGATCGACCGATACAACCGCCGAACAGTAATGATTTTAGCTGACGGTCTGGTAGCTGTATCCAGCATCATCCTTGGCGCAGCATTTTTACTTGTGGAAACACCCCCTATTTGGTTTATCTACATTGTTTTATTTTTGCGTGGATTGGGGAATACCTTTCACGGTCCAGCTATGCAAGCGGCAATACCCATGTTTGTGCCAGCAGATATGTTGACCAAAGCAGGGGGCTGGGGAAATATGATCCAATCAATATCCAACATGATGGGGCCTGTGCTGGGTGCTGCGCTTATGTCATTTCTACCTATTTCCTCCATTATGATTGTGGATATACTGGGAGCCGCTTTTGCGATAGTTTGCCTCCTATTTGTTATAATTCCAGATATTCCGCAAACCAATGAGAAGATGAGTGTATTGTCTGACATGAAGCAGGGCTTTATCGCAATGAAAGCAAATAAGCCTTTAATGGCTGTGTTTTCCCCCATGCTGCTGATGACCATACTTTATATGCCCTTAGGTTCTCTGTTCCCTCTGCTGGTACGCAACCACTTTATGGGCGAAGCATGGCACAATAGCATTGTGGAATTTGTCTTTGCAGGCGGATTGCTTCTTTCATCTTTGGTTATTGGTGTATGGGGCGGCATGAAAAGGAGGTTTTTCATGGCATCCTTAGCTATTGGCTTAATGGGTCTGTCTACACTGATTAGCGGAGCGTTACCGACAAGCGGTTTTTGGATATTTGCTATATGCTGCTTCTTCTTGGGTGCCTCTGGCACATTTATGAATGTTCCAGTTATGGCCTATGTTCAAGAAAGCATTGCACCTGAAATGATGGGCAAGGTGTTTTCCCTTTTGATGACCGCCATGACTCTTTCTATGCCGATAGGCTTACTTGTTGCGGGTCCGGTTGTTGAGGTGATAGGTGTAAACACATGGTTTTTCTGGTCAGGTGTTGTACTGATGGCAGATGCTATTCTCTGCCGCCTTTTGACACGACGCTATGACAAAGTAACAATGAAACCGCAAGTGGACTGAAAAAAGGACAGGGTTGATGATAATTTGGAGTGGTGGGCTTCTGGGAGTTCAAAACAAAGTGCTCAAAGTTGCTGGGTTCACAGCATTTAACAGTATTAATCTCAGGTTATAATAATCTTTCTAATATAGTAAAGGAGAATATCTATGACACCTAATAGTGAAAATAAACGAGTATGGTTTATTACCGGAGCAAGCAAGGGGCTTGGCTATGCTTTTACATGCGCCGCCTTGAAAGCCGGGGATAAAGTTGTTGCAGTCGCAAGGACGATTGATAATTTGGCGAAACTAAAAGAAACATATCCAGAAACCTTGCTTCCATTAAGCCTCGATGTTACAGATAAGGAGGCTGTTTTTTCTACGGTTGAAACAGCAGTTAAACATTTCGGCAGGCTTGATATTGTTGTTAATAATGCGGGTATCATGACTTTGGGTATGATTGAAGAACTAAACGAATCCGATGCTCGGAAACTAATGGACACAAACTTTTTTGGAGCTCTTTGGGTTTGTCAGGCAGTGATGCCCTATTTGAGGTCGCAGCGTTCTGGACATATCATACAGATTACAAGCATTGGCGCTATTATCTCGGGTCCGATGTCTGGTATTTACAGTGCAAGTAAATTTGCGCTGGAAGGAATGAGTGAAGCCTTAGCAAAAGAAGCGGAACATTTCGGAGTGAAACTCACTATGGTGGAACCAGGAGGATATTGGACAGACTTATACACTTCGATGAGTTACAGCAATCCATTAGATTCATACGGTACACTTTGCGATGAGCTGGCGAAACAGTATTCCGAAGATTCGGTCGATAGTGATCCTTCCTTGGCAGCGGAAGCCCTTATGAAATTAGTAGCCAGCAATAATCCGCCTTTGAGGCTTATCCTTGGCAGCATGGTATACGATTTGGCGATGGATACCTTAAAAGCACGGATGGTTACTTGGGAAGACTGGGAAGCTGTTAGCCGTGCATCAGAAAAGGCTATTCCTGCACCGGAGAGATATGGAGTATAATACCAAACAGGGGTTTTGAGGCAAGGACGAAACTATCATGAAAATTGAAATTATGGAATATAACCCGGATTGGACAAAGAATTTTGAAGAAGAGAAAATAAAATTGCTCCGTTTTTTCGGTTCTCATGCCGTAGCCATTGAACATATCGGAAGCACGGCGATACCCAATCAACGGGCGAAACCGGTTATAGATATATTTATTGGCGTTTCGCCTTTTGCGGAACTAACCTTTTATCAGCGCATTTTTAATGCAAAGGAGTATCACCACACTCCGACAGATATGACAAGCAGATATTTGTTTGCAAAATATACAAATGAAGTTTGGACCCATAATCTTCATGTTTTACCGTACAACGATGGTTTTTATCTGCGCAACGAATTTCTGCTCAGGGATTATTTAAGGGAGCATCCCAAATTGGCCGATGAATATGGAGAAGTAAAAGAGAGAGCCGCCATGGAAAATGGCAGTACCATGGAGGCATATACACGCGCAAAGACAGAATTTATTCAAAAGGTAATCGATGCGGCAAGGAAGGAAAAAGGCTTGCCCTTGCAAAGCGTTTGGGAAAGTTAGGGTGATTTACAGTTGGATATCATGATACGGAAAGAAACGGGAAAAGACTATAAACTTACGGAAGCTGTTGTAGAAAAGGCATTTCAGAATGAAGAACACAGTGACCACAGGGAACAATTTTTGGTCGCCAGATTGCGAAAAAGCGATGTGTTTGTCCCTGAACTCAGCCTTGTCGCCGAAAGGAACAAGGCAATCGTCGGGCATCTTATGCTAACAAAGCTGCTTATTAAAAATGACGGGCAGAATTACGAAGCATTGGCATTGGCTCCGGTTTCGGTCTTGCCTGAATACCAGAACCAGGGTATCGGCAGCCAATTGATTATTCATGGGTTGAAGAAATCAAAGGAAATGGGCTTCAAATCAATCGTTGTTCTCGGACATGAAGCCTACTATCCTCGATTTGGATTTAAGCCCGCAAGTACATGGGGAATTAAAGCACCATTTGATGTGCCAGATGAATCGTTTATGGCGTTGGAACTTGAAGATGGAATCCTTGGTGATGTTTCGGGAACCGTGGTTTATTGCAAAGAGTTTTTTGAATAATATATAACATTGAGAATTGCAAAATTACCATGCGGAGGTAAAGCAAATGGCTAAAGCATATGACATACAGAATTAAAACACCTATGAGGTATCAATGGAGGTAATCAATGTTTAAAGAGAAAATTATCAGAGAGATGAAAGTAGTTTTCAAAGAAATTCCTTTCGGCATAGATCATACTCTCAAAGTTTTGCAAAACGCAGAAGATATTATGAAAGGTGAAAATATCGGAGATCAAGAAAAAGAACTAATCTGTATTGTTGCTATACTACATGATATTGGTGCCGTTGAAGCACAAAAAAAGTACGGCTCAATTGACGGTGTCTATCAAGAAAAAGAAGGACCAGCAGTAGCCAGAGAAATATTACAAAAGGTAGGCTATGGCAAAAATATCGATCGAATATGCTTTATAATAGGCAATCATCATACTCCATCTAAAATTGATGGACTTGATTTTCAAATACAATGGGAAGCTGATTTGCTTGAAAATTTAACGGTTATGGATAAAGAAAAAGAACAGGAAAAGATAAAAAAATGCATCAATGATAATTTTAAAACAGCTACTGGAAAAATGATAGCCTATGAACGTTTTACTTTATATTAGAATTTGTCGGATAGCTTGGATTTTAAATTATTTATATAACAGGAGGTTGCGAGAATGAGACCAAAAGAGGTTTTACAGAAGTTTGTTGATGCGTTCAATCAGGCTGATGCCGAAACATTATCGTTACTTTATGCGGAGGATGCCGTCAATCATCAGGTTGCCAATGAGCCAGTACATGGTCGGGACAATATTAAAAGATTCCTGGAGGATGAATTTGCACAAGCAAAGATGGTTTGTATTGTGGAGAATATATTTGAGGATGGTCAGTGGGCGATTATGGAGTGGCGCGACCCATTAGGACTCCGAGGTTGCGGTTTCTTCCAGATTGTGAATGATAGAATTGTTTTTCAACGGGGTTATTGGGATAAGCTCTCTTTCCTGAAACAACATGGTTTGCCGATTGAGTAACACAATTTGAGCATCGATCAGATTTTAATCAAGAATTATCTGTATTTTGTGAAGGAGGTTACTAAATGAGGTCTAAAATTAAAAAAAATATTAATCCAAGAATTTTATTTAGAATTGGGATTGTACTATTAATGTGTTATTTCGGAGGGATATTTTATTTTTACAATATTCAAGAGTATAACCCCTATGCTTCTGCGGGGGCTGATCTTGATGCTCTAATTCACAGCGTATTGTTTTTACCTCCAACTGCAATATGCTTGATATTATCTCTCATATTACATATAAAAGCCAAAAAGTGAATCGCACTGTCTATTGCGAGCATATATACGAGGCTACAAATTCCAATTTACCGATTTGAACCTATGAACAACATTTTTGATAATACAATTTTTTGATGAGTATACGAAAATGTCACGAAGTCAGCAAGGCTTATCCGGTGCGGGCGAATGGCATCAGTTCAATGCCTTATTTCCTGACTTAAGCGGCAAAAGCGTACTCGATCTTGGATGCGGTTACGGTTGGTACTGCAAATATCAATGCAACCTTAAAACAGAGGAACTTGGTAGATATTTATTGGGCGTTGGCCTTATTTAACATGTCAAATAAACATAATGGATATTCAGCGGATGATTGCAGAATAAATGAAATAGAGGCTCCGGTACTGAGCTTTTGGAGTGAAAAGGATATAATAATACCAGAAGCTACAGTAAGAGAAACTGTTGAAGCTTTGGGAGACAAAGCTGAGTTGATTATTATTAAAGATAGTGGACACTCTCCTTTAGTTGATTGCCCTGATTTGCTGATGAAAAAGATCAGCAATTTTAATATATAATTCAGCTCAGGCATATGTGAAATGCTAGAGCCTGTACCAAATTATTTATGGGGCTTGGTGTAGAAGTTGAAGTTATAAAGCCTTTGTAAATGCGGGAAAATATACGCAAGATGGCGCAGAATATACAAGAACAATATAAATAAATTACCTATATTCACTCCATCTTGTCCACAATAATTTGTAGTTTACAAATATAGCGTTTCTTGTGTTACACAAGAATATATAAAGCAACACTTTATTCTTTTTCTGTAATAAAATTTCTTAGAGTGAGAGGTTCTGGTGGGTTCACAGTGAACCGCACCTGGGTTCAGCAGAAGAGCGGAATACCTCCCTGGCGGGAAATCCGCCCTTTTGCTTTACCATCCCCTGCTATTTTCTTAAAGTGAGACGGTTGGAGCTGTTGCTTCCATTCTCCCGGTAGCGCGGCTCCTTTTCGATCAGCTCAGCTCTGACCAGATCATGGATTGCGCGTTTAACGGTACTGCGGGAAAGCTGCAAGTCGGAGGCAATCGTTTTTACCGCAGGCCAGCAGTCCTTACCTTTTCCTGCCCGGTCACAAAGGTATAGATAGACAGCTCTCGCCCGATGGGGAAGCTCATCGGGCGAGGCTGTATAAATGTGGTTGAAGTAGCTCATGGGAACCTCCTTTACGTTTTGAGCACATTGCGGCGGCGCATGGTGTTTTCAGACGGTTCTGCCACCGGGGTATGAAGGGTTCCTCTTCCGGTGGTTGGTTCCAGCATCTCCCCGGTTTCTTCGTCCACCATAAGGCAGGCCGTGTGCTTGCGGACGATGTTTTCCTCCAGCATCTGCTTATCGGCGTAGACCACCTTTCGGTGCGCTTTTTCCTCCACAGTATAAGGCTCTCCAAAACGAATACCCCAATCAAGGAACAGCCGCAATTTTGTCCTCATGGGATGGGTGCCGGTTTTCATCACAACAAAGTTACCCTTGGGAATGGATTTTAGTTCATCAGGCGTCATGAGGGGACGCTCCATCATCTGTAAGGACTGGCTGGGATCGTTCTTTCCGCGGCTTACGCTGCCACTCATGACGGTGCGGCTGCCCAATGCTTTACTCAGCACTTCGGCGGTTTGACTGTTGGGAGCGAATCCACCGAAGATGGTGTCCTGGCAGTTGTCCACGATGATTTCCGAACCCTCTTTGCCGTAATTCTTTTCGAGCTGACCGAAGGACTGGATGATCGGTACCATCGCAAGCCGGCGTGAGCGGCTGGCTGAAAAAATCAGCTCCAGTGACTCGATGGCTGGGAGCGTTCCGAGCTCATCGCAGTAGAACATCACGCGGTTTTTCAGTTTACCGCCGTTTTCATCCGCAACGGCAAGGATCTCCCGGTAGAGCTGTTGGATCATAAGGCTGACCATGAAATACTTGGTCAAATCTTCTTCGGGAAGTACGATAAACAGAGCGGATTTTTCATTACAGAATTTCTCCGCATCAATGGCTGTTTCAAAACAGAGAATCTGTTCCATTTCGGAGTCGAGAAAGGAATTCAACCGGGATAGCACAGTGGAGAGTACCGATGCCATGGCCTGCTCTGCGGAATTTAGGGCCGCTCCTGCAAACCAGCGAGCCTTGTGGTCGGAAGGCAGTTTGTCCATTAATAGCTGGAACTGGCTTTTCCCCTTTACCTTGCTGGGCGCCAGCAAGTCCTGAACCAATTTGAACACGCTGATGATATGGCGGCAGTCCACCTTTTTCCCATCTGCCTCAGTGGGCGGCAGATACTCGGCAATCAGCAAAATCACTGAGGAGAGGAGTCCTTCAGCAGCATCATAAAAAAACTGATTTTGTCCGTAATTCTCCCCACTGGCGTTGATGATGGTTTTGGAGATAATCTTGGCGTATTTCTCTGCTTTCGCCTTTGCTACAAGGTTATTTTCGTCGGCAAGGTACGCATCCATGTAGGTGTTCACCAGATGGAGCATATTGTTGCCGTCTGAGCGAGTGGGATTTCGAAGATCGATAACCGCCACATGGTAGCCGTAGTAGTCGCGGGCGATGGCTCCGTAGTTCCGATACAGGTCGCCCTTGGTGTCGGTGGCCAGGAAACTCATACCGGAGGCACAGGCATATTCCAGATTGGGGTATAAAAAGTATGCGGTTTTCCCGACGCCGGACGCACCGATCATGAGACAGTGGACATCGTCCTTGTCCACCATTGCCGTGACTTTATTTTTTGCGCCTACGCTTCCGAGAATGATTCCCTGCTCGGCGGCAGTGGGGAGGCATTGCCCCTGCCTCCACAGCTCCGGCTGAAAGGGGATGTGCTGATAGGTATTTTTGATTTCCTGCTTAGAAGCGAACCGAGCCGTGCCATGCTGGCCGTCGCCCACCGTGCGGGACTTGATCCCGTTCAAGGTATAATAGTGAGCCAAAAGAGAAAGGCCGCCGATGACGAGAAACATCACGGCGGCCACTGCGATTAGAATGTAGACTTGAGATTGCATGGGGAACTCCTTTCGGTTTGGTATATTTTGTGGTACTATAAATCAAATGAGCTACATGAACAGAAATTTATCGGAGTGAGAAGCCAATTAGTACTTGCCAAATAGGAGGCATTTGAAATATTATGGCCGAAAAAAATGTGCTAGATTTTAAGAGCCGCGAAAAATTTAGAGAATGGCTCATTCAAAATCATAATAGAGAAACCGAATGCTGGGTAGTTACCAAACGTGGTAAGGAAAAACCCAAAGACGCTATTTGGTATTTGGATTCTGTTGAAGAAGCTCTGTGCTTTGGATGGATTGACACCACAAATAAGAAAATAGATGGTGTTACCATGCAGAAATTTATGCCCCGCGCGAAGAAAAGCCCGTGGACCGAACTAAATAAAGAAAGATGCCGCAGGCTTGAAAAGTTAGGACTTATGACAACATCAGGAAAAGATGCACTTCCTGATATGTCGGATACAGGGTTTATCATTGATGATGATATAGTGCGGGCGTTTGAAGCAGTTCCTCCTGCGTGGGAATACTTTCGGAAATGCCCTATGCTGTATCAACGGGTTAGAATTGATTCCATCCAACGTGATAAGAAAAGGGATATAGAAGTTTACCAAAAAAGACTCAAGAAGCTGATTGAAAACTCTAAGCAGAATAAAATGTTTGGAGATTGGAACGACTATGGCAGATTGCTGGAGTATTAGGATGCCCTTCAACAAATCTCTATTTGCGTGAGGGCATAAATAGAGCAGGCTTTCTTAGTGTGTCTATTCATTAAACCTTATAGAAAAGTAGGAGCAGTCAATAATCTTGACCGCTCCTTTTTGCCTACACCATCTTCATCCCTAAGCCGCTATGCCTTTGCTGTGCTGCCGCTGTTAAATCGTCATTCCAGTCCTTTGTCTGTGAGATAAGCCGCTCAGAAACATATCCTTTTTCTGTAAGTTGACTTTTCAGCCGCCCGCTTGCCTTGTGCCCGGCTTCATCATTATCCAAACAGAACGAAACCTGTCGGAGCCGTGGGTGCTGCTCCAGCATCCATATCATCGCATGACCACCGACACCGCAGAGAGCCACATAGTTGTGTTCCTGCCAATCCTGGGGATGAAGGGTGATATAGGACAGTAAGTCGATGGGAGCCTCAAACACATAGAGACGGTTGCTTGTGCCGATGTGGTGGAAGCTGTAGTTTGGATCGCAGCTATCCACATTTCCCTTGAAGCCGGTTCCCTCGGTATAGAGCCCGCGCTTGTGGGCATGGCGGGGAACGCCGTTCTCATCGTATCCTACAAAAACGGCGTTATGGTATTCCTTCATACCGTCCTTGGATTTTTCACAGCTCTCATACAGGAGCTTTGCCTTGGCAAAGTAACTGACCACTTCACGGTCGATGAGCCGGGTTTTCACCAAGTAAGCATAGACGCGGCGCATATCGCTGTGGGGATTCGGGAGGGCAAAGGGCTGTTTCCGTTCCTGCTTCTTTTGCGAAGCGGGCCGGTAAATTTCGTCTTGCTCACCGCCCAGTAGCATGGTCACGGCTTCGGGGAAGGTGAGACCATAGAAGTTCCGCACGAAGTCAATGGCATACCCGCCGCTCTCTACGGAGTGATCGTACCACTCGTTCCCACGGACGGTGATGCTATGGTCGGCCTCCAGCCGCTTATCACGGCCGCTGGGGATCAGCTTCTCACCCTGCCGCTGGAGAAAGTCCACAAGGTCCACATTGTTAGCACGGTATTTCTGGTCATCCGTAAAATGCACATATACACCCATGGGCGTACCTCCTATCTATGGCGAGTGCCGATTCTATGAAAAAAAGCCGCCCTTTTCACAGGACGGCAATGGCTTTGAAGCAATTTTCCCTTGATGGGTGGCCGCTTGATTTTCTTTTTCTGTTTCTTCACGGTTATCCTCCAATCGTTATAATGACATGGTCTGTTCGTTGTCATCCCTCGCATGGCCCTGCGCCTGCTTTTTCTCACGGAGCTTGCGGAGAAGCTTCCGGTCGGTTCGCTGGCCGGGCGGTTTCAGCGGCGGGGCGTTGTCTGCAAAAACACGGCTCATGTGATGCAGGAGCCGTGTTC
>DATESB010000139.1:0-3644 GCA_035271065.1 Lachnospiraceae bacterium | reverse complement strand
TCTTTGAGTACGCCTTGTTCATATAAATCTATCACCGGGGCAATGCCCTGTCCGGAAATTGTTTTGATAATCTTGTGGTCTTTCATGACTACGCATGTTGCTGTTTCTTCTTTAATCAGATTTATGGCTGATTGCAAACTGTCCATTTTTCTTCTCCCCATTCCATGTTCCAATGCCATGACGACGCTTGGAATTAAGATTAACTGAATTACAATGCCGGGCAGTCCTGTTGCAATGGCTCCCCATACAGAGAGTGCTTTTAACTGTCCGCCTGCTAACATCAATATTGAAAATATCAATCCGTACACAACTCGTCCGCAAACCATTGCTGTGAGTAAAACCGGATAGATTGCAAGTCTTTTTCGTAAATGGCTTGTCTTCTGATATAATAATCCGCTGACCAATCCGTAGGTTGCAAGTTCGCCGAGCATAATCGGTAGCATTGGGTATGCTGCCGGCATGCCGGTTAAAGCGCTGCTGAGTGCGGGGATGATCAAACCGCACAGAAATCCGTAGAGTGGTCCGCATAGAAATCCAATCAAGAGTACCGGGATGTGCATTGGTAATAATACTGTTCCCGGTATTCCGAACATATGTGAAGTTGCATAGGGCAGTATCAAGCCGATTGCTATCAACATTCCTGCATTTGTTAACTTTTGTGTTTTTGTCTGCAGCATCTTGTGTACCTCCTTGGATTGTTGCGTTTAAATTCTAAAGTAATACAGATAATTTTACACCATTTTCTCCGTAATGTGTATAGCAAATATTGAGATATCCGCGAATTATTGTACAAAATTCAAAACAGCCACCCAACGTGAGTTGTCTGTGGCTGCCTTTGTTAGTTTGACTGGTACCCCGGCATGGGTCGTTTTGCTTTGGATTGTTCGTGTAGTTGGTGATATTTTTCTTTTGTCGCCATTCCTCCGCGGATATGTCGCTCCGATTTATTGATATCCAGCACCTTGCGTGCTTCGTTTGCAAGAGTCGGATTAATCTGCACGAGTCTTTCTGCCACATCTTTATGTACTGTTGACTTGCTGATGCCGAATTTCTTGGCGGTCTGACGTACCGTTGCATTTGATTCTATTATGTAATTGGCGATATCTACTGCCCGTTCTTCTATATATCCTTTCAAGAAAAATCCCCTCACTTATTTCGTTTTTACAATCTATGCGAGGGAGGTTTGTGTAATGCACGTTTTTCTTAATATCTTTTGGCAAAAATAGTATAATAGACTAAATATTTCATATTTTAATCTAATTCATACATACACAAATGAATGGGGGTTCTATATGTTGGACAAATCCAAACAAAAATCTTCAACGTCTGAAGATTCTGCATCTGAAATGAAATACATCGTTGGTATCGGCGCATCTGCCGGCGGATTGGAAGCTCTGCAACAATTATTGGAGGTTTTGCCTTCTAATACCGGCGTTCCGTACATTATCGTGCAACACCTTTCTCCTGATTATAAGAGTCTTTTGGCTGAAATATTATCCAAATATACGGATATGCCTGTTGTTCAGGCTGAAAACGACATGCCGATTAAACCGGATTGTGTCTATTTAATTCCCCCTAAGAACAATATGCAACTAAAAAATGGAAAGCTTGTGTTAACTGAGCAGGTAGAGGGTGCCTTCAGTCATCCGATTGATATCTTTTTCCGCTCTCTTGCGGCTGATGCAAAGCAGCGTGCCATTGCCATTGTCCTTTCCGGAACCGGTTCAGACGGTACCAATGGTATTAAGACGATTAAAGAGCATGACGGTTTGATTATCGTACAGCGTTCTGACAGTGCTAAGTTTGACGGTATGCCTAAGAGTGCACTTCGTACAGGTCTGGTTGATGCTGAGTTGTCACCGGCTGAGATTGCACAGGAATTGCAGCACATTACAATGAAAGCGCAATTTGGCAATCTGAGTACACAGGATGAGCATAAGATTGACGAAGATTTGATGAAACGGGTTTACTTCATTTTGAAGAAAATCAGTAATATCAACTTTACCTATTATAAACAAACCACCATTCTTCGCCGTATTGAGCGTCGTATGGTTATGACACATAAGGACAGCCTGCATGACTATGTTCAGTATTTGTTTGATACACCGGAAGAAGTCAGAATTCTGTCTAAGGAAGTCCTGATTGGTGTTACGAACTTTTTCCGTGATCCTGAGTATTTCGAGACTTTGAAGAAGACGGCTATTACGAATATCGTTAAGTCGAGCAAAGAGGGGGAAATGATTAGGGCTTGGGTTGCCGGCTGTTCGACCGGTGAGGAGGCTTACTCTGTTGCTATCTTATTCAGCGAGGTCATGGAAGAAACCAAGATTAAGCGAGATATCAAGATATTTGCAACCGACCTTGATGTGGAATCCATTGCAACTGCCGGTAAGGGTATTTACGGAGAAAGTATTATTGAAAATGTCTCGACCTATCGTTTGAGCCGTTTCTTTGTACGTAAGGACAATTCTTATGTGATTAACCGTGATGTCCGTAAGATGATTGTTTTCTCGCCGCACAATGTATTTCAGGATCCGCCGTTTGGCAGACTTGATTTGATTTGCTGCCGTAATATGCTGATTTATTTCCAACCGATATTGCAGCGTGATTTGTTTGCTATTTTCCACACTTCACTGAAGGATAACGGTTATCTGTTCCTTGGCAAATCTGAAGCAATCGGTGAATATTCGGATGTATTTAATGTCATAGATGCAAATGCAAAACTGTTTGTCCATCGGACTGACGGGAAAGCACCGCGTGCAAAGTCACTGCCATTCTTGCAGCCCAGTATCTTGGCTGAAGAGGAATTTAATGATATCACCTATAATGAAGATACAGAATCCAAAAATTCTGCAAAATCAGGTAAAGACGAGTTTGAAATCATTAACAACCAACTGTTAGAAAGTTTTATGCCGGCATGTGTTGTTTTGAACAGTAAGAACGAAATTATACATACTTATGGTGAGAATAGTAATTACCTTCATTTTGCAATCGGAAAAGCAAGTCTGAACCTATTTGATGTTTTAACAGAGGACTTAAAGATTGCTGTTTCTACCATTTTGAAAGAAACGCGTAAGGATATGCAGCGCATCGGCTATAAGGATGTTCACGTCAAAGGTGAATTATCGGAACAGATGATTAATCTGTCTGCTCTGCCGATTGGTACCAAGCGTGGAGAAGCTGAGGGTCTGATTGCACTTATTTTCTCAGAGCAGAGTGACCGTGGTGTCCTGCCAAATGCAGAGCCTTATCACATTGACCGTGTATCTTCACAGCGTATTACGGACTTGGAGCAGGAACTTAAGGATGCGCAGGAGCAGCTTAGAAGCAGCGTTTCTGAACAGGAAACGGTCAATGAAGAGTTGCAGGCTGCAAATGAAGAATTGTTGACTGCAAATGAGGAGTTGCAGAGTTCTAACGAAGAGTTGCAATCGGTTAATGAAGAACTTTATACCGTAAATGCCGAGTATCAGCAGAGGTTAATTGAACTTGCCGATATGAACGATGATATCGCAAACTTCCTTGCTACAACATTGGTTGGTATTATGTTTGTTGACAATCATTTGAATATTCGTCGTTTTACCAACTATCTGTCTTCGGAATTTGGTGTTATGGAGCATGATGTCGGCAGGTCACTTAAGTTT
>DATESB010000138.1:0-6078 GCA_035271065.1 Lachnospiraceae bacterium | reverse complement strand
TACATTCTTATGGATTTATTACGGCTATCCCACCTCATCCTATGAAGGTGTTAATGTAGAAGAAATGCGTTACATGTGCGGTGACTTGCTTGCCCGTCGCGACAATGTGAAACCGGACATTGTAGCCGGTGTTCCTGATTCCGGTATTGCACATGCCATTGGCTATGCAAATCGCTCCGGTGTTCCGTTTGCAAGACCTTTTATCAAGTATACTCCCACCTGGCCGCGTTCCTTTATGCCAACTGACCAGAGTCAGCGTAATTTGATTGCGCGCATGAAGTTAATACCCGTGGATGCTTTAATTCGCAATAAGAGTTTATTATTAATTGATGATTCTATTGTTCGTGGCACACAGTTACGCGAAACAACTGAATTTCTATACAGGAGCGGCGCAAAAGAGGTACATATCCGTCCCGCTTGCCCGCCACTGCTGCATGGTTGTAAGTTCTTGAATTTCTCTCGTTCCAATTCGGAATTGGATTTGATTACAAGACGTATCATTGAGCGCCGTGAAGGACCCAATGTATCTGATGCATTGCTTGCGGATTATGCCAATCCTGACAGCACCAATTATCACGAAATGCTAGAAGCAATTCGTCAGGAGTTGAACTTTACCACGCTCCGCTTCCATCGTCTGGATGATATGATGCAATCAGTCGGAATTGATTCTTCCAAGCTTTGTACCTATTGCTGGGACAAGAAGGGCGACTGCCGTAACTGTCCGAGTTGCCACTAGATTCAGCAAACGTTGCGCAATCAGCCTGTGGTTGACATAACATTTCAGCAAGCACAAGTTTTCCACCGAATTCATAACCTATCCGGCAGGTGTTCCTAAACACCTGCCATTTCTTTTCTCATACGTAATAATATCCGCTTCTCCAGCCGACTCACCTGTACCTGACTAATCCCAAGTTTCCCTGCCACTTCCATTTGTGTCTTATTGTGAAAGTATCGCATCACAATCAATTCCCGCTCTGTCTGCTCTAGTGTCTCCATTAGTTGTTCCAGCACCATATGATTAATCAACTTCTCCGTCTCGGAACTACATGCCTCTCCTTCCACCGGCACCTGGTCAATCAAGCATATCTCATGACCATCACTTTGATACACCGGCTTATAAATGGATTCCACCTCCACATTTGCTTCCATTGCCATAACGATTTCTTCCACCGTTAACCCGGTGAGTGATGCCAATTCTTCCAGCGTTGCCTCCCTGCCCAGTTCATACGACAACTGTTCCGTAGCACGCTTTAACTTCCACCCGTTTTCTTTGATAGACCGACTCACCTTAATCAGCCCGTCATCCCGCAGAAAACGCTTAATTTCTCCCTGTATCATCGGAACCGCATAGGTCGAAAATTTCACCTCAAAGGAACAATCGAATTTATCGATTGCCTTCATCAGCCCGATTGTTCCTATCTGAAATAAATCTTCTGCATCATATCCTCTGTTCAAAAAACGCTTTACAATGCAATGCACCAGACCCAGATTTCCCTCTATCAGTTCTTCCCTTGCCGCTTTATCCCCTTGGTGCGCCTGTTCAATCAAAGCAGTCAAGTCACTCATTTATTCGTTTCCTTTAAGATTATGTAATTGCGGAAAAACTTTTTCCTCACACCCTATTTTCTTCTTCATCTGTACCTTTGTACCAACCTGTACACCCGATTCCACAAACAGCTCGTCCATAAATGCCTGCATAAAAGCAAATCCCATGCCGGAGCGTTCCAAATCCGGTCTTGTTGTAAAGAGCGGTTCCATGGCACGTCCCACATTTGGCATACCCTCTCCCTCATCCGTAATCGTAACGGTCAGTTCTTCATCCGTAATCTGTGCTTCCAATACAACCGTTCCCTCTCGTTCCGGATATCCATGGATAATTGCATTGGTAACCGCTTCGGATACAGCCGTTTTCACATCTGCAACCTCTTCAATGGTTGGGTTCATGCCCGCCATAAATGCTGCAATCGTTATTCTCGCAAAACTCTCATTCGTAGATCTGCTCACAAATTCTAATTTCATTTTATTCGTCATTTTTTTCCCTTTCTAATCTCCGACCACTTCTATTACTTTATGTAAACCAGATATATTAAATATTCTCTTCACGCGCTGATTCACATGGATTGCCAAAACCTTTCCGCCAAATACCGTCATTTTCTTGTATCTTCCCATAATGACTCCAATGCCTGAACTATCCATAAATTCTGTTAGTTCAAAGTCAAATATCACATGCGACAGATCCCTACTTTCAATATAGGCATCCGCTGTCTCTCGTATCCTCTTTGCCTGATGATGATCCACCTCTTTCGGAAGTCTGATCATCAGACATGATTTAATTACCTGAAAATCTTCATTCATAACTGTTTTCCTTTCCTTTCAATAAACTTTCACCCTTAGAGCACGCCTATGACGCGCAAACACAAAAAAAAGAACACGGAAATAATCCATGTTCTCTTTCGTATTTTAAGCCTAGGCTCTCATTTGTAATTCAATTCTCAAACTATTTCAGTACATTTATCCGGCTGCCTCTGCTGAAATATATCCGGCGGCATTATTGGCAAGGTCTGTATCCGGAAACAGTTCAATCACCTGCTTGTATATTTCGTCTGCTTTATCTGTATTATTCATATTGCGGTATGCATGTCCAAGATTATAAAGTGCACTGCCGTTTGTATTATCCAACTCCCATGCCTTTGTCAAATCTTCGATAGCCTCTTCATTACTGCTTGCACTCAATTCCTCAATGCCTCTGTCATAGTACTGCGTTGCCGCCTCAGCCTTTACCGTATCCATCAGCAATGTATATAAAGCAATAAATGGTTGCGAAGCAGTTGTTGTGTATTCTTCCTCAATCTGATTCAACAGTTCCATGACCGCAAGTACATCATCCGGATTCTCAATATAAGTCTGTGCTGCCTGCTCCAAGTAATCGCTTGCCTGTGCAACACCGGTTGCACCTGTCAGTTCTTCTATCTGTGTTTCCTGATCTGCTATCTGCGTTCTAAGTGTATCAAGTGCTTCCTCAAGTTCCAATTTGGAAGCCTTTTCTGCTGTCAGTTCCTCACTTACCTTTTTGAACTTGGCATCATTTTCATCCGTAGCAACTCCGATTCGTGCCGGCAAAATTAGAAACCATGCAATTGCCACACCGATTACAATACCGATGATAATATTGATAGCACTTGAAAATCCTGCTCGTTCTTTCACATACAATGGCTGGATAATCGTGTCGTTTCCACTCTGATAACTGTAGATTTCCTCTTGTCCCTTTTTGCGCTTGCCGGAAGTATGCTCCTCACGCTCCCTAAGAACTGTATTAACTTCCTTCAAATAACGAAGTGTTGTTGTATTATTGGTATCAATCTGCGCTGCACGAAGTACGGTACGTCGTGCTTTATCCCAATCCTCTGCATTAATATACAAAAGTGCCAGCAACTGATACCCGCATATCAACTTCGGATTGATGGCAAGTACTTTCTTTAACTGGATAATTGCAAGATCGTTACTTCCCTGATAGCAATATGCCAATGCCTGATTGTATTTCTTAATGGTCTGGTTGATGGTGTCAAGCTTTGCCGGATTGGTCTGTATTTCACTCAGATAATCATCCGCAATGTTCTTTTTACTCTGCAGGTTCTTACTGATAACCCACTCGCTCAGTGCCGCCACTGCTTCACCCATCTCAAAATAGACCAGTCCCAACAGGTTTCTGGCCGCAGTATTGTTCTTATTAAATTTAAGACTCTTCCGTAAGCTGATTACCGCACCTGACAAATCTCTGACGCTTGCCTTTTCCAACGCATCATTATAACAACGGTTGGAAGCATAAATAATCTTTTTATAGGTTGTAACATCAGTTCCACAGCTTGTGCAATAGTTTTTCTCAGACAAACGACAGCCGCAAACAAAACATTTCATAATTCCTTGTCCTTCGCCTCTTTTAACATGCTCATCAGCACATCTGTCATATCCGTCAAGTCTCTGTTATATATGGCATCCTCTGCATCCTCTACTTCAAGGCTCGGATGAAATTTTTTCAGTTCTTCTTCAAAATTAATCACTTTACTTCCTCCAAAACGTCCACTTTACATCATAACGATATTTTACGCAAAATGCAAGTAATTCATGCTACAGCGTTGCCATTCTGACAGCTACTCCAAGACCGTTCTTTTCTCTGGTAAATTCAGATTGCTTCATATCGCTTTCAATCTCTTTAACTTGATTATCTATCACAATCTTCGTACCCGCACATACCTTACGCTCTCCGCGTATCACAGCATGTTCTGCCCGCTCTATGGTATTAGCAACCTTTTCTTGTTCCTCCACGGCATGTTCAATCAAACGATTCTCTCGTGCAATCTTCTTCTTAAGCTGCGAAATCTTTGCTGTAATGCTGCCTTCGTTGGTGATGTCGGTCTTCTCATTCTTGAGTGTCTCAATCTCCGCCTGTGCCTTTGCAATAGAACTCTTTGCCATGTTAATCTTTACTTCGAGCATTTCCTGTCGCCTGTTTAGTTCGTCACTGACACCTGCTGCCACTACCGTTTTCAGCGCAATTTCATTGCCGATATTGGCCGCTGATATACCTGCAACCGCATATGCACTGCCACCTACAAGCGAACCACGTTTACCGGACACAATAATCTGATCTCCTGCCTTAATCTCGGAATTCATAATAATGTTGGCATGCACACTTCCTGCTGCCTCTACCGTTGTAAACTCAATAAAATCAGCATAAACATCTCCGCCGGAAATAATCTTTGCCTTCTGTCCGCCCTGCATGCCTTTTCTGATGACAACATCGCCGGCTGCATTGAGACTTGCCGCCTCCACATGTCCATTGACGGTAATGCTCTTCGTTGCCCTGATAAATACACCACTTTCGACATTACCGGTAATAATGACATCGCCTCTAAAATCAATCTTCCCGACAATTAAATCAACATCACCAACATATTCATAGACATCCTTGACATCCAATCTGTAATCCTTATATTCAATCTTGCCTTCTGTTGTGGCAGTATAAATCAAACCATCTTCCGAACGCTCAAAGCCTTTACCTCTGAGTGCAGGCAAATCCTTTGCAGGCTTTGGTTTTGTAACCTTACCTTTGATATCAATACCTTCCGTGCCTTTGACCGGAACATGGTAAATGGCAAGTACATCTCCAACCGCAATATTCTCAATCAAACTCATGCTCTGATAATCCACAGAACCGTCAGAACGGATGACAGGCTTCCTTGCTACATCCTGTCCGCTAAACTTAAATTCATAATATCCGTTCACACCATTAACTGCCGCTGTCCCTTCGGCAACCTTTACTTCTCTCAGATAGACGCCTTTATTCACCATGGCTTCTATATTAGAGTAAATGATACCCGCCGTCACACCGTTTTTCTTCAAATATTCTATAACCTGCTCGCTGCTATAAGACTCTTCCAGATTAGGTGCTCCAAGAAAGAGGTAGGCGGACATATTATCAGGCGAAAGCTTGACATAGGTGGTCGGGTTCAATTCAGGCATTGCAATTCTCCTCTGAGTATTGAATCATTCTTTTGTAACGATTCTGTAATTCTTTGCTTCTACATTTTAACACGAAACGGCACTCTTAGCAATCTTCTATATACCCTAAATTTCTGGTTATTTCGACTTCTGCAGTTGTGTCAGGCGTTCGCGCACCTGTGTTAACATCTGGGTATACTTGACTAACTTTTCCTTTTCCTCGTTAATCTTTTCCTGCGGTGCCTTGCTTGTAAATTTCTCGTTATTCAACATTCCGTTGACACGTGCAAGTTCACCTTCCAGACGTTTCTCTTCTTTTTCCAGACGCTCCACTTCCTTTGTTATGTCAACCAATTCAGAAAATGGCATATAGATTGTTGCATCTTGAATGACAACTGAAACAGCATCCTGGTCAATGCCGGTCTTATCTGCCTGAATGATGACATCGCTTGCATATGCCAAAGATGCAAAGAATAATTTGCCTGTCGTAAATGTCTCTTTAATCTGTTCGCTGTCAGTTACAATATATACTTGTGCCTTTCTGCTTGGTGCAACATTCATTTCTGCTCTGACATTACG
>DATESB010000137.1:0-2366 GCA_035271065.1 Lachnospiraceae bacterium | reverse complement strand
ATGAATATCAGGATTTGATGAGAGTTTCCGTTGCATCAGCAGGTAATGACCACAGACTTGGCGCAAATGAAGCACCACCCGCTATTATGTCCATGTTTATCGGCGATGATTTGGCAGCAATTTTAGACTCATTGGTTAATAAAGTACCTTATAACGGTGATACCAATCCGATTATGGAAATCGGTGTACATGTACTTCCGAATTTCCCGAAGGATACAACAGACAGAAACCGTACTTCACCGTTTGCATTTACAGGCAACAAGTTTGAGTTCAGAAGTCTTGGTTCTTCTGCTTCTATCTCAGGACCGAACATTATTCTGAATACAATCGTTGCTGAAGAATTGAAGCAGTTTGCGGATGAACTTGAGCAGGCTCCGGATTTCACAGAAGCACTCAATAAGTTAATCAGACGTACCATCAGAGAACACAAACGTATCATCTTTAACGGTGACGGATATTCTGCTGAATGGCCTGAAGAAGCTGAAAAGAGAGGTCTTCTGAACCTTAAGACAACAGTAGATGCTCTTCCGCAGTTCATTGCAGAGAAGAATGTTAAATTGTTTACCGATCATAAGATATTTACGGAGACAGAGGTTCATTCCAGATATGAGATTTTGCTTGAGATGTACAGCAAGGTGATTAACATTGAAGGACTTACCATGGTTGATATGGCTAAGAAGGAAATCCTTCCTGCCGCAAATGCTTATATTTCAAAATTAGCAAAAACCGCAGCCGCTAAGAAAGGGCTCAATGCTTCTCTTCCGTGCAAGATGGAATTGAGTTTAATCGAGAAGTTATCAGCACTTGAAGACACAGCATATGAACAATGCGATGCACTTGCAAAAGCACTGGCTGATGCTTCAGGCGAGGGACTTGAACTTGCTACATACTATAAGGATGTTGTCATCACAGCAATGAACGCACTTAGAGCAACTGTAGACGAGATTGAAGTCAATGCTTCAGAGGAATTGTGGCCATTCCCGCAATACGGCGAGTTATTATTTAACATTTAATTTTATATTTTTAGTTACTTTTTAACACAAAGGTGTGTATCCGGAGAGATGAGACTCCGCACGATACACACCTTTTTTATATGTTATAAAAATGCGACATCACGTACGCGCATGCCGCGAAAAAAATTTCTTGAGGAGGAAAAAATTATGAGTACAACATTATTAACTTCGGTTGTAACACCGGAGAACATCAACACAGTATGGATTTTGCTTGGCGCTGCATTGGTATTCTTTATGCAGGCCGGCTTCGCAATGGTGGAGACAGGCTTTACCAGAGCAAAAAATGCAGGTAACATCATCATGAAGAACTTGATGGACTTTTCCTGTGGTGCACCCGTTTTCTGGATTATAGGTTTTGGTCTTATGTTTGGTGGTACCGGAAAGTTTATCGGTGGTTTGGATTTATTCACAAATGCAGGCGGTGATTTCGCAACTTTAATCTTCCAGACTGTATTCTGCGCTACGGCAGCAACTATCGGTTCAGGTGCCATGGCAGAGCGTACAAAATTTAAGTCTTACCTGGTATATTCTATTATCATCAGTGCCTTTATTTACCCGATTTCAGGTCACTGGATTTGGGGTGGCGGCTGGTTATCACAGTTAGGCTTCCACGATTTTGCAGGTTCAACTGCTGTACATATGGTCGGTGGTGTTGCAGCACTCGTTGGTGCTAAGATTCTCGGACCCAGACTTGGCAAATACGACAAAGACGGCAAGCCTCGTGCTATCCCCGGACATTCATTGACATTAGGCGCACTTGGTGTATTTATCCTTTGGTTCTGCTGGTTCGGATTTAACGGATGTTCTACTGTTTCTATGGTAGACGGCATGGATGTTTTGGCAAGTAAAGTATTCGTTACCACAAACCTTGCAGCAGCATGTGCAACTGTTGCAACTATGGTTTTCACATGGATTAGATATAAGAAACCTGATGTTTCCATGACATTGAACGGTTCATTGGCAGGTTTGGTTGCTATTACAGCAGGTTGTGACGTTGTTGAGCCTTGGGCTGCAGCAGTCATCGGTATCATTGCAGGTATCGTAGTCGTTCTTGCAGTAGAGTTCTTTGATAAAGTCCTTAAAATTGATGATCCTGTTGGTGCTATCGCAGTACATGGCTGCTGTGGTGCTCTCGGAACAATCTTGACAGGTGTATTTGCAAATGAAGTCGGCCTTGTTAATGGCGGTGGATTTGCATTCCTCGGTGTTCAATGTTTAGGCGTTCTCAGTGTTATTGTATGGGTTGCTGTTACGATGACTATTGTATTCCTTGCAATCAAGAAATTCATGGGACTCCGTGCATCTGTTGAGGAAGAAGTTCTTGGTCTTGATGTTACAGAGCATGGTTTGGTT
>DATESB010000136.1:0-3164 GCA_035271065.1 Lachnospiraceae bacterium | reverse complement strand
TGAGGTGTTATTATAGAATATAAAGCAGAGAAAAATGGTGACGTATCGAAGTGGTCATAACGGGGCGCACTCGAAATCCACTCGGTCAGTTGCCTTGATAATGCCAGAAACCTTTGAGTTTCCGTGGGTTTTCGGGATTTTGAAAAATTAGCTTTTTACCGATTTCTACGGTTTTTCTACACTTTGCCTTGACTTCTACGAAAGGCTTTGTGTGTTAAAATAAAATATGGAGGCGTATCGAAGTGGTCATAACGAGCCTGACTCGAAATCAGGTTGTCCTCACGGGCACGTGAGTTCGAATCTCACCGCCTCCGCCATGAGCCTGTTTGCGGTCAATGTCCGCAGCAGGCTCTTCCTTTTTTGCTCTTTTCTACGCTCCCTTTTGGGGGCGTTTTTCTGCTTTCGCAGAAAACGGATATGCTTGAAACCTTGTTATATAAGGCTTTGCCGTATTCTGATAAAGCAGTCCGTAGAAAATCAATTGGTCGTTGCAAGTCCAGTAGGTTCTGCCACTCGGTTTCTTTCAAACATCCCGTCCATAACCAAGCCAGATTCGATTTGCGCATGGAAGTCCAGATGAGAGTAAATATCCGCAGTGGTCGAGAATGTACTGTGTCCAAGCCATATCTGGATTTGCTTCATTGATATGCCGCTTGCCAGTAGGAGGCTGGCGCAACTGTGCCTGAGATCATGGAAGCGAATCTTTTTGAGTTCAAATTTTTCAAGCAGCCAGCTGAAATGCTCTGTGACATAATTGGGGCGCATGAGCGTTCCAGTTTGATCGAGGCAAATGTAATCAAGGTATTCCCGGCAGTAAGACCGTTTGAATAGTCTGCGGTACATTTCCTGTTTCTCTTTCTCAGCAAGAAGCAGCTTTTCAACACTGGGCAGTAAAGGGAGGGTGCGGAAGCTGGATTTAGTTTTTAATACATCTTCACCGACTGCTACAAACTTCCCATCCACCTTATCTTCAATGACCTTGTGCTTAATTGAGATTGTTTTTTGCTCAAGGTTTATTGCATCCCACTTTAGCCCCAAGACTTCGCTTCGCCGTAACCCATAGTAAGCAGCCAGTTTCACACAAATCTCCAAGGGATCGTCTGACACCGCATCAAATAGTGTCATCATTTCTTCTGCAGAGTAAAACTGTGCTTGATATACATTTTTCTTTGGCCTGTCCACCTTGTCAGCAGGGTTGCTATCGATGATTTCCTTTTTAACAGCAGTTTGCAGCGCTTTGCGAAGTACCGCATGGTAGTGAATAACGGTATTCGGCGTATGTCCCTCATCAAAAATCGTTTGATGAAAATCTTGAATATGCTGTGGCGTAACCTCACCCAAAGTGACATTCAGCTCTGTAAAATATCGGCTGATTCGTCCGTCCAGCATGGTGCGATAACCCTTAAATGTCGTCTTGGCTATCGTGGGTTTGGCTTGGAGCAACCATTTCTGAAGGTACTCTATGAACAGTACCTCCGCTTGGGGATTTCGTTTGCCTTCAATCAGTTCTCTGACCCGTTCCTCTGCCTCCCGGCGTTCCTTTGCTTCTTGCTCTTGTTCGTAGTCCAACCGAATTTGATCAAAGGCCTTTTTCGCTTTTCTGTCGCTGGTTCCTGCCACTGGCAGTCCGGTGGGAATCCATTTGGTTTTTCTTTTGCCGTCCACCTTAATGTATAGGACGGCATAATAGGTATTATTTTTTTGCTGTAGGCAGCCTGTTATCATTGTTATCCTCCTTTGAAATAACAGCAATATTTGCCTACCATTGACGACACCACATTACCACAGAAAGCATAGGATAGCTACTGTTCTGCGTGGAAAACATCCAACGGATTTTTCTACGGCTCATGTCCAATAGTAAGCAAAAGCCACATCAAAAAATCTTGATGTGGCACATTTCTTCGCCCAGCAGATATTCAATAATACAAGCCTTGGGAATTTTATAAGTTCGTCCGATTCGTACACTTCGTATTTCATTATCTGCCAGAAGTTTATAGGCCAGCTTACGGCTGATGCCGCCAAGCATCTCTCTCAATTGATTTACCTCAACTACATCGGGGTACTTTGAAAACATAGCTATTTTTTCACTCATAGGAACCTCCTGTTCTCCTAAATCGATATTTTCCCCTCCAAAGGTGAAAACACAGTTATGCCGTAGGACATCAACTCTTTTATAAATGCTGATGCGGTTTCTGCATCCACTTTAATGCGGCTAATAGATTCTACCAAAAAGATTTGAAAAGCCCCCGCCTTGGCAGACTCTAAAACAGAAAGCAAACCGGGGAGCATAGACTTTAGACCTCTGCCCAAATCCTGAGAAGAACCAACAACGGTAAACCTCATTTGTGCAGCATAGTTCTCCAGCTGTTCATACTGGCCTTTCAAAATACCATGAACATCTTCAGGGGCATCGATACTACAATAAATCCAAGCGTTCTTAATATCGTCCATCTGAAATCCTCCTTTACATACTGACGGTTAGAACCGGCTCTCGGTTCTTCGGCAAGTTCCAGCCCGAAGCTGACAGCCAAGGCTTCATCTACCTGTCGAAGCTGCTGGTCGGTCAGCGTGCCTATGTAGTCACGCAAGCGGGAACGGTCAATGGTTCGCACCTGCTCCAAAAGCACCAGCGAGTTTTGCCGCAGACCGTTTTGCGGTTCGCCCAGCTCGATATGGGTAGGAAGATGCTGCTTCCCGGTGCGGCTGGTGATAGCGGCTACGATGACAGTGGGGCTGTAGCGGTTTCCGATGTTGTTCTGCACAATTAGCACCGGTCTGATGCCGCCCTGCTCGCAGCCCACCACAGGGGTTAAGTCGGCGTAGAAAATATCGCCTTTGTAAATATGCATTTCGCATTCCTCCTTTGCGTGAATTTGTTTTATACCAAAAGGATAAGGACAGCCGCAGAGCGTGATCGGTTGTACCGGCAGGGCGGCTGTCCTCATAGTTTCCGGCATAAAGCCGTCTTGTTCTTCGTTTTTTCACTTGCTCCTATTCGACACTACTTCCCGGAGCGCAGAACAGGCTTGTCCTGCATGGGCAGTCAGCTTAAACCAGCCTTGGTTGGTGGCTGTCATGGGAATTTCACCCCCGCCGGGTTCTCCGGCGGCTGCACCCTTTGCGTGAGGCTGAGGCTGTGCAGAAGTATCATGATAGGCTGTTCA
>DATESB010000135.1:0-4408 GCA_035271065.1 Lachnospiraceae bacterium | reverse complement strand
AGATAATACCTTCCGCATAGGTACCTTGGCATTATCTACCGGTGCATACGTGATACTCTCCTTTGCATGAACCGGGCGCAGAAAATAAAATTTCTTCTCTTTGTCCATTCCCCCGAAATCAAGGGTTCCGATGTCAATAATTCTGCAAACTCCACTTCCTTTGTATACGACATATTCATTTACATTAAACATCTATTTACCTCTTACACGCCCTTATGCGTGCCTTCTGTTTCTATTATAACAGAAAATCGGCTGTTTTGTAAGGGTAAAATTCGTATTCTATCACTTTTTTCTAAACTTCCAGCTTATTCCTTCTGTACATGAACAGGAACACTCCCAGAAAAATCACCATATTGATTGCTACCACAATGAAACTTTCCGTCGTTGCCGCTCCTTTGCCGGGATTTGCAAGCAAGTCACTAATCTGCTGTCCGTAAACAAATCGGGAAAAGGTTTTGATTGATTTCTGGAAAAAGGAAAGCATCGGCATAAACGAAATAACCAATCCAAGCGGTATTGCCACTGCATTTGCACCCATCATATTCTTAGACGCTGTTCCAATCAAGCCACCCAAAAAGAGGGAACATATGCATCCCATTGCCATATAAACCATAAACCTGACTGCATCCATTCCTGTGAATCCACCAAAAAATACAAACGGAACTGCGGTAATCATGGTGCAGATAAATACAAATCCGCCAATACTCAGCAGATAAACTGCCGGCTTTACATTAGACATTACCAGCACACGGAGTGTGTTCTTCTCTTTTTCCTCCGAAATCATAGATGCCATGGCAACCATTGGTGTAAATACGATATGCATCGTCCCAAAGATAGAAATAAAGAAATCTGCCTGCCCCATTTCCTCAGGAATTGCACTTGTCATAACGAATGCTACCAACGGATAAACAAAAAATAAAATCAAAACTTCTACATTTCTAAAGATATCTTTGCACTGCTTTGAAAAAAGTGCACCTACTGTATAAACTGCTGTCATTATAATAACCCCCTTCCTGTCAGGGAAATGAATACTGTTTCAAGTGTCGGTTCCGAAGAATGGATGGACACTACATTATTTTGATTGAAATAGGTTGCTATTTTTTGTGCGCTCGCACTTGTATTCGGCAATATAATTGTTTCGCCGTCCTTCAATAATATCGTCACCTTATTTTCTTCGTTATACTTTCTGCAAATTGCATCCGGTGCACCATATTCCATGATGACACCTTCATTTAGCAATGCAATGTTATCACACAACTTTGTTGCTTCTTCCATATCATGTGTTGTTAGAAAAATTGTAGTACCGCGCTCTCGCAGTTCAAATATCAATTCATGTATCTTTTCTGTTGTTGCCGGATCCAAACCACTGGTTGGCTCATCCATAAACAGAAGCTTCGGCTGGTGTAAAATGGCTCTTGACAAAACAAGACGCTGACGCATTCCCTTTGATAATTTGCCTGCTCGTGTCTTCATGGCATCTTCTAACTGCACCTTCTCTGCCACTTCCAAGATACGTTCCCGCTCCACCCTGAAAATCTTTGCAAAAAGCAGCAGATTATCATAACTGCTCAATCGGTCATAAAGACCACTATTATCAAGTACCATACCTATTTCTTCGTAAATTTCGTCACTCAGTCTGCTGCTGTCATGGTTAAAGACAACGGCCTCTCCCATAGATGCCTGTACCTGACCGGTTAAAATCTTAATCAAAGTAGTCTTTCCCGCACCGCTTGGTCCGAGCAGACCGAATATCTCACCCTTTTTAATGTTGCATGTGACATCCTTTAATACTTCATGTTCACCAAAACGCTTGGTCAGCCTTTTGATTTCTATTACATTTTCAGTTGCTGTACTGACATTATTCATTATCTTCCTCATCATCCTCTCGGCTACTCTTATAATGTTCCAATAATTTCTCGTATTTCTTAGTTTCTGCTCTTGTTTTCAGCACCATAATCAAAGTGCTCACTGTAAAACAAAGTCCGAATGAAACAAAGAAACCGACCCAACCCTGCCACATATCCACAGGAAACCAATCAAACATAATAATGCAAATTACCATTCCTATCGTGATACAGATTAACATCCAAACAGTTCGTGTTATGATCATCATATCCTTGAAGAAACGCTCTGAAAAGAAAATCTCAACAATCACGCTGATCATAAGTGATGTAAATAACAGCTGCGCAATTGCCTCATAGGTCAACCCCGCGCTTCCGAGTCGGTACAGACTTGTAAATGTCCCGCCACTCTCACCGTCCAGATATCCTGCAACCGAAAATGCAAGAATGGAAACCGTAAATATCATAAAAAATCTGTTAAAAAATCCTACCTTACCTCTGTTTTGTTCCAACTCGTTCATTATTTCACCCCCAGCATCTGCTTGATTGTAATTGCATATTGTCTTGATACAACCAGTTTCTCCTGATTGTTCATGGTTACGATAATTCTTCCGTCCAAATCCGGCTTCAGGGCAAGTATTTGATTGAAATTGATAATCGTTGACTTGCTTGCCCGAAAGAACCCGCTTGGCTTTAACTGTTCTTCCAGTTCATATAACTTTAACGGTGTCTCATATACCGCCGCCTTTGTATAGAAGAACGTCTTCTTATCCGCTGTATCAATATACAATATTTTTCCTGCCTCAAGTATGTAGGTTTGATTGTCCTTTGTTCCTGTCAGTTTACAGTCCATTACACGTAACATTGCAATCAGTTTCAAAATCTCCTCATTTGTTTGTTTGCAATTGATGATAATCTCTGTGTCCTGCAAGTTCGGATCTTCATTAATTTGTATTTTCAAGGTATACCTCCTGCACTCATCATAAATGCGTTTACTTCTGTCGACAAATTTATCATATGAAAAAAGCCCTGCGGTTGCAAGGGCTTTTTCCTAAGTTGCGGATATTCAATTCTATGTTTCGTAATGTGCATATTATCATACTGCACTACACTCAAAGCTACGGCTAAAAAGTAACATACATTCCTGTACTGTTTCCGATTGCAATCGAACATGCTCCCATAAACATAAAGAACATAACGAGTGCTGCTGTTAAAAATATAGCTGTTTTATCATAAACAAATGTTGCTTCTTCCTTATAACGGATATTGCTCAAAATAATTTCTATTCCCAGTAGGATAAATGCAACCGGCCACGCCTTCACAATCATCATATAAGATAATGCAGGCACAAACAACCGTACCAGATATGCAATGCCAAATGCCACAAGCGTCACACCGAGTGTAAATGTACCTACTTTATGAATTTTTGTTGACATCTTGTAACCTCCTATACTTCCCCACCATTTGAATTCTTATCTTCAATTTGTTTCAGTTCCGCTTCATCCAGTTCCTTCTTCTTTCCTCTGATTAAAATTACACCAAGTGCAATCACAATGCCTCCGATGATAACCTGAGGTACATAATCAAAGAACGGCTCAATATAAACATCCCAGATGTTTTGGTCAAACATACGATATAAGAATGACCGCATTGTATCCCACAATGCACAGATACCGATTACAATACAGATGACTCCGATGCAGGTTCTGGTTTTTGCTGTTTTGAATACGCCTTTCAGAGAATCATCCGGTAAATCAAAGACATAATTATCTTCAACTGCATAGAACTCCTCATCTGACAACGCTACCAGATTGTGTACATGGCAAAAACTATAAAACCACAATACCGGAAAAAACATCATAATAATTCCTGTACCGGAAAACATTGATAACCCCAGCACACCAAATGCCAAAAGCATCATGCTGACACCGTTCTTGTAAAATCCAAGATAGGTTTCCCCGCATCCCGGAAATAATGAAAAAATAAATGTAAAAAATCCTGTTTTCTTTCTAATCATATTTGTTGTTTTACTCATTTTGACTGCCTCCTAAAATTGTTTGATTAATCTGTTCTTTCATTTGTTTGAGTGTCTCATCCCACTCAGAAGAACGTTCAGACATACTCTCTGATAATTGGTCTGCTTTCTCACTAATGGGATTGGCAATTGCATTAAATCCATTTTGTAGACCTGTCGGGATATCGGTACTGACAAACAGTAATATCAGGGTACAGACCATTGCAATTGATACCTTCATGGTGTAATAGAACATCTGCATTTTCTTTGGCATCTGCTTTGCATGTGCTTCTATCTGCATTGGCAACTGTACCTGTACGCTTTGACTCTTCTGTATGATACTGTCTTGTAAATAATGCGGAGCCGTTATCATATCACTCTCTGCAAGTCTGATTAGTTCATCAATTGATATTTCTTCCATATTCTGATTCGAATTACTATTCATGGTCTGCCTCCTTTCCTAACTCTTTTCGTAACATTCCCTTTGCTCTGTAAATCTGTGTTCTGAGCGTCTTTTCATTTCTCCCTAGCCTTTTGGCAAGTTCTTCTACCG
>DATESB010000134.1:0-30851 GCA_035271065.1 Lachnospiraceae bacterium | reverse complement strand
GTTGGTTGCACCTATGTTGAATATTGTAAAAAGATATTGTATAATGATAGTATGCATTTTGAAGATGGGGTAAATCGTTCGAAGAAAGGTAATGAATGGCAAGAAAAATACTGATTGTAGATGATAATGAATCAAACAGAGAGGAACTGCGTGAGATACTCAGCGAGAACTACGAGATTCTGGAAGCGGAGAACGGGCAGGAGGCTCTTACAATTATAAAGCACTATTTTAGGGTGATATCTGTAATTTTGCTTGATATTGATATGCCTGTAATGGATGGTTATGAGTTGCTGAAGCAATTAAATAACCATCCTATTTTTGCGCAGATTCCGTCTATTGTTGTAACAGACAATACGGAAGAAGAGACAGAGGAGCAGACATTACGAATGGGTGCCGACATTTTTATCCGAGTTCCTTACAATCAAAATATTATTAAATATCATGTCAGAAATGTCATCAAGATGCGTGAAAGCATATCTGTCGTAAATGATTTGCAAAGAAACAATAAAATAAACATTTTTAATTATGAAATCAAGAACGGAACCTACTGGAGCCCTGAATCATTAGATATGGTTATCCTGCACAGCTATGCAGGAGGTGCCTGTATTTTTGAGTATTGCAACGGTAATATTGAAGTGCTTCGCGTAAATGAAAGATATACAAAGGAAATTCTCGGAAATGATGTTGATGAGGATGAGGCTCGTTCGCTGAACATTATGGATTATATGGATCAGGAGAATAAAAAGGAGATGCTTGCGTGTATCAGACAGGCGATTGAAATGGATAAAGAAGCATCTTGTGAATTACAGTTACTGACCGGTGATTATGAAATCATTTGTGTACGAGTGACGGTCAAGGTTATTTCGGTATTGAAGAACCGATATCTTTTTTATTCTACCGTCATTAATGCATCGGCACAGACTGAGGCGGTGCAGAAGGAACGTAGTGTGGCAGCACAGCTTCGCGCAATTATCCAAAATGTAAACGGCGGTATTTCGGCGGCAACCTTTGGTGTTGGAAGAACGGGATACATCTATGTGAATGAGCAATATTATACGATGTTTGGATACACGAAAGAACAATTTCATGAGGAAGCACCAAACGGACTAATTGATTTAATTCATTTGGATGATGCTGAGGCTGTCTATCGGGCGGCTGATGAAAATATCAGGACGGGAAAACCAACCCAAATTGAATATCGTGTCAGAAAGCGTGACGGTACACAGATGTGGGTACGCAGTAATAGTTCGGCGTGCTATATGGAGGGGGTTGAAGACCCGGTTCATATCGCGGTGTCCTATGATATTACTAAGGAAAAGGAAGAAGAACTTCGTATTCAGATGCTGAATGAGGTGTTGCTGAGTTCAGACGAGTTTTATCGCCTTAATCTTACCAATGAGACAATAGAGGAGTTTCGTACACTATTTGGAGATTTGGATCCGATTACCGAACCTGTATCCTGTACTGACGAGGTACGCAATAAGATTATGCAGGTTGTGGTGGAGGAAGACAGAGAGACGGTTGAAAATACCCTTTTTATTCATGCGCTGCGTCGAAGACATACGGAAGGGGAAAATACCGCAAGCATTGAATTCAGACGAATTCTTTCAAATGGTGAATTGTGTTGGGTCAGAGGCGATGCGGTGATGATTGAGGATGTCGGAAATAAAAACCTAAAAGCCTTTGTTTACATACGTGATATTGATGCTGAGAAAAAAGACGAGATTGCAATTGATGGTATTTTGGATACAGAATTGGAGGCTGTCTGTGTTGCAAACACCAAGAGTGGACTTGCTCATTTTGTGCGAAATAATGGCTTGAAAGGTCATCCGGAAGCAGGAGAGGTATTTTTCTTTAATTCACGTATGCTGGATTATATTCGGACATCAATTGTGGAGGCGGACAGAGAGGTATGCGAAAATGTACTGTTACTTGATAAATTGCAAAAAGCCCTAAAAGTGGAGTCACCTGTGGTACAGAACTATAAGGAGATTAATCAGCAGAATGGACATACGATTCGCAAAAGGATTTCTGCTAAATTTTTGGATGATACACATACTGATATTGTGATTTCATATCGCGATATTTCGGATATATACGAGGAAGAACAGCGCCAGCGAGAGATATTGAAGGCGGCAGCAGATGCGGCAAATGAAGCAAATCAAGCAAAGAGTGAGTTCTTGTCACGTATGAGTCATGACATGAGAACGCCGTTAAATGCCGTAATCGGAATGGTAGATTTGGCAAAGGACGGAAGAAATTCGCCTAAAACTTTGAAATATCTGAATAATATTGAACTATCGGGTCAGTTTCTGCTGGGACTCATCAATGATGTATTGGATTTGACGAAGATTGAAAGCGGAAAGATTGAGTTGCATGAGGAACCGTATGCAATAGAGGAGTTTATCAACGGTATCAAGACAGTAGTACGTCCGCTGATGAAAGAAAAGAACATTGATTTTTCTATGAAACTATGCTGTGAAAAAGAGAGTATTATAGTAGATAAACTGAGGTTTAATCAGATTTTCTTTAATCTGCTTACAAACGCGGCAAAGTATACCAAGAAGAAGGGACGCGTTGAATTTATTTCCGAGCGAATTCCGGGACGGGATGGGAAACTTGGCCTCAGGTTTATTGTCAGAGATAGCGGCATTGGTATGAGTGAAGAGTTTCAGAAGATTCTGTTTGAACCTTTTTCACAGGAAAATGTAAAGCATGATACGGAAATGCAGGGCTCGGGGCTTGGGCTTGCCATTGTTAAGAATTTAGTACAGGCAATGGGCGGAACAATTTGTGTTCATTCCAGAAGCGAAGAAGGTTCTGAATTTACGGTTGACCTATATTTATATGCGGCATCTGAAGATGCGTTTGCTCAAGAACAAGAAAGTATCAATATCAGTCAGCTTTTGGGACTTCGCATTTTGGTTGTGGATGACAATGAAATCAATGTGGAGATTGCAAGCGGTATGTTAGAGCGTGTTGGCTGTCATACGGAGTCTACCGATAACGGATTGAATGCCTTGAGAACATTTGGGGCATCAGACTTGGGATATTATGATGCCATTTTGATGGATTTGCGTATGCCGGTGATGGATGGACTTGAGGCCACAAGGCAGATTCGCTTACTGGATAGGGCAGATGCCAAGACAATACCGATTATTGCGTTGACTGCCGATGCTTATCATACAGATGTGAATAACACAAGTGAAGCTGGCATGAATGCGCATATTTCTAAGCCGATTGAACCTGCACTGCTTTATCGTGTCATTGCAGAACAGGTGCAAAAATGAAATAATTTTTATCATAGCAGGACTAAATTTTATAAAGGATTATGCCGATAAATATATCGGAGGATTTTAGTTATGTACATTTCAGGGTATGGATTGGATACTTCCTATTACAGTTATCTCTATAGCAGCGCGGCAAATACAGCCGGGCTTACAAGTGATTCACTCAATCCCATTGAGGATGTACTTGCTTCGAAGATACAGAATACACCAAGCGTGCAGACAGATTATCGTTCCGGTTCTACGGCATTTCAGGATATTATGTCCTTGCAATATAAAATGTTAAAGGAACAGGAATATAACGCGGAGTTGGAAGATGCCCGTATCAATCATCCTCAGAAATACGAGGATATGCAGGCACAGCGCGAACAGGATATAACGAAATCATTCTTCCAATTAGAAGAAAATGCAAGGAAGAACGGTAATGATAAAACCGGCATGGCGACATACAAAGGGATTGCCATTTCGTTTGATTTTGAAAACAACGCAATCACGGTTGGAGATATGTCAAGCGGTGACATTATTCATGTCGGCAAGCTTTCCAATGGATATTCCTTTAGTTTTAATCGGGATAACATTGATGATGTATCCAAGATGTTGGATTTATTCTCGCCGGAAGATATCAACAAAATCATGGAAGCCATTACAAAAGATAACATGGCGAAGTCCATGGAGCAGGAAATCGAGGATGAGAAGGCAAAGGTTGGCGAAACCGCGCAGGTGGATGAAACTACACCGGTGGATGAAGTCGCACCGGCCATTGAAGACCTCGACCAGTCAGCAGCAGTTGGAGGCAAGGGCGGCATCGGCTTTAGTGTATATTATATGAATCGAGCAAGTAATGCGTATGAAGACAGTTTTGTCTATGCAAGATAGGATGTTAAATAGGAAAAACAGGAGGCGGATATTTCAACTGCCTCCTGTTTTTTATGCGATACAAAACTGATAGTCGATATTAAAATATCGATAAACGATAAAAATATATTGACATTCATTCTGCGGAGTGATATAGTGACATCAATGAAACATCAGTAAGGATGCCTTCGTAGAAATAGCATCCTAGGCGAAAGGGTGGATATTATGGAACAGAAACATTTAGCAGGCTGGTTAAAATTGATTACAATAGGGGTCGGTATCATAGGTGCCATCGTTTATTTGGGGATTATTCCTTGGTGGGGAAGAGATTTGGTATTGTCAGCACCTGAATTTAGTACTTGGTATTATCCTTGGTTGATTTTTGCGTGGATTACTGCAGTTCCTTGCTATGCCGCGTTGATTATCTTCTGGGGAATCTGCAAAAACATCGGAGCTGACAATTCCTTTTGCGAAGATAACAGTATTCGGCTAAAACATATCAGCCAATTGGCCGCTTTGGATTCTGCTATGGTCATGGTGGGGAATGTGGTACTCTTTTTATTGAGTATGAATCATCCGGGGATTTTCATTTTGTTGATTCTGGTCGTTTTCATCGGAATAGCAATTACGGTTGTGGCAGCCGGACTGTCACATTTGGTCTACAAAGCGTGGAAGTTAAAAGAAGAGAATGAACTCACAATCTGAGAAGCATTATTTAGAAGGCATGATCAGAGGAAAAGAAACGGAGATGATATCATATGGGAATCATAGTGAACCTAGACGTTGTCATGGCACAACGGAAAATGGGGCTGACAGAGCTGGCGGATAAAGTGGATATCACCATGGCGAACCTGTCGATACTGAAAAATAATAAAGCGAAAGCAATGAGATTTTCAACTCTTGAGGCAATCTGTGAAGCACTTAATTGCCAGCCGGGAGACATACTTGAATATCGTAAGGAGGAAAATTAAATGTCAGAGATAAATAACGAAGAAACAGTGGTGAGCCAACCACAACAGCAACAGATGACACAGCAGGCGATGTCTGCTAATCAGGGAAGGCTACAGATTATCTGTAATCATTTTAAGGAGATAGCACTTGCAACACTGATTTTTGCGGTGTTCTATACATTTTGTTTGTACAAGAATCTTGCCGGAATTACATTTCCGCTCTTTGTCGGTGGAACCTTTGGCTACTTGTGTTATTGCTTGAAAACAATGAAAATACCACTAAAAAAGGATGCTTTCTTTTATATCATCTGCTCGGTTTTACTTGGTATTTCAACTTTTTGTACCAATTCAGTGCCGATACAGTTCTTTAACTTTGTGGGGATACTTCTCTTAATCGGAAGTTTCATGGTACATCAGGTTTATGAAGACAGCAAATGGGACTTTTCAAAGTATATCGGGACTGTGCTTTATACAGCGATTGTTTCAATTGCTCATATCCTGCAGCCATTTATACATATGAATTATTATTTCAAAAACCACTCGAAGAATAAAGGTGGAAAGGGCAAGTATGTAGTGTATGGAATTCTGATTGCCATTCCGCTATTGCTGATTGTCCTGACGTTGTTATCGGTTGCCGATGTTGTTTTTGGGCAAATGGTAGACTGGATGTTTCAGGATATGGTTCCGGGAGACTATTTCGGAGTTTTGTTTTTAACGATATTTGCATTCTTTGCGGCATATGCATTTCTCTGTGCTGTGGTTAGCAAGGACTTGAAGGAGGAAGTGGCCGATAGGCGAGTGGGTGAGCCGATTGTTGCAATTACATTTACTTCAATTCTGACAGTTGTTTATTTGATTTTTTGCATGATTCAGATTATGTATCTCTTTATCGGCGGCATGGAAATGCCGGAAGGATATACGTATGCAGGATATGCCAGACAGGGATATTTCCAATTGCTCTTTGTGTGCTTGATTAATCTTGTCATGGTGCTTGTGTGTCTGCATCGTTTTAAAGAACATAAAGTGCTGAAGGTGATACTGACAATTATCTCAGGCTGTACTTATATTATGATTGCATCTTCGGTGTATCGTATGATTTTATATGTTAATTCATTTTGTTTGACTTTTACGCGTGTGTTGGTATTATGGAGTCTTTTGGTCCTCACGATTTTGTTGACCGGAATTGTAATCAATATCTACAAACCTACATTTTCGTTGTTCCGTTTTTGCATGATTGTTGTGACGGTTTCCTATTTGGGGCTTTCCTTCAGTCATCAGGACTATTGGATTACAAAGTATAATCTGGTCAGTGCTGAGCGGTATCCTCATTTTGAAATGGATCTTAATTATCTGCATCATCTGTCGGCTGACAAAATCCCGGCAATGGTGGCGTATATGGATGAAAAGCAGCTTACAGAGTATGGTGAAGATTATCGAGGTGACTTATATATGGAAGGCATTCACGCAGGAGAAGATTTGGATTTTAGGACGTTCAACTTATCGAAATATATTGCGTCCCAATCTGTCCGGAATCTGAAATAGAAATTAATAATAGCATAAAATTTTGACATGAATCTTGAAAATGTGATAAACTGTTGAAATGAGAAATGGCATAATATAGCGATGGTGTTATGCCATTTTTCTATTTCAATTTGGAGGATTAAGAGGTTATGTCTGCAGTTACAGAAAAGTCAATTTTTTATAGAAAAGCGTTCAAAATGATTCTACCGATTGTGGTACAAAACCTGCTCAGTGCAACGATTGGTTCAACCGATATTATTATGTTGAATTATGTGGGACAATCAGCCATATCAGCAGTGTCGCTTGCAACGCAGTATACAAATATTCTGTTTATGATTTTCTTTGGATTAGGCACGGGAGCAACTATGTTATGTGCGCAGTATTACGGAAAAGGTGATATGCGTGCCATTGATGCAGTGGAAGGAATTGCATTGCGTTTTTCTGTGATTGTTTCTCTGGCGTTTGCCTTGTCAGCGTTACTGATACCGCAGTATATGATGAAGATTTTTACAAATGATACAGAATTAATTGCGGTTGGCGCTTCTTATTTGCGTGTTGTCAGTGTTAGTTATTTGTGTTGGGGTATCATGGAAATCTATATGGCTGTGTTGAAAAGCATTGGTCGAGTTGCAATTTGTACCATTATGAATATGATTGCTTTTGTATTTAATATTATTTTGAATGCAGTTTTTATCTTTGGATTATTTGGTGCACCAAAGCTGGGAGCAGCGGGAGTGGCTCTGGGTACAACGCTGTCGCGTATCATACAATTGATTTGTGTGATTGTGGTTTCGGCGCAAAGTAAAAACGTGAAACTAAAACTGTCCTATATGTTTATCAGAAATAAACTATTGTTGAAGGATTTCTTCCGCCTTTCGCTGCCGGCACTCGGTAACGACGTTATATGGGGCGTTGCATTTTCCATGTATGCGGTTATTATCGGACATCTTGGCTCTGATGCGGTAGCTGCCAATTCTTTTGTGTCGGTAGCACGTAACTTTGGCACGATTTTGTGTTTTGGTGTTGGAAGTGCGGCAGGAATTTTACTGGGAAATGAAATCGGTGAGAACAATATTGAGGGTGCGCGGGTTGATGCAAAACGCTTGATGAAATTGACTGTAATATCCGGCGCAATCGGTGGCTTGCTGATTCTTGTGGCAACGCCGTTTATACTCAAGTATGCCTCATTAACGCCGACAGCAATGCACTATCTCAAATATATGCTTTTGATTAACACGTATTATGTTATGGGCGCAGCGGTGAATACCACGCTGATTGCCGGAGTATTCCGTGCAGGCGGTGACAGCCGCTTTGGATTTATATGTGATACAATAGATATGTGGTGTTATGCAGTACCGCTCGGATTTCTGGCAGCATTTGTGTTCAAGTTGCCGGTTCTGTGGGTGTATTTCCTATTATGTACGGATGAGTTTGTGAAATGGCCGTGGGTATTGAAGCATTATAAAAGTGGCAAATGGCTCAAGAATATTACGAGGGATGATTTGTTTGCTGAGAAAACGACTGCTATTGAATGATTTTGGGGGCTAAATATATTTGAAGATATGACGATATATATTAAACAAGTGATGATTTTTAACGGATATGATATGAGTTTTATGCTGAATATGTAAGAATTTCATAACGATATATTGTAAGAATTAGTTTATGGTGCTATAATATAGTAAGAACAGAAATCTCGGAAAGAGATATCGATACAGGTACAACAAGGCAAGGATGCCGCCATACAATCAAAGGAGTGATACAATGTCAACAAATATTTCAGGACTTAACACAACAGATTACAGTTATCTGTTTTCTAATCTTCAAACTTCCGGCAATAGTTCCACAGGTTCGGCAAGTTCTTTTTTAGCGGATTATGCAAGCATCAAGAACGGAAGCTACAGTAAATTGATGCGTGCGTACTATGAAAAGGGCAGTGGCTCAGGAACTACGAAGGCAAGTAAGGAAGCTTCAGCAGAAGAGGCTAAGCAGAATTCTCAGGTAAAGAGCGATGCTGCTTCGGTAAAGGATGCAGCGGATGCATTGGTTACAACCGGAAGCAAATCTGTATTTAATCTTACGGATGTGAAGGATAAGGATGGTAATACAACTAAGGGTTACGACTATGATGCCATCTATAAAGCAGTAAAGAGTTTTGCCGATGAGTATAATGATTTGGTTAAATCCGGTGGCGAATCAGATTCCACTGGTGTCTTACGCAGAACGCTGACCATGACCAATGAGACAAAGGCTAATGTGAAGATGCTCAGCAAGGTGGGCGTGACAATCGGTACAGATAATAAGTTGACGATTGATGAGAAGGCACTTAAGAAAGCGGATATTCATGATTTGAAGACATTATTCAACGGAGCAGGTTCCTTTGCATATAACATTTCATCCAAGGCTTCCATGATTAGCAATGTAGTAACGGCGGAACAGCAAAGAAGAAATGGCTATTCGGCATCAGGTGCTTATTCCTATTCTGCTCAGGTCGGCAAGATATATGACGGAGCAATCTAAGATCAGTAGTTTATCAAGAATCATATTAAGACGATAGAGATGATATTATTATAAACCTGCTTGTCACGACTGTGACGAGCAGGTTTTTGCATATAGGAAATAGTGTGCCGGGATATATCTCGGCATATATCTGGATATACTATAATATACCAAAGTGGTTGACATAACACAGCACAACATAACCCATAACGTAACATCTTATTGCAATGCAGGAAGTGGTTTGGGCGTTTCAAGCAAGAATAGCTGCAAATCACCCAAAACGCACCCAATATATGTAAAAGAAGTTTACATAATGCGACGCTTTGGGCAAAGGCACACTCAAATGATTAGATATGCCCACAAAAAGAAGAATCTTTGGGCGGATTTGAACGTTCAGTCACCGATACGCCCAAACGAGATGGCGAGAAACTTTGCGGCAGTTTGGGAACTGTTTTAAAACAACTTCAATTCAACTTCAATTCAATATTAATTCAATATTAATTCAATATTATTTCAATATTAATTCAAAATTGGTAAATCAACATTAAAAAAAATACTTGCAATCGGGGTACAAATACGATATTATATGCTAGTACCTCACAAGAAGGTATCAGATGGTCCGTTGGTCAAGCGGTTAAGACGCCGCCCTCTCACGGCGGAATCAGGGGTTCGATTCCCCTACGGACTGCTGACTGTAAGTTATTATAACGAACAGCCCAACCCGAGAATATGCTTGTTTGCTAAGTAGTTAGCAGATGAGCCTATTTTTTTTGTTCGGGTTTTAGTTGCACAGAGGAGACATACATTTGCTGAGTGGAGGAAATGTAAATAAACTTGCCGTAACCCTTGCATTTCATAGAAATAAGTGGTAAGATATCATAAGTAAATATGTTGCATGATGATAAGAGTGGACAGCCGTCCACTCTTTGAATTTGTAACGGGTAGTAAAAAGAAAAATAATTTGTAACGGGTAGTAAAAGGAAATCAATTTGTAACAAGGTAGTATGGTCAGTCAGGTTGAGGAAGGTGAATGGATGTCTAAGAGAGAAGACTATGAAGCAAGAACAGAGGCGATATTGATACCGATTACGGAAGAGCATCAATTTGAACTTGTAGATGTAGAATTTGTGAAAGAGGGAACCAATCAGTATTTGCGTGCTTATATCGATAAGCCGGGTGGAATTACGATAGACGATTGCGAGGTGGTAAGCCGTGCGTTGTCAGACAAATTGGACCAGGAAGACTTTATAGCAGAAGCATATATATTAGAGGTGAGTTCTCCCGGACTCGGACGACCACTTAAGAAAGAAAAAGACTATGCCAGAAGTATTGGCAAGGAGATAGAAATACGAACATATAAGGCAATTAATCAGGAAAAGGAATTCGTAGGCACCTTAAAAGCTTACGACAAAGATACAGTTACTATTATTATGAATGAAGAGGAAACCATATTTGCGAAGTCAGACATAGCATTGATTAGACTCGCATTGGACTTTTAACCGCAGGAGGGCAAAGGAAAAATGAATAAAGAATTAATGGAAGCGTTGGATATCTTAGAGAAAGAAAAGGACATCAGTAAAGAGACTTTATTTGAGGCAATTGAGACCTCACTCATCACCGCTTGCAAAAACCACTTTGGTAAATCTGATAATGTAAAAGTAGAGATTGATCATGACAGTTGTGATTTCAGAGTATATGCAGAAAAAACAATTGTAAAAGAAGTGGAAGACGACGTATTGGAGATTAGTCTTGCAGATGCAAAACTGATTGACAAGAAAGCAAAAGTCGGTGGTGTTATTCCGATTGAAATCAAGAGTAAGGAATTCGGACGTATTGCAACACAGAATGCCAAGAACGTCATTTTGCAGAAAATCCGTGAAGAAGAGCGCAGCGTACTTTACAACCAGTATTATGGCAAGGAAAAAGATGTTGTGACCGGTATTGTACAGCGTAATGTTGGTAAGAACATCAGCATTAACCTTGGTAAAGTGGATGCTTTACTGTCAGAAAATGAGCAGGTTAAGACAGAAGTGTTGAAGCCGACTGAGAGAGTTAAGGTTTATATTCTGGAAGTTAAGGATACAACAAAGGGACCGAAGATACTGGTCAGCAGAACACATCCGGAACTCGTGAAGAGATTATTTGAGTCAGAAGTGACGGAAGTCAGAGACGGTACCGTTGAGATTAAGAGTATTGCAAGAGAAGCAGGCAGCAGAACAAAGATTGCGGTATATTCCAATAATCCGGATGTAGATGCAGTTGGTGCTTGTGTTGGTATGAATGGTTCTCGTGTTAATACAATCGTTGACGAACTGCGCGGAGAGAAGATTGATATCATTAACTGGGATGAAAACCCCGGTATCTTGATTGAAAATGCTCTTTCACCTGCGAAGGTTGTATTCGTTATTGCCGACGGCGACGAGAAGACAGCGAAGGTAGTTGTACCGGATTATCAGTTATCACTGGCAATCGGTAAAGAGGGTCAGAATGCAAGACTTGCCGCAAGACTTACAGGCTTCAAGATTGATATTAAGTCTGAGACGCAGGCAAAGGATGCACCGGGATTCAGAATGGAAGATTACTATGATGAAGAATACGATGAAGATTATGACGGTGAATATACTGATGAAAATTATGAAGATGAAGAGTATATCGATGAAACAGATGGTGAAGCAGTCGAGGAAGAAATCATAGAAGAAGAGGCAGCCGGCGAAGAGGAAGTGTAATATGGCAAAGAAGATTCCTCTGAGGCAGTGTGTCGGATGCGGTGAGATGAAGAGCAAAAAGGAAATGATACGTGTCATTAAAACTGCTGAAGATGAGATTGTCCTTGATAAAACAGGAAAGAAAAACGGGAGAGGCGCTTATATATGTAATTCAAAGGAGTGTCTGGACGCAGCAATTAAGCGAAAGGGCTTGGAACGTTCTTTGAAGACAGGTATTCCCGAAACAGTAGTAGAGAGCTTGATGAAGGAGTTTGAAGAGAGTGAATCGGAATAAAGTCTATCAAATGCTAGGTTTGGCTCAGAGAGCGCGGGCAGTTGCAAGCGGCGAATTTTCAACAGAGAAGAGTGTGAAGGATGGAAGAGCGGCATTGGTTATTGTAGCCACTGATGCATCGGATAACACGAAAAAGATGTTTCGTAATATGTGTGAGTTCTATAAAGTGCAGTATTATGAATACGGTACAAAAGAGGAACTTGGGCATGCAATCGGAAAAGAAATGAGAGCATCGCTTGCGGTAACAAATGAGGGCTTTGCAAACGAAATCAACAAGCATTTGGGAATACAGTGCAACAATACGGAGGTAGTAGAATGGCAAAAATGAGAATACATGAACTTGCAAAGGAAATAGATAAGACGAGCAAGGAGGTTATCACCCTGTTAGCAGAAAAGGGGATTGAAGGCAAGGCTGCACAGTCAACGCTGGAAGATGACCAAATTGAATTAGTCAAAAAGGCATTTGGCGGAGCAAAGAAGGCTGCGGCTAAAAAGACGGCTTCTGCGGAGAAGACAGACGAAAAAGCTGCTACAAAGACAAAGAGTACAGCAAAGGCAGAGCCTAAAGCAGAAACAAAAGCGGAACCCAAGGCAGAAGCATCCAAGGCGGAAGCAACGAAAGCAGAAGCAGTTGCAGAGGAGCCGAAGGCAGAAGCGCCAAAAGCAGAGGCAGCAAAAGAGGAAGCACCTAAGAAGAAAAAGACGAATATCATTTTTGTCAGCAATCCGCATAACAGTCGTGCACTGGGCGGACAGAGACCGGCACAGGGAAATAACGGGGCACAACGCCCGAATAATAGTCAGTCAAGACCGCAAAATGCAGGACAGCAGGGAAGAAATTCCGGTGCATCTATGCAGGGAAGACCGGCACCGTTAGTAAAAATCAATGTGGAAAGAACAGCAAGCAGAGAGATGGAACAAAGCCGTTTGGAGCAGGAAAGAGCAGACAGACAGGCAGCACAGAGAAAACCATCTGATCAAAAGGCAGGAGGTAGTGCCAATGAAAACGCAAGCAGTCAAGGTCAAACCAATGTCCAAACGAATACGACGGGTGTACAAAGTGGTAACGCTCCTACTAGGAGTTATAATAGTAGTAACAGCGGTGCTAGAAGAGATGACTCTCGTCCGACAGGGCAAGGCGGAGTAAGACAGGGCCAGAGCGGTGGCAGAACATATAGCAGCAATCAAGGTCAGGGTGGCAGCAGACCTTACAACAATAGTCAGGGTCAAGGTGGTGCCAGACCATATAATAATCAAGGTCAGGGCGGCAGCAGACCGTATAATAATCAGGGTCAAGGCGGCAGCAGACCATATAATAATCAAGGTCAAGGCGGCAGCAGACCATATGGCAACTCACAAGGTCAGGGTGGCAGCAGACCATATGGCAACTCACAAGGTCAGGGCGGCAACAGGCCTTATGGCAATTCACCGGGACAGGGCCAAGGTGGCAGACCGGGCGCAGCAGGCGGATTTGATTCAAGTGCTAAGACAACGGTGAAGGAACAGGAGAAGCATCGCGACGAGCAGGAGAAGCGCAGACAGAATCAGGATAAGAAGCGTAAAGACCAGATCTTTACGAATGAAGACGGATTCAAAGGCGGTAAGCCTGTTAAGGGTGCAAAACCTACTAAATTAGAGAAACCGCAGGAGAAGGCAATCGTTAAAGAGGAAGAAAAGATTAAAGTAATCACACTTCCGGAATCATTGACGATTAAAGAACTTGCAGAAAAAATGAAGATACAGCCGTCGGCAATTGTAAAGAAATTATTCTTGCAGGGTAAGGTTGTAACGGTTAATCAGGAAGTTTCCTATGAAGTAGCAGAAGAAATTGCTATGGAATTTGAAGTTCTTTGCGAGAAGGAAATTGTAATTGACGTGATCGAAGAACTCTTGAAAGAGGAAGAAGAAAATCCGGAAGATATGACAGCAAGACCTCCGGTTATCTGTGTTATGGGTCATGTTGATCATGGTAAAACTTCACTCCTGGATGCAATCAGAAAGACCAATGTGATTGACAGAGAAGCAGGCGGTATCACACAGCATATCGGTGCTTACGTCGTAACCATTAACGGCCAGAAGATTACATTCCTTGATACACCGGGACATGAGGCATTTACGGCAATGCGTATGCGTGGTGCCAATGCAACGGATATTGCAATTTTGGTTGTAGCAGCTGATGACGGTGTTATGCCTCAGACAGTAGAAGCAATCAATCATGCTAAGGCAGCAGGCATTGAAATTATCGTAGCGGTGAATAAAATTGATAAGCCGAGTGCGAATATCGACAGAGTAAAACAGGAACTGGCAGAATATGAACTGATTCCCGAAGATTGGGGTGGCAGTACTGTGTTTGCACCTGTTTCGGCTAAGTCCGGCGAAGGTATCGAGCAGATGCTTGAGATGATTTTATTGACAGCTGATATCTTGGAACTAAAGTCCAATGCCAAGAGAAAAGCAAGAGGTCTTGTCATCGAGGCACAGCTTGACAAGGGACGTGGTCCGGTTGCGACTGTATTGGTACAAAAGGGAACACTGAAGATTGGTGACTTTATTGCGGCAGGTTCTTGCCATGGTAAAGTAAGAGCCATGATTGATGATAAGGGACGCAGAGTAAAAGAAGCAGGTCCGTCAACACCGGTTGAGATACTGGGACTTGGTGATGTGCCGAATGCAGGCGATATCTTTGTGGCACCTGAAAATGATAAGGAAGCAAGAAGCTTTGCAGAGACCTTTATTTCTCAGAACAGAGTGAAATTGCTGGATGATACAAAGGCGAAGATGCTGTCTCTGGATGACTTATTCACACAGATACAGGCAGGTAACCTAAAGGAACTTAATATTATTATTAAGGCTGACGTACAGGGCTCCGTGGAAGCAGTGAAGGAAAGTCTCCTGAAACTGTCAAATGAAGAAGTTGTTGTTAAAGTAATCCATGGCGGTGTTGGTGCAATCAATGAATCAGATGTAATTTTGGCATCGGCTTCCAATGCAATCATCATCGGATTTAATGTAAGACCGGATGCAACAGCAAAGACAACAGCAGAGACAGAAGGCGTTGATGTCAGACTGTACAGCGTTATTTACAAGGCAATTGAAGATGTGGAAGCTGCCATGAAGGGTATGTTGGATCCTGTATTTGAGGAGAAGGTACTCGGACATGCGGAAATCAGACAGATATTCAAGGCTTCCGGCATTGGTAATATTTCCGGTTCTTATGTGCTTGACGGTTTGTTCCAAAGAGGATGTTCGGTTAGAATATCCAGAGAAGGCGAGCAGATATTTGAAGGTAAGTTAGCATCGTTAAAGAGATTCAAAGATGATGCCAAGGAAGTAAAAGCTGGATTTGAATGTGGATTGGTATTTGAAGGGTTCGATGCAGTTCAGGAATTGGATGTTGTTGAAGCGTATACAATGGTGGAGGTTCCGAGATAATGAGAAAGAACAGTGTTAAGAATGCCAGACTCAATGGAGAAGTGCAGAGAGAATTGGCAGAGATTATACGCAGTCAGATGAAGGACCCAAGAATCAGTCCGGTCACCTGTGTGACGGATGTTGAGGTTGCAACAGACTTAAAGACCTGTAAAGCGTGGATTAGCGTACTGGGCGATGCAAAGGCACAGCAGGATACAATGGACGGTCTGAAAAGTGCCGAAGGATTTATCAGACATCAGTTGGCGCAGGCGATGGATTTGCGCAACACGCCGGAACTTCGGTTTGTTCTGGATACTTCGGTGGAATATGGAATTAATATGTCGAAATTAATCGACGACGTTAATAAAAAGGATATGAATGATGATTGATTTGAAAAAAGAATTAAATGGGGCTAGGACAATCGCCGTTTCCGGACATGTACGTCCGGACGGAGATTGCATCGGTGCCAATAGTGCAATGTATCAGTATTTGAAAAAGACAATGCCCGAGGCGCAGATTGATTTTTTCTTGGAAGCTCCGTCGGGTGTGTTTTTATTTTTGAAAGGGACGGATCAGATTAACAGTCTGTATGATTCGGATACGAAATATGATGTGTTTATCGCGCTTGACTGCGGTGATGCGGAACGGCTGGGTGAGGCACAGAAGTATTTTAAGGAAGCCGGAAAGACAATCTGTATTGACCATCATATCAGTAATACGGGATTTGCAGATGTGAATTATATTGTGGCGGATGCAAGTTCGACTTGCGAATTGGTATACAATCTGATTGATCGTGCAGATATGGATGCAGATATTGCAGAAGCGGTTTTTACGGGAATTGTACATGATACCGGTGTATTTCAGTATTCAAATACCTCAAAGAATACTTTTCAGGTGTTGGGTGAGTTGACGGAATATGATTTTGACAGGACGGGGATTATTGACCGAACTTTCTATGAAAAGTCATATGCGGCAAATCAGATACTCGGACGTGCATTGTTGGAAAGTTTTTTGTTTATGGACGGCAAATGTATTGTCAGTATGGTAGATCAAAAGACAATGGATTTCTATGAAATACAGCCGAAATCGTTGGATGGAATTGTGAATCAGTTGCGCATAACAAGAGGTGTGGAATGTGCGATTTTTCTATATCAGACCGGAATGCAGGAATATAAGGTCAGTATGCGCTCCAATAAAATTGTGGATGTGGCAAAGATTGCTGCAGCATTTGGCGGTGGCGGACATATCAGAGCAGCAGGCTGCACGATGAACGGAACCTTTCATGATGTGGTGAATAACATATCATATTATATTGAGCAACAATTGCAGGGGTAACGAATGGACGGAGTTATCAACATTTACAAAGAAGCAGGATATACGTCGCATGATGTTGTGGCAAAATTGCGAGGCATTCTGAAACAGAAGAAAATCGGGCACACCGGAACACTTGATCCGGATGCAACCGGGGTTCTTCCTGTATGTCTCGGCAAAGCAACGAAGCTGTGTGATATGCTGACGGATAAAAGCAAGACCTATCGGACGACATTTGTACTTGGCAGAACAACAGATACACAGGATAGTTCAGGAACAGTGCTCACAGAAGCAACATCGGAGCAATTGGTCAACATAACTAAGGAACAAGTCGAGCAAACGATTATGGGATTCGTCGGAAATGGCAGTCAGATACCTCCGATGTATTCTGCACTTAAGGTCAACGGAAAGAAACTGTATGAGTTGGCACGCGCAGGGATTGAGATTGAGCGCGAGGCGCGTCAAATAGAGATACATGCTATTACCATTACGGATATTTTTATAGCAGCGGAAGAACAGGCGGTAGCTGCGGGATACTTGCCGGAAATTGCAATGGAAGTGTCTTGTTCCAAGGGCACCTATATCAGAACATTATGCCATGATATCGGGCAGAAACTGGGTGTCGGGGCAACAATGAAGCAACTCGAACGCACGCAGGTTGAACGCTTTTTGATGGAAGATGCAATGACGTTGTCACAGGTGGAAAGACTGCGTGATGAAGGAACATTAGAGCAACATGTGATTGCGATAGATGAGATGTTTTCGGATATGGCGAAGGTATATGCGGATGCGGAAGAGGATAAACTGTTGCATAACGGCAATCAGTTTTACGGCAGTACCGACGGAACGATTCCAAACTATCCAATGGGTGTGCGCGTTCGTGTATATGATTCCAAGCAGTATTTTATTGGGATATATGAGTGGACAGGCAGGATGTTTAAGCCTGTAAAGGTGTTTTTACCATGATGAACATAACGAATACAATAGATTTTCATATTGAGGAAGAGACGGCTGTTGCCATCGGAAAATTTGACGGCATACACAAAGGTCATGAGAAGATATTGCAGGAGCTGCTTGCAAGAAAGAGCAAGGGACTGAAGACTGTAGTATTTACTTTTGATACACCGCCTACTTCCGTTTTTTATGGAAAAAATCAAAAAGTGCTTACAACCAATGCGGAAAAGAGAGCAATGCTTGAAAGTTTTGGCGTTGATTATCTGATTGAATTTCCGTTTTATGAGGAAACAGCAGCAATATCCGCAGAAGCATTTATTGAGGATATCCTTGTGAACAGATTGCATATGAAAGCGATTATTGCCGGAACGGATTGTCGGTTTGGACATAAAGGACTTGGTGATCGTGTATTGCTTCAGAAATACGGGGAACTATATCAGTATGAAACTGTGATTGTTACGAAGGAATTATACCAAGGTCAGGAAATCAGTTCTTCTTTTATCCGAGGGGAAATTGAAAGTGGTTCTATGGAGTTGGCAAATGAAATGCTGATGATGCCGTATTCACTCATTGGCGAGGTGGTACACGGGAGAAAATTCGGCAGAACGCTTGGAATGCCGACAGTTAATTTGATACCTGAGGAGCATAAACTGCTTCCGCCTAATGGCGTGTATCTGTCAAAGGTTAGTTGTAATGGTGTTCTTTATGACGGTATTACGAATATTGGATGCAAACCGACGGTTGACGGTGATATCAAAAACGGAGTAGAAACCTATATTTATCAGTTTCATCAAGATGTGTATGGTGACGTTGTTGTAGTCAGTCTGCTGGAGTATCAGAGACCGGAAATGAAGTTCCCTTCTGTAGAGGATTTAAAGCAGCAAATGCAGTCAGATATAGTGTCAGGAGAGCAATGGCATACCAAATATAGAAAAAAATACGAGAAATTTGTAGAAATGCCTTGTAAGTTCGTACATCTTCCGCTAAAATGAAAAGGTACGGATTTCGAAAGAGAAATTAAGGAGAAGTAATACACATGGTTACAGAGATTATTTTATCGTTAGCCGGCGGATTGGGATTGTTCCTCTTTGGCATGAAGATGATGAGCGAGGGAATTGAGAAAGCAGCCGGTGCCAAGCTGAGAAGTATCTTAGAGTTCTTTACGAAGAACCGTTTTACAGGCATGCTGGTCGGTATTGTATTCACTGCAGTTGTACAGTCGTCTTCGGCGTGTACAGTTATGGTGGTTAGTTTTGTTAACTCCGGAATCATGAGTTTGTCTCAGGCTGTGGGTGTTATCATGGGTGCCAATATCGGTACTACGGTGACTTCGCAGTTGGTTTCTTTTAACTTATCGAAGGTAGCACCTGCTTTTGTGCTTCTCGGAATATTGATGGTGATGTTTAATAAACGCTTGAATGTGCAGAAGATTGGTGAGGTTCTTCTGGGGTTCGGCGTTCTTTTTATGGGTCTTTCCATTATGGGCGGTGCGATGGAGGGTATCAGAGAAATGCCGTCGGTTACAGGTCTTCTTGCTTCTCTCAGAAACCCATTGTTAGCGGTTTTGGTTGGATTTATTTTAACGGCAATTATTCAAAGTTCTTCTGTAACGGTTAGTATTGTATTGTTGATGGCGAATCAAGGGCTACTGGACTTGCCGATTTGCTGTTTTATCATATTGGGATGTAATATCGGTTCCTGTGTAACTGCATTGATTGCATCACTTGCAGGTAAGAAAGAAGCAAAACGTGCTGCTATGATTCATTTTCTGTTCAATGTATTCGGTACAGCAGTTATCTTTACTATTTTGATTTTCTTTATGCCGCAGGTAATGGATTTGATTGTACGTATTTCAGGCGACAATATGGGGCGCTGCGTTGCAAATGCACATACGATGTTCAAGGTGTTCCAGGTTATTATCTTGTTCCCGTTTGGCGGAGCGCTTGTCAAACTGACCTATCTGTTAATCAGAGGCGAGGACGAGAAGGTTGGTTATCGTGCCAATCTGCAGCTTAAGTATATCGGAGCCAAGGCAGTATTTTCTCCGGCAACGGCTGTCATTGATGCAACGAAAGAACTTGAGAGAATGGCATCGCTTGCAGGTGAGAATCTGAATCGTGCTATGAATGCGCTGATTACCTTGGATGAAGAAGATATTAATGAAGTATATGAGGTGGAGGAAAATATCAATTTCCTCAATCATGAGATTACGAATTATCTGGTTAAAATCAGCCAGACAAACCTGCCGGTAGAGGATGCAAAGAGCATCGGCGGGCTGTTCCATGTGGTAAATGACATTGAACGTATCGGAGACCATGCTGAAAATGTGGCAGACTCAGCACGTCAGCGCAGGGAAAGCAATCTTGGTTTCAGTAAGGAAGCGCAGAAGGAAATGGGCGATATGTTAGATATGGTTAATACTATTGTTCGTTTTGCGGTTGAAATGTTTTCAGAAAACAGTGAAGAGCATTTGCATGACATCCTGCAGTTAGAAGATGCAATTGATGAAAAGGAAAGAGAATTACAGCAGGCACATGTGGATAGACTAACCAAGAATGAATGTTCACCGGAAGCGGGCATGATTTTCTCAGATGTTGTTTCCGGACTTGAGCGAGTAGCAGATCATGCAACGAATATTGCATTTTCCATATTAGATCCGGATCCCGAAACCGCACGTAAGTCCGCAGAGAAGGCATAAGGAGAATGGTGCATATTTAGTGCGCATAGGAAGATATTGCATAGATGTTGATGTTGACATGCATGTGGCGGATTGTTATAATACGAATAGAAGGATTTGTAACAATTTCGTAACAATTAGGAGAATTGACATCAGCATGAGTTTATTACATAGATTAAATCATATTAATAGAATGAAAAAAGGCATGGGAGCACTTTTGTTGAGTGTTTTTATGACTTTTTCTTTTGTTACGGAAACAGATGCGTCAGTATTGGACACGCTTGTGAGTGCAGGCGCTATTGCAGATATTATTGACACAACCTCGCAGAACAGTCAGGTGTCTGGAAACAGTACTGTATCGAATTCTGATGTTGCAAAACAGGAAGCACCGGTGATTACGGTGGAAGCAATTGCTGAAGAAACCTATGGTTTTATGAATCTTGGTATTGCGCATGTAGATAATCATTTAAATGTACGAAAAGAGCCAAAAGAGAATGGTGAGATTGTCGGAAAGATGCCAAAGAATTCAGGCTGCGAAATTCTTTCCATAGAGAATGGATGGGCCAAGATTAAGTCCGGTCAGGTAGAAGGATATGTTAGTACAGAATTTCTTTATACAGGACAGGATGCGAAATCAATTGCAGAAGAAGTTAAGACAACCATGGCAACTGTTAATACCATGACCTTAAAGGTTCGTACAGCACCGTCTTTGAACGGTAATGTACTGACACTTATTCCGGAAGGTGAAGAACTGGAAGTGCTAGAGGATACCGGAGAATGGGTTAAGATTGCAATTGATGATGAAGAAGGTTTTATTTCCAAGGAATATGTTGATATAGCAGAGGAACTTGATAAAGCAGTTACGATGACGGAACTTCGTTATGGCGAAGGGGTTTCGGATGTCAGAATTGCAATGGTGGCATATGCCAAGAAGTTTGTCGGCAACCCGTATGTATGGGGTGGCACAAGTTTGACAAATGGTGCTGACTGTTCAGGGTTTGTAATGTCGATTTATAAGAATTTTGGAATATCATTGCCACACTCCAGTAGGGCACAGGCAGGTTACGGAACAAAGATTAGTCTGTCTGAAGCAAAACCGGGTGACCTTGTATTCTACGGAAACGGCTCTACAATTAACCATGTAGCTATTTATATCGGTGGCGGACAAGTGGTACATGCAAGTTCCGCAAGAACAGGTATTAAGATATCAAATGCTTCTTACAGAACGCCGCTGGCGGTCAGAAGAATTTTGAGTTAGTGGTTTACATAGGTGAATACTTGTGTTATACTACTTTAGTGTGAAAACTAGCCTATACTCAGACGAAGGAGACTCCGACCTGGTTCTTGGTATACGCCGGACAAATAAGAAAAAAGGAGGTCATCACATGATCACGAAGGAAAAGAAAACAGCAATTATGCAGGAATATGCAAGAGCAGAGGGTGATACAGGTTCACCGGAAGTACAGATTGCAGTCCTGACAGCAAGAATTCAGGAGCTTACAGAGCATCTGCAGGCACATCCGAAGGATCATCATTCAAGAAGCGGTTTGTTCAAGATGATTGGTCAGAGAAGAGGTTTACTTGACTACTTGAAGAAATCTGATATTGAAAGATACCGTATTTTGATTGATAAACTGGGAATTAGAAAATAATAACTTGAATTAATCTAGGGCGGAGTTATATCCGCCCTATTTTAAGAATAAAAAACAGGTGGAGGAATGACACCGAGACCACTGATGAGCATATGAGATAAGTTCGTATCTTCATCAGTTGTTTCGGACATAAAGTTCTTCTGCCGCAACCTGTCGTATACTCCTATCAGTTGCGACGATATCGAAAGGAGAACTATATGTACAAAAGTTATTCAATGGAAATCGGCGGACGTACTCTTACCGTAGACATCGGAAGAGTAGCAGCACAGGCAAACGGAGCAGCTCTTATGCACTATGGCGACACAACAGTATTGTGTACCGCAACAGCATCAGAGAAGCCCAGAGAGGGAATTGATTTCTTCCCATTAAGTGTAGAATTTGAAGAGAAGCTTTACGCAGTAGGTAAGATACCGGGAGGCTTCAATAAGAGAGAAGGAAAGGCATCTGAAAACTCTGTTTTGACATCACGTGTTATTGACAGACCGATGCGTCCTTTATTCCCGAAGGATTACAGAAATGACTGTACTTTGAACAATCTGGTGCTTTCAGTTGATCCTGAATGTCGTCCTGAAGTAGTTGCTATGCTTGGTTCTGCAATTGCAACCAGTATTTCAGACATTCCGTTCTACGGACCTTGTGCAACCACACAGATTGGTCTGATTAACGGACAGTTCATTGTAAACCCGAATCAGGAACAGTGGAAAAACGGTGATTTGAACCTGACAGTTGCTTCAACAGCTGAAAAGGTTATCATGATTGAAGCAGGAGCAAACGAGCTTCCTGAAGCCAAAATGATTGAAGCAATCTATATGGCTCATGGCATCAACCAGGAGATTATCCAGTTCATCAACAACATGGTAGCAGAAGTTGGTAAGCCGAAGCATGAGTATACTTCTTGCGCAATTCCGGAAGAGATGTTTGCAGCCATGAGAGAAATCGTAACACCGGCTGAGATGGAAGTTGCTGTATTTACAGATGAGAAGCAGGTGCGTGAAGAAAACATCCGCGTGATTCGCGATAAGATGGAAGCAGCATTTGCAGAAAAAGAAGAGTGGTTACCGTTAATCGGCGAGGCTCTCTATCAGTATCAGAAAAAGACTGTACGTAAGATGATTTTGAAAGACCATAAGCGTCCGGACGGTCGTGAACTTTCACAAATCAGAAAGCTTGCTGCAGAGACAGATATCATCCCCAGAGTGCATGGTTCTGCAATGTTCACACGTGGACAAACACAGATCTGCAATATCTGTACACTGGCACCTTTGTCAGATGTTCAGAAAATCGACGGATTAGATGAAAATGAAGTCAATAAGAGATATATGCATCACTATAATTTCCCGTCATACTCAGTAGGTGAGACAAAGCCTTCCAGAGGACCGGGACGTCGTGAAATCGGTCACGGAGCTCTTGCAGAGAGAGCATTGATACCTGTACTTCCTTCAACAGAGGAGTTCCCGTATGCAATCCGTACCGTATCAGAGACATTTGAGTCAAATGGTTCAACCTCTATGGCTTCTACCTGTGCATCATGTATGTCATTGATGGCTGCAGGTGTTCCGCTTAAGAAAATGGTTGCAGGTATTTCTTGTGGACTTGTAACAGGCGATACAGATGATGATTTCGTATTGTTGACAGATATTCAGGGACTTGAAGATTTCTTCGGCGACATGGATTTCAAGGTAACAGGAACAACAGACGGTATCACAGCAATTCAGATGGATATCAAGATTCATGGTTTGACAAGACCTATCGTGGAAGGTGCAATTGCACAGTGCCGCGAAGCAAGAATGTTCATCATGGACAACTGCATGAAGCCTTGTATTGCAGAGCCTCGTAAGGAAGTTGGCGAGTATGCTCCGAAGATTATTCAGATTAAGATTAATCCTGAGAAGATTGGTGATGTTGTCGGACAGCGTGGTAAGACCATCAATGCAATCATTGACCAGACAGGCGTTAAGATTGATATCAATGATGAAGGTGCAGTATCTATCTGTGGCACAGATCCGGTAGGTATGGAAAAGGCCATTGAAATGGTGAAGATGATTGTAACTGACTTTGAAGAAGGACAAATCTTCAAGGGTAAAGTTATCAGCATCAAGGACTTTGGCGCATTTATCGAGTTTGCACCGGGTAAAGAAGGTATGGTTCATATCTCAAAGATTTCTAAAGACAGAGTGAACCATGTGGAAGATGTACTGACACTGGGCGATATCGTAACAGTTAAGTGCCTTGGTAAGGACAAGATGGGAAGAATCAGTTTCTCAATCAAGGATGCTCCTCAAGAATAGTTAAAAGTTAATTTGAATACCCTACAGTGATTTCGCTGTAGGGTATTTTTTTGTGACCAAAAATCTGTCATAAATATCTGTTCGTCTCATATACTTCTTAAGAAGAGGTGAGACAATGGACAAGGCAGAGACATTCTATAAATTGTTTCCTTGCTATTTAAGAGAACTGCTGTATCGTGAAAGATTACAATTCAGGCTTCTCAGAGAAATCAGAATAAGAGTTGGCAAGGCAGTTCTGCTCTATTACGGCAATGAAGAACTGGTACTTGGCAAGGCAGAGCCGTTTGTCATGGGAGAACGCGAGATGAAAGAACTGATGGATTACATATGTGATTATTCCTTATATGCCTATGAAGCGGAATTGCGTCAGGGCTTTATCACGACAGTAGGCGGACACAGGATTGGCATTGGTGGCAGTGTATCAATAGAAAATGGCGCTGTTAAGACATTTCGTTACATATCAAGTATCAATATCAGAGTGGCACATGAAGTGATTGGAACGGCAGACAATCTGATGAGACATTTGTATCAAGACGGACAACTATGTAATACATTGATTATTTCACCACCGGGCTGTGGTAAGACGACGCTGTTACGTGATATTGTAAGACAATTATCAGACGGAAATGAGGCGGAAGACGGCAGACAGGGGCAAACGGTGGGCGTAGTGGACGAACGCTCGGAAATCGGTGGTGCATATATGGGAATACCACAAAATAATCTCGGAAAACGGGCAGATATCATAGATTGTTGTCCAAAAGCAGAGGGAATGATGATGTTGGTTCGTTCGATGTCACCGCAGGTCATAGCAGTAGATGAAATCGGACATGAAAAAGATGTACAGGCCATAGAAACAGTTTTGCGCTCCGGGTGCAAATTGATTGCAACGGTACACGGCAATCATATGGAAGAAATCATGAAGAAGCGTATGTTACGGCATATCATGGATGATCAGGTGTTTGAACGGTTTATTATCTTGCAGGGAAGAGAACGGGTAGGACGTAACAGAAAGATACTGGATCAGGAATATCAATGCATTTATGAGGAAACGGCATGATATTCTGGTGCAAATTGTGTGGTGCGATATTGGTTCTGTCGGGAAGTGTGGGAGTGGCATATTCTTTCATCAAGGAAACACAGAAACAGATTCAGACGTTGGAGACAATACGACGTATGATGCGATTGTTACAAAGCGAAGTAAGTCATAGAAATCTAAGTCTGACAGAAGCCTTTGCGGCTGTTTCCGATAGACTTCCCGGAGTATTTGGAAATTTCATGACAGGAGTCTGTGATGAATGGCATAGGAGAGCCGGGACAACACTTGCTGTTATTTGGCGTGAGAAGACCTATGCATGTCTGAGTGATGAAGCAATGAAGAAGAATGAATTGAGCACTCTGGCGGAATTTGGAGAGCAATTGGGATTTCAGGACAGAGAGATGCAGCTTACGATGTTGGAACTGTATGAGCGACAATTACAGGAAGATATAGCACGTATGACGGTAAAAGCCCGGGAAACAGGAAGAATATACCGCTTGTTGGGTGTTATGGGTGGCGTATTTGCCATTATTATACTGATTTGAGGAAAGAGGAGGAAGCATGTAAATGGATATCGGTCTCATTTTTAAGATAGCGGCGGTGGGAATATTGGTTTCCATTTTGAACCAGGTATTGAAGCAAAGTGGGCGCGAGGAACATGCTTTTTTGACGGCACTGGTGGGATTAATTATTGTTTTGTCCTGGATAGTCCCTTATATCTATGAGTTATTTGAGACGATTCAGACGCTGTTTACATTATAGTAATGATTTGATATCAGAGGGGATTAGCAATGGAAATACTGCGCATCTGTGCATTCGGCCTGATTGGCGCGATGTTTGCAATACAATTCAAGAGCAATAAGCCGGAATACAGTATTTTTATTTGTGTAGCAACGGGTCTTGCAATCCTGTACTATACCATGACGAAACTGCAATATGTAACAGATGTGATAGAGCGGTTTGATGTTTTTATGATATCAAGTTCTCTGAAGGGTACCTTGATTAAGATTGTTTTGATTACGTATTTGGCAGAGTTTGCGGCAAACATATGTAAGGATGCAGGATATCAGGGGATTTCTGGACAAATTGAAGTGTTTGGGAAACTTTCCATATTGGTTTTAAGCATTCCGGTGCTGCTGACATTATTGGAGACAATTACAGAATTTCTGGGGTGAAAGTATGAGGGGAAAAATGAGTCATTTCAGAAGTATCAAATATATCTTAGTCATGATGATTACTGCATGGGGATTGCTTATTTGCCGGAGTGTTACGGCATATGCGGCGGAGTCGGAGATTGCACCAAATCCGGATATCACATCGAATTATGACATTGCCTCCAATCCCCTTTTGGAAGAACTTGAAACAGATGAAATCAATGCGGTGATTGCTGAGATATTTGAAGAGGACGAGCTTGATTTTGGGGCACTGTTACTTTCTGCAATCAAAGGGGAAAGTGTGTTAAGTTTTGATTTAATAATTGAGAAGGCCGCAGAAACACTGACTTCTGAAATTGTTAAAAATAAAAGAGCGATTGTTGCCATTATTTTAATTGCTGTTTTTGCAGCCATACTTTCCAACATTTCTGCGGCACTTGACAGCCATCAGATTGCACAGGTCAGTTTCTTTGTTATGACACTCTTGTTAATGGTACTTCTTATGAAATCTATGATGATTACAGTGGAAGTGGCGGGAAAGACGGTCAAAAATCTGGTTTTGTTTATGGAAGTATTGGTGCCCGCGTATCTTCTGTGCATTGCATTTACGGCCGGAGCAACATCGGCATCGGCTTTTTACGGTGGGGCTATGATTTGTATTGTGCTGGTGGAGGGCATGCTTTTGACAGTTGTACTTCCGATGATACAGTTCTATATGGTATTGATACCGATTAATCATTTGGCTGGGGACAATCTGTTTCTGCAACTGTTGCGGCTGTTAAAGACCATTATTCAATACATTTTAAAGACAGCGGTAGCGCTTGTCATCGGTATCAATGCCATTCAGGGGATGGTTGCACCGGTGGCACATTCGGTTAAGACATCCCTACTAAGCAGGGCAGTGGAGGTCATTCCGGGGCTATCCGGGGTGACGGATGTGGTTATGGATACAGTTCTTGGTTCTGCGGTTATTATCAAGAATGCGGTTGGACTGACAGCGATTGCTCTGATTATCATGATAGCCCTTGTTCCGGTTGTAAAATTGTCAATTATGATGTTTATGTATCAATTTGCGGCTGCACTCACCGGACCTCTTTCGGACAAAGGGCTTTCTTCCTGCATTGCAGGTATGGGAGATGGGGCGAAACTATTGCTGCGTACGCTTGTTACATCTATTTTTTTGTTCTTGGTTACGATTGCAATGATGGCAATGGCAACAAACAGGGGGTATTAGTGTGGTCAAACTAATGGGGTTCATTGTAATCACGCAAATGGTGCTTTATATGTTGCCGGGAGAACAGTATCGGAAGTACGCTAAGCTAATCATAGGCCTTTTGTTGATGATTTTTATGCTGCAATTGCTGAATCGCATGACAGAAAGCTTCTCACTGCAAGGTATCACAAATTTGTTCGGAGTAAATGCTGAAAAGTTAAATTACGAGAACAAATCAATGCAGGAAATCGAAGAATTACGCAACCATGCGGTTTTATCCACATGTGAAAATAATGTTAAAGATAGATTAAACAAAATGACATTTTCAAAAAAATATGGCATAAAGAGCGTAAAAATCGATATCTGTGAGGATGTGGATAATGTGGATTACGGACAAATCAGATGCCTTCAAGTCATCTTTTCAAAAAATGTGGATAAGTCTGCTAATATCATGGTGGATAGGATAATTGTCGGAAAACAGGACAAAAATACTGACAATATATTGATTAATCAATTCAAAAAAGAGATTTCTGAAGAGCTTATGTTGAGTGAGGAGGTCATAGAGGTTGTTATTTGCGAAGAGTGAACTGCTCAAGCGGCTGAAGCTTGGGAATTTGAAAAATATGAAAAAGGATCAATTCTTGATTATTTTATTAAGTGGGTTGTTACTTTTGATAATTGGTATTCCGACAAAGGAGCAAAGTGAAGAGGCCAAAGGGGATAAGCAAACCTCTTTTTTCTCGGAGGATGAGAATGGTTTAAAACGTGAAGACGGAATGGATGTCGGGCTGCAGACAGAGCAACAGCAGGTAAATCAACAGACAGAGGAAGTGACCATGAATGATGCGCGAGAATATATAGAGGCACTTGAGGAGAAACTGGAAGAGACGCTTTCTTATATAGAAGGAGCCGGACGTGTAAAAGTCATTGTGACGATTAAATCCGGTGTATCACAGACAATTGATAAGGATACAGCAGATGTTCATATCAGTAATGTGGAATCAGATGCTGTAGGTGGGAGCAGAACAACGGTGGAGAGTGAAACCGCAAAAGAAACCGTCTATTTGTCTGATGCCGACGGAGTGACACGACCTTATGTGATTCATGAAACGGTACCGGAGGTAGAAGGCGTTGTTGTGATTAGCGAGGGTGGAAATTCGGAGGTGGTAAAATCCGAAATCACGAAGGCCATGCAGGCATTATTTCCACTGGAAGCGCATAAGATAAGAGTGATAAGGATGCAGCGCAATAATTCTATTATTGAAGGAGACGATAGGGTAAAATGAAAAACATGATGAAAAAGAATCAAATGATTATTACGGCACTTGCAATTATGATTGCCGTGGCAGGGTATCTGAACTTTGTAGGTGCAAAGCCTGAACAGGAGGAAGCCGCATCATTTGCCACGGGAGAGGCAGTGGAGGTAAATGCGGAAGCATCTGTGGCGGCTGAGGAAGAAGATGCATTTGCCATGGATATATCCGATGAGGATATCTACATAGCTGAGCAGAATATTTCAGAAAATATGCTTTCTGAAATTGAAAGTATGGATGCAGAGGCAGATGCAGGACTTCCGGAAACGGAAGAGCCGGGAGAGGCTGTATTTACAAGTGCACTCACACAGAGCAGTGCAGGAGTTGCCTCCGGTGCGAAATTGTTAAAAGAGCAAACGCGTGCCAAAAATAAAGAAACGTTGCTTGAAGTGATTAACAGCGCAGTTGTGACCGATACGCAGAAGCAGGAAGCAATCGACAGTATGATTTCTATGGTTGATATTGCTGAGCGTGAGACAGCAGCAGAAATTCTGTTATCTGCAAAGGGATTTACAGATGTTGTGGTCAGCATATCAGACGGAATGGCAGATGTACTGGTCAATTCTTATGAGTTATCTGATGCTGAACGTGCACAGATAGAGGATGTCATCAAGCGCAAAACAGGAATTCCGCCTGAAAATCTTGTAATTACGCCAATTGAAGTGGTAGAGTAAAAAAGTACGTTCAAAAGTACATCTTATCAGTAGAAATGAAAACAGAAATGTGTTAATATGGATAAAGCGTAAGCGCCTAACGTTTGGGTGAAATAATTGAGGAGAGGGTTTCCTATGGGATACTCCTCAAAAAAGGAGCGGCATATGAAAAAAAGAGTATTTTTAATTGTATTGGATAGTCTCGGTATCGGTGAGATGCCTGATGCCGAGGCTTATGGAGATAAAGGAGCAAATACGTTAAAGTCCTGTTCAACCAGTTCCTATTTTTCAGCGGAACATCTGCGAAGCCTTGGCTTCTTCAATATTGATGGGGTGAATTGTGCCAAGGGTGTGGATGTGCCTCTGGGTGTATATGGACGTATGACTGAGAAGTCAAAGGGGAAGGATACTACCATAGGACATTGGGAGATTGCAGGTATTGTTTCCGAGAAACCAATGCCTACTTTTCCGAATGGATTTCCCGAAGAAGTGCTGAAACAGTTTTGCGAGTTGACCGGACGCGGTGTGTTGTGTAATCTGCCTTATTCAGGCACAGAAGTCATCAAAGATTACGGTGATGAGCATGTCAGAACAGGTGATTTAATTGTATATACATCGGCAGACAGTGTATTTCAGATTGCAGCACATGAAGATGTGGTTCCTCTGGAACAGCTATATGAATATTGCAGACAGGCTCGCGAAATGCTTGTGGGAGAATACGGTGTGGGCAGAGTCATTGCGCGCCCATTTGTGGGGGAGAGCGGAAACTATACCAGAACATCGAATAGGCATGATTTCTCTTTGCTGCCTCCAAAACCGACGATGCTGGATGATTTGCAGGCTGCCGGATATACTACGATCGGAGTCGGGAAAATCAAGGATATTTTTGCAGGTAAAGGTATTTCGGAATATGTGTATACAACAGGAAATGCGGACGGTATTAACAAGACACTTGATTATATGAATAAAGAATTCGAAGGACTTTGCTTTGTAAATTTAGTGGATTATGATATGCTTTACGGTCATAGAAACGATATAGACGGCTATGCAAAGGCTATTAAGTATTTTGATGATTAT
>DATESB010000133.1:0-2652 GCA_035271065.1 Lachnospiraceae bacterium | reverse complement strand
AAAGGAATATTGGTAGTGACAGCGGATGAAGCAGATGTTATGGCACCGATTAACAGAGTGGTGTATAACGGAATTGGTGCAGCAGTGATGATTATTGTTGTTATCGGAGCATATGCTTTTGTGATTGGTGGGACAATGATTAAACCAATCAAGAAATTGACGAAAATTATATCTGATACGGCAGATTTTAATTTTAGAAGAAACCCGGAAAGCGAAGTAATTTGTAAGCGCGGAGATGAAACCGGAGAGATGGCAAGAACCATTCGTGAGATGCGTGGTAAGTTACGCGATATTGTTAAGAGTATTGATGCGGCAAGTGACCGAATTGCCGAGAATGTAAATTCACTTCAGAATGTAACGAATGTGGTTAACAGTATGTGTACCGACAACTCTGCAACAACAGAGCAGCTGGCAGCAGGCATGCAGGAGACGGCAGCAACTGCAGAAACCATTTACGGTAATATTGGCTACATGAAGTCAGGTGCTGCAGATATCGGACAACTCTCATCAGAGGGTGCTAAGATGTCAAATGAAGTTATGAGCAGAGCAAATGCATTGAGAGCTACAACAATTGAAGCAAGTAATAAAACGAAACAGATTTATGATTCGGTTAAGGTTAAGGCGGACAGTGCTATTGAAGGTTCCAAGGCAGTTGATAAGATTAATGAGTTGACAGAAGCAATTATGGCGATTTCATCACAGACAAGCCTGTTAGCATTAAATGCAAGTATCGAGGCGGCAAGAGCCGGTGAAGCGGGAAGAGGCTTTGCAGTAGTTGCTACTGAAATCGGTAATTTGGCAGAACAAACATCAAAAGCAGTCAATGATATCAATTCAATTGTAGGTGAAGTGAACCATGCAGTTGGTAATATGTCTGAATGCCTGGAAGAGACAACGAGTTTCTTGGAGCAGACAGTTTTGAACGATTACAACGAGTTTATGCAGGTTGGTGAGCAGTATAATCAGGATGCAACTCAATTTGAGAACAGCATGAATGACATTTATACTTCGATTGAAAGTTTGACAGAGTCTATTACAACCATTGCAGATGCTCTATCAGGAATTAATTCTACCGTGGGTGAATCAACAATCGGTGTTACCGATATTGCAGGAAAGACCACTGATATGGTGAGCAAAACAAGTCAGACTTATGATTTGGTATCTGAGAGTTTGAATTGTGTAAGACAATTAACCGGAATTGTGGAGCAGTTTACATTGGAGTAAATCTGACGCTGACCACGTGAGGCGATAATTCACTAGACAAATGCAATGTAATCAGATATAATTGTCCTGTAGAATGGTAGTATACAAGTTGAATATTTATGATACATAGTTGGAGGACATGATGCAGATTACAAATAAATTGGCAGGTGAGACTGCCAGAGATTATGCATTTCGGATGTTGAAGGAAAACATTATTTCGTTGGAATTAAAGCCCGGCAGCAGCATCAGTGAAAATGAACTTGCGCGAGAGTTGGGAATTAGCAGAACTCCGGTGCGTGAAGCAATCATTGATTTGAATAAAGCATTAATTGTGGAGATATATCCGCAGCGGGGAAGTTATATTGCATTAATTGACGGGGATTTGGTGGAAGAATCCAGATTCATGCGTAAGGTTTTGGATACGGCAGTCATCGAACTTGCGTGTTCCATGGCAACCAAAGAGGACATTGCATTGTTAGAGGATAATGTGAAGTTGCAGGAATACTATTTGCAGAATGTAGCAGCAGATAAGATACTGGAACTGGATAATGAGTTTCACAAGATGATCTTCAGTATGACGAAAAAGGAACGAATTTATGCGATGAAGAGTACTCTGATGATTCATTATGACCGTGTCAGAACACTTTCCATGGTGGCAGTCAAGGATATGAAGATTGTTAATGATCATCGTATGATGTTGGAAGCAATCCGACATCATGATCCGGTACAGGCAAGCCAGTTGGTAGAAAAACACCTGAACCGTTACCAGATTGATGAAGCCGAAATCCGTAAGAAATATCCGGAGTATTTTAAGAACTAGTTGTTACTAATTGAATGAAATAGAGTAGTATTTGCAATACTTTTGTGCAAAACAGCCAAAATAGAAAAATATTTTGGCTGTTTTTACGTTTAGACAAATGCATATTTGTGTGCTAATATACTTGTATACCAGTTGAGAACGAATATGAATTGGTTGAGATTAGTTTGATAAGTTAGTTGAAATTATAATTTGGAGGTGGCTGTATGAAAGCCGTGGCAGCAACTGTGACCGCAGAGGCAAAGAAGAGAAAAAAGGAAAATGGGAAAGCCTACATAAGAAGATACTGGCAGTTATATGCTTTGCTTCTTCTTCCAATGATTTTCTTCTTTGTATTCAAGTATGAACCCATGTGGTTTGTTCAGATTGCATTCAAAGATTTTAAGATTGGAAAGAGTGTTCTCGAAATGCCATGGGCAGATTATTTCGGTATGGAGTATTTCATTAAGGCTTTTTCTAACAGAGATTTTCTCTATGCATTGAGAAATACTTTGCTGCTGAATATATTGGATTTGATTGTTGGTTTTCCGGTTCCGATTATCTTTGCTCTTATTTTGAATGAACTTCGCTTCAAGAGATTTAAAAAATGTGTTCAGACTATCGCATATATGCCTCTCTTCCTTTCATGGGTT